>DAISYU010000117.1:5614-10186 GCA_036825155.1 Thermodesulfobacteriota bacterium | reverse complement strand
GTGAAACTCGACAGCAGTTCATTGAACTGCCTGGTCTGGTCCTGAATCAGGGATTCAAAGCCTTCGAGTCCGCCAGCCTGTTTGGCAAGCCGGGAATCGAATACCCCGCGAAGCTTTTCAATGGCTGCTTCCTGCTCTGCCAGCTTTGCCTTGAGTTCCTCGTTTTCCCTGAGCACACTCTCGTAGTCCTGCCTGGGCACGAGATCCATGAGGGAGAGAAACTCACTGAATGAAGTGGTAAGATCCTGTGTAGCCTTCTTCCAGATCTCCAGATACTCGGTGGTGTTCTTCGCGATCATGTCCGCCCCGTACAATCTGCCCAGGAGATCGCCGAGCTCCTCGATCCCGCTGAAATCTCCCCCCATCCACCGGGCCAGATCTTCGAACTGCTTCTGCGATTTTGCCGCATTGAGAAACAGGTTCCCCCATAATTCGAGCACGTGCCTGTCCACCATCACTCTCCTTTCACCGCCTCATCGAGGTCAAGCTGGTAGAGCACCGGGCCCCGATAATTATTCTCACCGAACCGCTTGTGCAGGGCATACTCTGAATCCGGGTTTGACCACGAGGTGGCAATGGCGAGATGCCCCTTGGGAAATACCGTCACCTCGGCATCAATGTAATCTATGGGAGCCAGTGCAGTCTCCTTCTCCACCAGGTCGTCTTTTTCACCGTAGCAGATAAGCCACTTGATCCCCTTTTCCTTCATGCGTTTCAGGTTCAGTTCACGGCCAAACAGCCTCACCGGCAGGGTGCCGTCTTTCGTTATGGGGATGTTGTAGGAATCGAAGCTCATCTTCGTGATGGCCAGTGGAAGATCGTTGCGCTCGTAGGTGAGCCAGTAGTTTATCGCGAGAGCCGTCTTGTTGAATTCCCCCGGCGCGGACCCATTGGCGGAAAGCATCATGATGTCCCGGTAGAAGCTCACCAGTGGGTATTCGTCCTGAATGGCCTTGAGTTTGTAGACCCAGCCCATGAGCTTGCCGTCTGCCACCTTGTTCCCGTTCGGCAGGGTCTTTGTTCCGTAGGCGAGATCATTGAACCTGGGCGGCAGATTCCTGAGAAATGTCGCCAGGCCCTTGCTGCGGGTCCCATCCATGGGAGAGACGCAGGTGATGAGTGCATCCACCAGGGTGTCGAGCTCACCGGAGAGTATGTTGCACAGTGCGGAAAATCCGCCCTGACAGTAACCGTTGAGCGTAACCCGCTTGCCGTGCTTTTTCCTGAGCAGTTCACAGAAAACCCGGGTATCTCTCGCATCATCCTCCCCTGTCATCAGCTGGAAAGCGGGGGTGGTGGCTATGTCCTTCATGATGCGGATGTAGGTGGGGATCCCTTTGTTGGCAAAGGAATGCACATAACTCTTGCCATCTTTCGGCAGGAAGGCAAGGACATTCGTCCCCAGCACAAAGGGCGGGATGATCATAACTGGTTTGCCGCCTTTTTTTACCTTTATCCGCTTGTCTGTCGGGAGCACCTGGTAGAGCAGGAACCTCTCAGTCTCTCCTGTTTTTTTGTAGCCGCCGCTGTCGAAGTGAAACCCGTATTCATCCCGGATGCTTCGAATTGCCTCGGGATACGCATGGACCACCCGCTCCATAAGTTGCGCCTGTTTTGCCGTGAGCGTCTCGATATCTTCTCCCGGCATGCCGTAGACCGTATTAATCCACGCAGTCAGCGTCTCGTTGAATTGCCGCAGATGATAGTTACTGATGACTGTGTGTGAGCTTGTAAGGGCATCCTGAGCGATCATGAGGTTGAGTTGAAGAAGGTCGACATAGTCCCTGATAGTCTCCACCGGTGATGTGTTCACAAGCCGCTCACCTTCCACCGAGGCGAAATAGCTTACCGATATCCAGTATGCGTCGATGAAGTCGTGAAAATACTTCAACACACCATTGTAATACAGCTGGAGCGCTTTCGTCTTCTCCGCAGCAGCCCCGAACAGTTTTTCATTCATACGGGTGAACTCTTCGAGGCTGTTCTTGAGCGACTCATACATTTCGAGATACTGGTTATCATCGACTGCCATGGCAACCCCCTGTACGGATGACGCACCTGTGGTGCTTACTTTTTCGGCTTGTCTGCAGCTGAGAAATATTCCTCGACCTTCTTGAAGTTGTCATCAACGGTCTTCTTGAAATCATCACGTCCTTTTTTGTAGGCACCGATCCACTGATTGAGTACATTCTTGCCATCATCCGGCAGCCAGGTGGCCTGTTCGAGGACAGCGCTCACCATCTTCTCTGTCTGCTCCTGGAGCATGACCATGGCATTAAAGCTGTTGTCGAACGATGTTTTGTGAAAATCTATCATCTGTTTTACAAATTGTTTCTGGTCCATGTTATTCCCTCCTCTGTCTCTAAATTGGCCTGTTATTGAAACTTGACCCCCGAGGTCAAAAAACTCTCCGCCTTTTTGTACCCGTCGTTCACGGCCTTTTTGACATCTTCACGGCCTTTCCTGCAGATCCTTGACCACTCGGCGAGGGCATCTTTTGACTCTTTAGGCACCCATGCTGCCCGCTCCAAAAGGTCGTTCATCATGTTCTCGGCCTGGTCCTGGAGGGAAGCGAACATGTTAAATCCGCTCTCAAACGTTGATCTGTGCAAGCCGATCACGTCTTTGACAATCTGTTTAGTTTCCATAACGTTCTCCTTATAAAAGTAATTTTGTGGGCTTAGATATTCAAGGTCGAGGAAATATACTTTTCAACCTTGGCATACCCGTCGTCGACAACATTTTTCAAATCATCACGGCCCTTTTTGTACACCTTCACCCACTCGCCCAATGCCTCTTTGTTCTCCGGCGGGATCAGTGATGCCTGTGCAAGGAATGCGTTCACCATCTTCTCGGTCTGGTCCTGAATAGTCACCACGGCCTCAAAGACATTGTCGAACGATGTTTTGTGAACCTCCACCACCTTTTTTGCGACGTCTTTCATATCCATAACTTCTGCCTCCTTGGTTTTCTGCTGCTTATTATGCCTTTACTATAGTGTACGTTTCACCGTTGTCAAGATGTTTTTTTGCACTGCAACATTTTTATTTTTCATCCGCAATTGTCAATCGATCTTTTTTAACTTATTGATTTCAAAATTATTATCTGTTTTTTATGCTGCATATGGCCACATGATTGAGTAGCTTTTATTGCAACATGTCAATTTGAAACCTTTCCTGCATGAGGGTTGTCAGATGGTTTTCATTGAAAAGATAAATAGTTGCATCTTCTGTCATTGCGAGGAGTACGCCAAGGCGGATGACGAAGCAATCTCAACAAATACAAGAAGATAGAGATTTACTCAGGCCATCCATGGCCTTCACCCTCTGGGCGCATCTTTATGCGTCCATTTCTGCTGTCCTGCAGAAATGGAGCTTCGCTGCGCTCGCAATGACAATACTCGATTATGCACAGGCCTTGAACTGAAAGCACAATGACTGGCCCTTTCTCAAGACCATCTGGGCTAGGCTCAGTCTACATTACTAAGCCTACACGACATAACTTTCTGCTTCTATCTGAAGAGACGAGGTCGAGCATGTTCTGCATAACTGAAAACGTAGCCGGATGGATATTTGTGCATTGCGACATTTCGTTCAGGCTGGTAATATATGCACCTGCAGGGCAGTATATTCTTATCAGGGACGGACAGAAGTTATGCGGGAAAAGATAGTACTGAAAAAATACTCGAACCGGCGCCTGTACGACACGAAAAAAAGCACCTATGTCACATTAAACCAGGTAGCGGACATGATCAAGGCAGGCGATGAGGTGGCGGTCCATGACGCAAAGACCCAGGAGGATGTCACGGCCTTTATCCTTACTCAGATCATCATGGAAGAGGCGAGAAAGAAAAACGCCCTCCTGCCCGCGGAGCTGCTGCACCTCATCATCCGCTACGGCGAGAACGTTCTCCAGGAATTCTTCAACAAGTATCTGCAGCAGATCATTACCAATTATCTTGAGTTCAAAAAGGCGATGGATGAACAGTTCAGCAAATGGCTGGATATGGGTATAGACTACTCGGACATGGCACAAAAAACCCTGACAGGGCTTACACCCTTCAACTCCTTCTTCAACCAGTTCGCCAAAAAGCCCGGAGACACGGACAAGAAAGAGGATAAATAGCGCCTTGCCTGTGCCTGCCAATAAGAACCAGCGTCTTGAACAGGCGCACGTATCCTAACAGGATGCCTCCACGTTGCCGCAGGTCTTACCCCTCCCGAGCCTTTCGGATATGAAGTGCAGCGCCTGGGGCCATTCATGCTGCAATGCCCTGCGCCCCATGAATACGGAAATATGACCTGCCTGGGGGATAACAGCCCGGAACACCTGCTCTTTCGGCGTGGATGCATAGAGTGCAAGATTGTGGACCTGCGGCGGCAGCGTGATATCATCCCGTTCACCTGCCAGCAGGGCCAGGGGGCAGGTGATCCTGCTCAGATCGACATATTCCCCGAGCACCTTCAGCCTGCCTTTTATGAGCCTGTTCTCCTTGAACAGCGCCTCAACAGCCTCGAGGTACCACCGTCCCGAGATATCCTGGGTATGTTCGTACCATTCCTGAAACTTCCT
>DAISYU010000117.1:0-5514 GCA_036825155.1 Thermodesulfobacteriota bacterium | reverse complement strand
TCATCTTCAAAAAGTGCCGCATATATCGTCGAAAGCCAGCCTCCCTGGCACAGACCCGCCAGAACAACCCGGCCTCGGATCTTCTTCACGCATACCATGAGCTGCTTGACGAGATCATCGATCGATTCGTTGCTGCGGGCAGGGGTGCTCGGCTTCCATTCGATTGCATAGACGGGTTTGTCCGTGTTCTCCAAACATGCCTGCACCAGACTGCAGCCCGGCCCATAATCGGCTATGCTTGAGTGATGCCCGGCCTGCGGCGGCACAATCAGGATCGACTCCCCGAGGCGGTCCTTGTCGAATCTTCTGAGTATAACGGCTGTGTCTTCATACACCACCTGATTGGCACTCATCCATTCGGGTTTGCTTCGGTAGGTGACGGTGTTGAAAAATCGGGCGAGGTCCATGTATGGCATAATCATGATGCGTCTCCTTCGTGATGGTTTTTATGCCTGTTGCCTGACATGCTATTGCAGCATCCTCCCGCGAATCGAATCGCTTATGACTTACACGGCTTTGATGTCCTGCAATAACGTATCGGTCGTATGTATGCTTACCTTAAACACTTTCTTGGTGCATTGCAACATATATTGTCAAAAGCCTTACCCCTGCCTTCGTTTGTGAGGCACGTCCCATTTTGCTGAAATCCTTACCCCTTATTTTCCTTTGGGATACTTGCAATCTTTGCTCAATTTCTTTAAAGTGGATGTTTATTTCAAAACATTACTTAAAAGGGGGCGATTATATGGCCGCAATAAAGATCATGCCTTGTCTGGACATGAGAGACGGTCGAGTGGTTAAGGGGGTGCACTTCGTTGATATTCGTGACGCAGGAGACCCTGTGGAACACGCACGGTTCTATCAGGCCGAAGGGGCGGACGAGCTCGCTATCTTAGATATTGCCGCAACGCTGGAAAACCGCAAGACCCGACTGGAATGGGTAAAGAACGTGTCATCTGTCATCGATATCCCTCTGACGGTCGGGGGCGGTATTGCTTCCCTGGATGATATTGACCTCGTCCTTGGTTCGGGCGCAGACAAGGTCTCCATGAACTCTGCCGCAGTGAAGAATCCTGATCTGGTGAAAGAGGCGTCAAAGGAATTCGGACCGGACAGGGTCACCGTTGCCATAGATGCCCGGAGAAACTCTGAGATGCCCTCGGGTTTTGAGCTTGTGGTATCCGGGGGAAATGTTCCTGTGGGAAAGGATGCCATCGAATGGGCGCTAAGGTGTGAGGAATACGGGGCCGGGTGCCTGCTGCCCACGAGCATGGATGGAGACGGCACACTGCAGGGCTATGATATCGAATTCACCAGCGCCATTTCCAATGCGGTTAATGTACCGGTGGTGGCATCAGGCGGTGCAGGAAAGCTTGAGGACTTCTATACCGCAGTAGTCAAAGGCGGCGCTCAGATCCTCCTTGCAGCCTCGGTTTTCCACTTCCGCACCTTCAGGATCCGTGAGGTTAAAGAGTATTTAAAGCAGCAGGGTCTTGAGGTAATCCTCTAGCCTGCCGAGAAATTTCCACCGGGGTTCCATACCGCACTGTAGAGACCCTGATCAGCCAGGCAGGGTCTCCCGACAGGAGCTTTTAACCTCCAAAGACCTTTTCCGGTGGCCTCCTTTCCGGTACATAGCTGTGGGGGATAGTGCCTTCATTCCACTGCTTTGAAACATAGAGGTTGCAGTAGCAGCTGCCGTATTCTTCAACATCAGGACCTCTGTATACGCACGGGCAGATGATATCCCTGTCCTGCTCCCTGTCACCGGAGGCCAGCCTGCACGGACAGGACATGTAGCCGTATCGCTCCTTGTTGAACAGCAAGGCCTCCAGCAGATCAAAAACCCGCTCCTTATCCTTGTTAAAATAGTATCCCTTTGCCTCCTGGACCTTTTTGAGCATCTCATAGAGACTGTTCACGTCACTCATAGTCCCAGCGCCTCCCTGATCTCGCTTTCCTTGTAGCCGATGATCACAACATCACCAATGATGATTGTCGGGAATGTACATTTGGGATTGATCTTCTTCACAGCCTCTATCATGTCTTTGCGCTCCTGGCCCTGGAGAAGATCCACGTCGGTGAACTCGTACTCCACATTGCAGTCATTCAGGAGCTTTTTGGTCGCTTTGCAGTGGCTGCAGGTGCTCAATGTGTATATCTTGATATTCTTGTTCATCGTACATTTCCTCCTCTCTTTAGATTTAAATAAGGTGCTGCGAGACACTATTCAATACTTGGCCTTTTTAAGACCCCTTGAATTCGCCCTGCATCCGTTTCAATCGTCCGGGAATGTCCCAGAGTTTCAGGCGTCTCTCGACACACTCAGGCACGAGGTGCTCCCATGGTCGCCCCTGCGCCATTGCATCTCTGATATCAGCCGCACTGATGCCCTTCTCAACAGGGGGAACCTCCCAGAGGATATGGGTCTTCAGACCGAGGCTCAAGAAGTTCTCGAGCTTCCTCCTCCCCCAGTCATCATATATGGTGAGAAAAAAGACCGCATCCAGAGGCACGTAGTACCGGTAGATGTCGGGATGGTTTATTGGCAGCGGCACGATGGTAAACTCATTCATGCCAAGCCCCGCATCCATGAGGGCATCTTTTACCAGGATCAGCCGCTCATAGTAGGTCAAAGGGTTCGCCCCGGGGGTGGAGCGTTTTGGATCTGCCCTGTCTTCCCCACTCAGAAGCGGGTCAGGATTCGTGATGCCCACAACGAGATGTTCGCAGAGCTCCTTGCCTGCCAGAAGGTATTTCAGGTGGTCGTTATGCAGCACCTGAAACCTCCCGTGTATGACACCGAGATCATAGAGATATTTTCGCTGCCTGGTTTCATCGGTCATACATTGTTCCTCTATGGGGATGTCTTTTTCCGGATGGAAAACGCCTCATAGTCTCCTGGCCAGTATGCCTGGTCCCGCGGTGTGTCCATAATACCCACAAGTTTCGCCCGGTCCAGATGGTTGAGGATGAGATACATGAGCTCCTTTCCCCGGACTGTTCCCAGAGACCCTGCAGCACAGTGTACCTCGTCAAAATGCTGCACCATGTCCCGCCTCACCCCGTCACCGCATATAACAAGCGGGACAGCCTCACCGGAGTGGATAAGAGGCCCTGAGCTCGGGGTAGAGTGGTCCGCGGTTAGAACGACGACAACATCAGGATCTCTCAACAGCGGTTCGATCTCCCGGGCAATTCCCCTATCAAGGGCTTCGATGACCTCCTTTTTCCTCCACGGGTCCTTGGTATGGGCTGCTTCGTCAGGGGTCTTGGTGTGCACATGAATAAAGTCATAGTCTTCGAGGGCACCGCGAGCAAGTGCAAGCCGTTCGGCCATGTCCTGCGCAGGGTCGTCTGAATCGTTCACTTTTATGGAGTCAAGACCGAGATACGAACTCATCCCCGCATAGACAAACCCGGAGGCAATAGACAGACCCCTCAACCCGTAACGACTTTGAAAGGGGCAAACGGATTTCAGCTGCCCGGCGCGCTGCGTAACGATTCCGTTTATGGGAGACAATCCGGCAGACGATCTTGCCCGGTTCACCCGATGTTCACTCAATCGTTCATATGCCCAGACAAGATATGCCTTCAATGCCCGAGCACTGTTCAGGGGTCTTGTATCGTGCGCATGACTCTCCCACGTCTTCACCTCCATGAGAGGGCTCCCCTCCCTCATGGGATTGGTGTCTGTGATATACGGGCTGACATCGCCCGAGAGGACCACCACACCGAACAGCCCTTTGGTCTGATAGAACCGGACCTGAATGTCATGCCCATCGAAGGGGCTTACCGTCTCGATGAGTTCCCGGACATCCTTGCTTTGTGCTGTGGGTTTGTCCTGTTCCAGCAGGAGAATCCCCTCATCTTCCTTGAGGCAGGCGAAGTGGGCCAGGATGGAAACATCCTCCCGGGACAGGTCGACTCCCGCCCCGATGGCCTCCAGGGCTCCACGCCCTGGAAAATCGTCAGCATCGTATCCGAAGATGGCGAAGTGGGCATTTTCACTGGGAAGGGCCTGCCCGAGACGGGCGGCATGGTAAAGACCGTTCGAACCGAGAGCGGCTATCCTGTCCAGGGTGGGTGTATGCGCTGCCTGGAGAGGGGTTTGAGTGTCGAAGGCATCAAAGGCCCGGTCCCCGATCCCGTCAAGAAGAATGAGAACACACTTTTTCACCCGCACCTCCTGCATCTGTGTATACAGAATTTATCACATCATGAAAATCCCTATTCCACAAGCAGCTCAAGTGGTTCAGCCCGGCCGAAACATGAGCAAGCACTGCATACTCACCAGGTTTTGGACCCTGAATCCCGGGGGTTGATTTCATAGATATTCAAGTACCCTATAACAACATTTTTGTTATTCAATTAATTAATTTGAAATATGCTCTGATCCCTCCTATATACATTCCATGATATTTGACCTTCATGTACATACTACTCATTCATCCTGCAGCAGTCTCTCCATAGACGAGATTCTGAAGAACGCACGGGACAAGGGTTTGGATGGCGTATGTATCACCGATCACAACTCTATGAATATCCGGCATGATATTACAGAAGGTATTCAGGATGACGGGCTGGTGATTATCTTCGGCATGGAATACGACACCCCGGAAGGGGATTTCCTCCTGTTCGGTCCCTTTGAAGATCTGTCACCCGGCCTTGTAGCCGAAGAGCTGCTGCACATCGTCTCAAAAAGGGGCGGTGTTGCCGTTGCAGCACACCCCTTCCGGCACGACCGTCCGGTGGCACAACACATTATCCAAAAGGGCTTGTGCCTCGTTGTCGAAAGTATCAATGGGAGAAATTCAGACCTAGAGAACGCACATGTTCAGTCCTGGACAAAAAAATACCCCCTCATCCTCTGCGGCGGAAGTGATGCCCACAGCATTGAAGAGCTGGGCAGGGTGATAACATTGATGGACGAACCGGTTAGTTCCCGAGACGATCTTATCCATGCAATAAAGAACGGTTTGTGTACACCGTCAATGAACTTGGCGGAAGAATATCTCCCCATGGTCGCAGAGCTCTCTGATTAGTCCACAGACGATAAAACATTTTCGTACTCGCTCCACCTGCTTGAGGAAACCAGATTGCATTCAGCACACCTCAAGGGATATCAAGTCATTGGAAGATTCCCTCATGGAGGTTTTCTCTTTTATGGAAATATTTTTTCTTTCAAACCTAGACAAACAGGAAGATGTTATTATCATTATTTGATTATTAGGGCGGCTGGTAATCTTGTCTGCTGAAGAGGAACATTCATGTAATTTTTTTTCGTGGATTGTATTGAACAATTGATGCTGTAATTTTTCGATAAATTTTTCCTGTACCTGGTTTTTTATGGAGAACCATCTGTTTTTACCGGGCTGACTCAAAATTTGTTGCTGCAATAACATGGTGTATCTGTAAATGATGAAATTTAAACATGATTATTATCATTCTCAAGAAAGAAAACCGTTCAAGAAGGGATCTATCACCTTCTAAAGCGGAGCTGTAAGCGGAATT
>DAISYU010000116.1:5440-10219 GCA_036825155.1 Thermodesulfobacteriota bacterium | reverse complement strand
TAAAAGCTCCAACAGAGCAAAGCCATATGCCGGAATTATGCACCATACATTTTTCAACTGCAGAATGTGGCGTTATTTGATGCCGAATCTTTCGATCAGCCACAGGCTCAATTCCGGTACATAGGTAATTACAAGCAGGCCGATGAGCAGGATCAAGATGAAGGGTACAGCAGCCCTATAGAGGGTGATCACTGATTTATCGAACCTGATGCATGAGATAAAGAGGTTCATGCCCACAGGCGGGGTGGAGTAGCCGATCTCCAGATTTGTCAGGAAGATGATCCCTAAGTGGACCGGATTGATCTCGTAACTCATGGCTATGGGGACGATGAGCGGGACCACCACCACGAGGGCGGAGTAGATATCCATGATACAGCCCACGATGAGCAGGAAGATATTCAGTGCGATGAGGAAGACGATCTTCGAGCTGATGTGGGCCTGGATATAGTTCAGAGTTATCAGAGGGATCTCGGCGTCGATCATATACGTGGTGAGCGCGAGGGCTGAGCCGAATATGATAAAGATCCCCCCCACCAGCACCATGCTCTGATGCATGATGGTCGGGATGTAGCCGAGCCTGATATCTTTGTGGATCAGCACCTCCACGATAAGTGCATATGCCACGGTAATGGAGGCAATCTCGCCCAGGGTCACAAAGCCCCCGAAGATTCCCACGATCAGGATGACCGGGATAAAGAGTTCCCACTTCGCCTGCCGTGCGGTCCTCACCAGTTCTCTCAGCGAGAACGGGGTCTTCGAGAGGTGGGCCCTCTTTGCAACAAAGATGCTGTAGATGGAGAGGATCACGATGAGAAAGATCCCCGGGATCAGTCCTGCGGCAAAGAGCTGTGTTATGCTTGTCTCCGATACCACTCCGTAGATAATGATGGGCAGGCTGGGAAAGAAGAGCAGGCCCAGGCTCCCCGATGAGGTGAGAAGGCCGAGCGAAAACTTTTCCTGGTAGTGCTCCTTGACAAGGGCCGGATAGAGCAGCCCCCCAAGGGCGATGATCGTTACCCCCGAGGCACCGGTAAAGGCGGTGAAGAAGGCACATGCCACGAGAGAAACGATGGCAAGGCCTCCGGGGAGCCATCCGAAAAGCGCCTGAGAAAAATTGACGATGCGCACCGATGCCTTGCTTTCCGCCAGGATGTAGCCGGCAAAGGTAAAGATCGGGATCGTATAGAGGACCGGGTTGTTGGAGAACTTGCTGTAGATATCGACGATCAGTGCTGCAAACTGGATGTCCGACAGGTAGAACCCGACTATGGCAAAGGAGGACAGCACGACAAAGACCGGGGCGCCCATTACGGCCATGAGTACAATCAGGATGATTACAAGGGTTGTCACGTCCGTCAGTCTCCCCTGACCAGGATGGCTGCGGTCTGTACGCACCGCGCTGCAAACCGCAGTGCGACCACGGTATAGCCGATCGGGATAATCACCTGCAGGATCCACACCGGAGTATTGAAGAATGCGATGGTGCCTCCTCCCTGATAATCGACCCAGACAAAGTTCACAGATGCAAAAACAAGAATGACGCAGACAACGACGGAGAACATACAGGTGATCATCTCGAAAATCCGCCGCAGGCGCGCAGGCAGTATATGCCGGGCCAGTTCCAGCTTGATATGCTTGCCCTCCCGTGCGGCAAGCCCTGCGCCGAGGAAAGCAACCCAGAGTACGAGATGCCGCACGATCTCCGCACCGCCCATGATCCCGATGGAGTAAAAGTTTCTCAGGATAATCTGGACCAGGACGAGGAGCACCATGGCAAACAAGGCGGAAGCGAGGAGTATCTCTTCTGCCCGTGCGATATAATCAAAGACCGTCGAACGGTCAGGATTTGCAACCCCGCACTCGGGACATGCATCCATTCCTTCGTAGAGATAGGCCCTGCACTTCCTGCACCGCATGGAGCTGCCCCTACTGAATTATTTCCACTTTTGTATCGTCGGGATGACTCTTCCGGTATTCTTCGAGAAGCGCCAATGTGCGATTCAGCAGATCCCGGGAATAGAGCTCTCCCACCAGTTTTTCACGTGCCTGCTTCGCCGCATCGAAGATGAACTGTATCTCTTCATCGTTTTCGATATCCCGGACAACCTGGATCCCCTCTTTTCTCAATATCTCAAGACACTTGGCATCCTCCTCCCTGGTTGCCTTGACGATCCTTGCATGGGAACCCTGTGAAACTTCTAGGATGATCTTCTGGCTCTCGGGGGTGATCTTGTCCCATATCTTCTTGGTTACAACTGTTGCGCCGCAGATATTTGATGAGGGGAATTCACCCATGTAGCTGAACCGGGAGTACCACTGGAATGCCACCGCACCATATGGGGTGATGTTTGCACAGTCGATCAGGTTCGTGGAAAGCGATGTGGCGACATCTGTAATGGACAGCGATATGGGAGAGATACCCAGGGCCTTGTATACCTCCCGGCCTATGGGTTCGCCCTCCATGGTCCACCACTTCTGCTGCCTGGCAACCTCCAGCGACGTGAGCGGCACCTTGGAGAAGGTGTAGATAAATCCCAGGTCCATCCAGCCCAGCACCACGAACCCCTGTTCTTCAAAAAGCTTGTTCATGGTGTCTTCCAGGCGCGACCTGACGTATGCCACCTCGTCGTAATTCCTGAATACATAGGGGATCTCGGTCACCCTCACCTCGGAGACGATCTGCCCGAGACCAGGCCCCATGAAGCCGCCGCCGTGGAGCTGTCCCAGCTTGATCTTTCTCAGGACATCCTTTTCATCTCCCTGCACCCCGCCCCAATAGATCTTGAATGCCACTTCATTCTTGGTCTTTTCTCTGATCTGCGCCGAGAGATCTTCAAAAATATTCATTATGGAAGACCCTTTTGGCGCCAGGGTGGCCATCTTTACGGTAATCTTGGCCGTGTCCGCTGCCCAGCTATGGGAACAGAACAGCCCTGTTCCCACAAGAAGCATGATCGATGCTATCACAACTCTCTTCATAGTACCCATCCCTTTGGTTAGTTCGTCCCACAGGCGGGACAACCGCTAAAAATACATATCAACGTCTTGAAGGAGTACACTCGCCTTTCTTTTCGCGATCTCATTGGCAAAGTTCTTCTCCGGGAAATAATCAACCGGTGTTGCAACCACTGCCTCCAGCGTCTTCACGAACAGATCCCTGTCCTGAATCTGGTAGGCGTAGTACTGCGCGTAGAGCAGATGCACGAACAGCAGCTTTGAGTGTGAAAGTTTAAATGCCCTGTGGAAATGATACCTGGCCTTTTCAGGATCCCCGCCAATGGCCTTTGCCCTGGAGGCATAAAAGGCGCCCAGCGTTGCATGGGCACCGCCGTAGTAGTAGGTCTCATCCAGCTCAACCGCGCGAAGCAGCATGGCCTCGACCCTGGGTACATCCAGGAGCACCTCGGGATTGTCAAGGTTCAAGGCGATCCAGGCCATCCAGTTATTCGCTGTCCAGTACAGTGCCGGGACATCTCTTTTGCCGAATTCCTTTAAAGACGCCTTGAAATCATCGAGCCCTTTGTCGAAGTTTTCGCGGAAGTAGCGCTCCTGCAGGAGCACATCCAGGGCATAATCGCGTGCTTTGAGATAGAGCATGCTTGCACGTTCCTTGTTAGTTGCCTCCACAAAGGCAAAGGTGTAGCCGAAGTATGCCTCGGATGTCCGAAGCAGCAGCTTATTGTTCGGGGCAGCCTCGATGAATCCGTCCAGCTGGACCAGGCCTGCGGGCATGGCGTCGCGGAGCATTTCCACATCCGAACTCTTGTTCATGGAGACGTTCAGCTCATCCATGAGGGGCTCCATGTTTTTTATGATGAATCCCGCATCGGCACATCCCCACATGCTCGCCGCGAGGACAACTAATACAAACAATCTTAAAAAACGACTCAATCTCAAGATCATATAACCTCCCTCAGCGTTGCAAGTCAGCATTGCGCTATCAAAAACAATAAAAAATACCAAAAACAGACCAGAGAGCCTTGATTTCATAATCAGATTTTCCCTGTCTTCTGTCAAGGTGTTTTACCAGGCAGTCACATCCTCCCTATCATGAAACCGTCTGCTTGATACTGTCCCTTCTCTTCCTTACAATCTCCTTGAAATCCTCCATATTTTCCTGAGCGAAAATCGTTTCTCTATCTCTGACTCCCACCATGAAATACACACCGGTATCCATGAGAAGGTCTATGATATCATCCTCACTCATATCCTCGATGATGGAGTTGTTGAGCAGGACGGCAAGTCCATGGTTGAAGATCCACATCCTGTGCAGGATGTCTTTCTTCTGATCATGGGTGAAACCGTCCAACGGTTCGAAAGCATTGAGCCTTTCCATGAGAGCATCCATGGCATACTCCTGCCCCTTGTTCATTAATTGAGAATCATATTCTCTGTCCTCGAGAACAAACAACATTCGGAAGAGGTGTTTTTCCTCTTTGGCAAAGAGGATATACCCTATACTCATATCCAGAACGGAAACACCTGTCCTGTCCTGGGTTTCATAGTGAATGAGAAGATCTAACGCTTTCTTGACGATTGCCTCCTCGAGCTCCTTCATGGAATGGATGCACGAGTAGATGGGCATGGTCGAAGAGTTCATCTCATGCGCGATAGCGCGCGCAGAACACTTCTCCACCCCCTGGGTCCGTATGATCTGAAAGGCTGCATCAATAACATCCTGAGCACTGAACCTGGTCTTTGCCGGCATGAAACCCCTGCCCTCCTCATATAACGCTTGTTATGGTACTGCTCGGAAGAAACATTGTCAAATGGAATGTT
>DAISYU010000116.1:0-5340 GCA_036825155.1 Thermodesulfobacteriota bacterium | reverse complement strand
GAATTGCGAAAGTAACAGATTAGAGAAAAAGAAGTGTGGGAGCGTCTTTCAGACGCAATCGTTGCTCGATGATCTCCCTGTCAGATCATGTCCTGTTTGACAAGGGTGATCTCCACCCTGCGGTTGGCCTGCCTGTTTTCCGGTGTGGTATTCTCTTCCAGCGGTTCATACTCGGCATGGCCCTGGACAGAAATGCGCCAGGGTTCCACCTCGTGCGCAGCGAGGAATTTCGTCACGCTGGCAGCGCGTGCGGCTGAAAGTTCCCAGTTGGAGGGAAACTGTGACGTACTGATGGGAGCATCATCGGTATGCCCGGCCACAACGACCCGGTATGACGGGTGCCGGGCGATAAAATTTGCCAGGTCAGTAAGCGAGGACTCGAAATCGGCAATCAATTCCGCCCGCCCCACCTCGAAGGTGATGTTCTCTCCCAGAACAAAAACCGGCCTGGCCTCGTCCCAGCGAACGCTGAAGGCCTGATTGTCAGCCAGCAGGCTGTCCACATCTCTCCTGAGATTGATATCCGGTACTGGTTGCTGCGGCACGATCTCCACCCTGGCAGATTTTGTTTCCTTCGTGATCGTTGCCTGCTTCGGCTCCTGCTCCAGGATGCGGCTGCTGGCATTTGTGTAGAGGAAGATAAAGAAGACCAGCAGAAGGGTTACGATATCCACCATACTCCAGAGAAAGGTATCTTCCTCCTGGGGCCGCTGCAGGAGGAGCTTCTGCATGCGCGTGCGCCTGCGTTCGGAATACTCAAGGCGCTGTTTGAGTTTTACCTGCTCGGACATGCCGGGACTGCTCATGTACTCACCCTAAAAGTAGGCCGAACCAAGAGACCGTTCGTCTTCCATTGATTCCCTGGCCAAGACTCCCGTCTCATTGGCATGCGTACTCAGATATGACTGAAGCCTGAATGCAATGGACTTGGGATTCTTTGATTCGCAGATATCGATGATGCCTTCGAGGGCCATGTTCAGGTAGAGCGCCTCGTGGCGGACATGTTCAGACAGCTTCTTTGCAAGGGGCAGGAAGCACAAATTGGCAAAAAGCAGGCCGTACAGGGTGGTCAGCAGTGCCATTGCCATGCCCGGACCTATCTGGTTCGGATCGCTCATGTGGTTCAGGATATATATCAGCCCGATGATCGTACCCACAAACCCGAATGCCGGGGCAAATTTTGCCAGGGTGTTCAGGAGATTGATCTGGGCTTCTTTTGCAGCAAAATAGAATTCAAACTCCTTTTCCATGATGCAATGGATCTCGTGGCGGTCATAGCCGTCCACGATCAGTTCGATCCCCTTGCGCAGAAAGACATTGTCCGCCTGGTCCCCGGCAGTATTCAGCTCACGAGGCCCGCAGACTCTGCGCAGACGTGCAAGGCCCTCGATCTGCTGCACGAGGACGGCATAATCCAGGGCATTGGACTCCCAGATCTTGTGCAGGCTTTCTTTCAGATCCCGGAAGGTCTGCACCGGATAGGACAGTATACCGCACACCAGGGTTCCTCCCAGGACCACCAGACAGCTCTGGATACTCGTGAGGATCTCCACCCCGCCAAGAATACTGCTGACCAGGATCAGGAATACCAGCACCCCGCTGGCTGCAATCATTTTCTCCTTCATGATGTGCCCCTTTGTGCAAACATATTCTTGCTCAGGGTAAGCATCTTCTGTGCCATGGCCCGAAAGCCCCATGACAGCAGACTTTCTGATTGAGACAGCAGGCATTTTTTGCCCACCGGGAAATGTTGAGACATTGGAGAAATGGAAAAATCTTTTCAGGTGAGCACATGATCCAAGGCAGTTCGAGCAGGCATGCTCGAGATCCTAGGCAGATCAAGACATAGGGATCATGACCCCAGGCAGGACAGGACTTGTGGTGTAGGACCCAAGGCAGAAGTTTTTCTCTTAAAGAGGGTGCAATATCTCGGGTTCTTGGAGCTTGGGAACAGGCAGACAGCAAAACTTCACTTTCTCAAGAGCCATCGGCAGTATTTACCATTGCCTGCTGCAGGTACCTGGTATACATGCAGGGAAAGAAAATCCAGGGATCGAACCTATGAATGGAACAGAGAGAAAAGATATCAGACCGGGGCTGAAGGTTTCCATTGTATTGAAGAAGGACCAGAGATCCGGAAAACTCACGCAGGGCATTGTCAAGGATATCCTGACAAAGTCGCCCAATCACCATCATGGTATCAAAGTCCGGCTGGAAAGCGGAGAGATCGGCCGGGTCAAAGAGATACTGGGGTGAAAAAAGAGACCGCTGCACAGCCAGAAGGGTTTACGGGCACATATGTTCTCTTTACCGATGTGAGTCTGGACCCCCGGCTCAGGCTTGGCGTGGGTGCCAGTCTGAAATTTCGAATATCGGATTGCGAATTGCGAATTTAAAAGATCGGGGCAAAAGCATCTTCACTGAAGTACTGAAGTAGTGGAGTGATGCAAAAGACATGATTCAAAGCTACTACCACTGTGGGAGCGGCTTGAGCCGCGATGTTTGGGGGGAGTACTGGAGTACTGATAAAAAACAACCTCCTCATAACAGGGTATGCCACATGACAAACCAGTATTATGAGGAGGTTGTTATATAAAAGAAAAGCGTCCGGTGGTTCCTACGAGAGCCTTACCTCGATGCTCCCGCACGCACGGATGGCCTTTTCCCGTGCCTTTGCAACCGATTCGTCACGGGCTATCACCACTCCCAGGCGGCGGTGCCCGTTAATTCCCGGCTTGCCGAAAAGGCGCAGCTGGGTATCGGGTTCGGCCAGAGCCTGAACAACGTTTTCAAAGGCCACGTTTTCCGAGGTGCCTTCGGCCACCAGTGCGCAGGAGGCGGCAGGGCCGAACTGGCGGATGGCTGGTACCGGCAGACCCAGGATGGCGCGGGCATGCAGGGCGAATTCGGAGAGATCCTGCGAGATGAGGGTCACAAGGCCGGTATCGTGGGGGCGCGGGGAGACCTCGCTGAAGATGACCTCTTCACCCCGGATGAAAAGTTCTACCCCGAAAATGCCCCAGCCGCCCAGGGCATCGGTAATGGTTCGTGCCATGCGCCGGGCCTCGGCCAGAGCACTGTCGCTCATGGGATGGGGCTGCCATGATTCGCGGTAGTCGCCGCCTTCCTGTCGATGGCCGATGGGCTCGAGAAAACTGGTGCCGCCTGCGTGACGAAGAGTCAGCAGGGTAATTTCATAGTCGAAGTCCACGAAGCCTTCAACGATGACGCGGCCGGCGTCGGCACGACCGCCCTCACGGGCGTAGCGCCAGGCATGATCGATATCTTCTGCGGTACGGACCAGGGACTGGCCGTGGCCCGATGAGCTCATGACAGGTTTCACGACGCACGGCAGGCCTATCTCAGCGACAGCGGCTTCAAACTCTTCACGCGTGCCGGCAAAGCGGTAGGGTGAGGTTTTCAGACCCAGCTCTTCAGCCGCCAGGCGGCGAATGCCTTCACGGTCCATGGTCAGCCGGGTGGCGCGGGCCGTGGGGATGACCCGGAAGCCCTCGTTCTCCAGTTCGAGCAGGGTTTCTGTGGCGATTGCCTCCACCTCGGGCACAATGAGGTGCGGCTGTTCGGTCTCGACGATACGGCGCAGGGCCTCAGAGTCGAGCATGGAGATTACATGGCTGCGGTGAGCCACCTGCATGGCCGGAGCATTGGCATAGCGATCCACAGCGATAACCTCGACACCGAACCGCTGCAGTTCAATGGCCACTTCCTTTCCAAGTTCGCCCGAGCCCAGAAGTAGGACCCGCAAAGCGCCGCTTGTCAGCGGTGTTCCGATTGTTGTACTCATGTTGTCACCTCTTTCTGGTTGAAGAATCTGGACTGGATAGTCCATCACGAAATCAAATGCAAGTCTTCATCAGAAAAAGTGTAGACGACAGGTCTGAACGAGATACATCAAGGCGTTTATATGAAAAAAGAATCCAGTATCCAGAATTCAGAATCCAGAATAAAAACCTTAGAACATTATACAGATAGCTGAAACAAACAGGATACATTTTCATTCTTCGTTGTAGCCAGATGGACATGCCTGTTATTCATTAGACGTCCAGCTTCGCAAGAGCTACGCTGGGACAAGCTGGGCACTGGGATAAAATTTCGAACTTCGGATTTCGAATTGCGAATTTAAAAGATCGGAGCAAAAGCATCTGTGTGAGCGCCTTCCAGGCGCGATTTTTTTGCAGAGAATCTTCTTAGAACACCCTTTTTGATGCTGTAATGGGACCTCTAAGGGTAAAAAAGGAGCTATTTCCAGGATTATTCTTCATGATTACATACGGTTATCTTGGTCCGACCCCAATTATTCCCCCAAGAGGTACTCGACAGAACAGATCATCCGGATTTTGAAGGAGAAGGAAGCTGGAGCAGCGGTATCTGATCTTTGCCGCAAGTACGGGATGTGTGAACAGACCTATTACAAGTGGCAGAAAAAGTATGGGGGAATGGAAGCGAATGATGCCCGTCGTCTGAAGGAATTGGAGAAGGAGAATGCCCGGCTGAAGAAGATGGTGGCGGATCTGAGTTTGGATAAGGTGGTTCTTGAGGAGATACTGGCAAAAAACTTTTAAAGCCCGAAGCCAAGAGGCAGGCGGTAGTGTATGCCAGGCAATGCTTTGGGCTGTCTGAACGGAGGGCATGCGAGCTTATGAGCTTAAACCGGTCCACCTGTCGATATGCTCCCAGACAAAAAGATGAGGAAGAGATACGGGATCGGATACGGAAGATAGCCAACAGGCATAAGAGATATGGAAGTCCCTTTATCCATGCAACACTGAGAAGAGAAGGATTTATGATCAATCATAAAAAGACGGAGAGGATTTACCGTGAGGAAGGATTGATTCTGCGGAGAAAGATACGAAAGAAACTCCCTGCTGACAGGAGGGGGAAGATGCCTGAGGCCACAAGGCCCAGGGAGATCTGGTCCATGGATTTTGTATCTGATTCTCTCACGCATGGGCGGAAATTTCGTGCATTAACGATAGTGGACGATTTTACGAAAGTATGTCCGGGTATTTTTGTATCGACTTCAATTCCCGGGAGCAGGGTTGCTGCTTACATGGACATGTTGGCAAAGGTACATGGCTATCCTGAGTGGATCCGGACGGACAATGGTCCGGAATTTATTGGCCGGGATTTTGTTTCCTGGGCGCAAAAGAGAGGTATCCAGCTGAGCTACAGCCGACCCGGAAAACCGACTGATAATGCGTTCATCGAAAGCTTTAACGGTACATTCAGAGATAATTGTCTGGATCAGCATTGGTTCAGTAATCTTAAAGAGGCCCGGCAAATCATTGAAACCTGGCGGAGAGAATACAACGAGATCCG
>DAISYU010000115.1:0-10253 GCA_036825155.1 Thermodesulfobacteriota bacterium | reverse complement strand
GACCTCTCCGTCGGGGCTTATCTTTATGATGGTGTCTTTCACGGCCGGACCCACGGACCCTGCCTTTATCTTAGTGGGCTTGTTTCCGGTGACCACCGGGGTGGTCTCGGTAAGGCCGAACCCTTCGAGGATCCTGATGCCCATACCTAAGAAGAACTCGGCGTCGGACACGGAAAGAGGACCACCACCGGAGATGGCGCCCACAAGTCTGTCCATGCCCAGGGCAACCTTGAGCTTTGAGAAGATAATCTTGTCTGCCAGATTATACTTGAAGCCAAACAATCCGGTTCGGGGCTTGTCATTGCTGATGTAGGGAAGGTTCTGCCTGGCAAGACCCATCGCCCAGTTGAACAGGGCCTTTTTCACAGGCGGTGCAGAGGAAACCTTTGCAAGAATTCCGGCATGCGCCTTTTCATATATTCTGGGGACACTCACCATGAAGGTGGGCCGTATGTACTGAAGATTTTCCACCAGCTTGGAAACATCCTCGGCAAAGGCAACCTTGTGTCCCAGGAAGATGGGTGCATAGTATCCCACGGTCCTTTCAAGAGAATGTGCAAGCGGCAGGAAGGAGAGGAATGTATGATCGCCGGAAAGAAATTCCGGGTCTACTGCATTGAGCTGGTTCACATTGGAGACGAAATTGTTGTGCGTGAGCATAACACCCTTGGGGTTGCCTGTGGTGCCGGATGTGTAGATGATCGTGGCCACATCATCGATGTTGATGGGCTTGAGCCTTTCATCGAACTCATCCTTATTGGCGTATGCACTGCCTTGTTTCATGGCATCGTTTAGGGTGGTGACGCCGTCTATCGGGCTCTCGAGGTCATCGAAGATGATCACCTCTCCCAGATTCGGCAGTTTTGATTTTACCGAGAGTATCTTGTCCATGTGTTCCTTGGTCCCGGCAAAGCTCATGATCGCATCGGAATTCTCGATAATGTACCTGCACTCCTCAGCCGAATTCGTCGCATAGATGGGGACATTCACCGCACCGATGGAGAGTATCGCAAGATCGGCAACCCACCACTCATACCGGTTGGGCGAGAACAGGCAGACCTTTTCTCCGGGCTTGACCCCTTTTGATAGGAGATAGTACCCGACATTACGGACCTTTTCATTGATCTGGTTCCATGAGAGATTCTCCCAAACACCTTCGGCATTCTTGTATATGACAAGTGTATTGTCTCCATGCTCCTCGACGCGGTTTTGGAAGATCGCCCCCATAGATGTTTCCTTGAATTTTGCCATGAATCCCTCCTACAGAAATAAAATTAGATCTAGATATCGATAAAATATATATGAAAGATATGACAGATTCAAGATTATAATCTATGTATATGTTAGACTACCGTAAATAATTAGAATATTTATACTTCTTCTATCAAATGTGAAAGATATGTAATACAGCATGCGACTGATAACAATAAAACAAATATATGATCAACGATCTGTTGTGGCAGTTATGGGGTCAATTCGACTCCGCATTTACCTTTGACCAACGGGGAGTTCTGCCAGATAAATGTAATTACAAGAGGTTAATGGAAGGGAAGATTGGCTTTATGTGAGAAGAAGATGATGAGGGGATGTCCCTCATCATCTTCTTCTGTACCGGTTATTCGTTCGGGTACATCTTGTCTATAATTCCGGCGTATTTGTCGTTGATCACCCTTCGCTTGAGCTTGAGTGTCGGGGTCAGCTCATCGGTTTCCTGTGACCATTCGGTATCCAGAAGTGTGAATTTGCGGATCTGCTCGACCCTGGCATAATCCTTTGTGTTCTCCTCGATCTCGCCGGCAAAGAGTTCTCTGATCGCTTCGTTCCCGACAAGCTCTTTCCTGCTGGCAAAGGCAATCCCTTTTTCCTTGGCCCAGCCTTCCAGATCCCCGAAGGATGGCACGATCAGGGCGGATAGATACTTTCTGTTGTCACCGATGATAGCCACCTGCTCGATGAAGGGAGATGCCTTGAGGCTGTTCTCGATATTCTGCGGGGAGATGTTCTTGCCGCCGGAGGTTATGATGAGATCCTTGATCCTGCCGGTGATCTTTACATATCCATCGGAATCTATCTCGGCAATATCGCCGGTCCTGAAGAAGCCGTCGTCGGTAAACGCTTCTTTTGTTGCCTCTTCATTCCTGTAGTACCCCATCATGATTTGAGGACCCTTGATCTGAAGTTCACCTGCTTCACCGATCCTGACCTGGGTATCCTTTACTGCTACACCGACTGTACCGGGCTTGATCTTGCTGGGTTTGTTTGTATTGGTTACCGGGGTAGTCTCGGTAAGGCCGAATCCCTCGATAACCTTTATCCCCATCCCCAGGAAGAATTCCGCATCAGACACGGAGAGAGGACCACCTCCGGAAAAGGCGAATTCAAGCTTGTCCATGCCGAGCGCATCCTTGAGTTTGGAGAATATGAGCTTGTATGCAAGGTTGTATTTGAATGCAAACAAGCCGGTGCGTTCTTTTGCATTACAGATATAGGGAAGGTTTGCCTTGGCAATTCCCATGGCCCAGTTGAACAGTGCCTTTTTCACCGGAGGGGCACCGGCGACCTTTGACACGATCCCGGTATGGATCTTTTCATACAGCCTTGGCACGCTTACGATACAGGTGGGACGCACCTCCTGGAAATTCCCCAGGATCTTTGAGAAATCCTCTGCAAAGTAAACCTTGATGCCAAATGACATGGGGAGATAGTATCCTACGGTTCTCTCTAATGAATGTGCAAGTGGCAGGAATGAGAGGAAGGACATATCTGCCGCTCTGTCAAAAATTTCTGGATCAACACTGTAACACTGCTGAACATTGGCAAAGAAATTATTGTGTGAGAGCATGACGCCCTTGGGATTTCCCGTTGTCCCGGATGTATAGATGATGGTTGCCAACTCCTTACTGTCGATGGAGGTAATCCTCTTGTCGAACTCGGCTGGATTGGGATTCTCATTGCCTTCTTTCAATGCTGCCTTCAACTCGATGACATCACCAGCCGGAGCTGCCAGGTCGTCGAAACTGATGATTTCTCCGAGGTTTGCAAGCTTGGGCTTTACTTCAAGTATCTTGTCCATGTGATCCTTGGTTGCCACAAAACACATCTTTGCATCCGAGTTCTCGAGGATATACCGCGATTCCTCGGCAGAATTGGTCGCATAAACCGGTACATTCACCGCTCCGATGGAGAGAATAGCCAGGTCTGCAACCCACCACTCGTACCTGTTTGGAGAGAAGAGAGCGATTTTGTCCCCCGGTTGAACACCCCTTGAAATGAGAAAGTATCCGAGATTGCGCACCATCACGTTCATTTCATTCCAGGAGATGTCTGTATAGACACCTTCGGTGTTTTTGTAAGCCACGATAGCCTTATCACCAAACTTCTCTACGTTGTTTTGAAATACTGCAGGAATAGATGTTTCTTCAAACTTTGCCATGAACCTCCTCCTTCAATCATAGGTTGTGTGATGAGTGAGAGATATAATTCAACTGTGCTATATTATAGAAATTATATAGAAATTAATCAATCGTTTTTTAAAGAAATTTTAAAGCTTTTCTTATACTTGAGAGGCTGTGCAATTTATTATATAAGTTTTGTCTAACCTTTCTTAAAAAAGGGAGTATTGTTGCATGAAGATAACCGCCTCTGAAGTCCTCCATGTCGCACGACTGTCACGGCTCAAACTCAACGCAGATGAGCTGACACGGTTTCAGAAGGATCTGAATGCCATCTTAGAATACATGGACATGCTTGCGGACATTGATACTGCCGGTATCACTGCGAGTGTTCATACAACAACGGCCATGAATGTGATGCGTCCCGATACCGTACGAGATTCCCAGGAACTCTCTGAAACCCTTGCCAATGCTCCCCGGCATCTACATGGCACGGTTGTCGTGCCAAAGGTTATCGAATAAGGCGTATCATATGCTGGAGACTGCCAGACAATTCAGATGTTCTACTGTGCGCCCCACAGAACTGGTGGAAGGGCTGATCGATAAGATACGTGATGACTCGCTCAATGCCTATATCACACTCGATGTAGCCGGTGCATTGAGAGATGCAAAGAAAGCGGAAACCGCACTGAGTAATGGCAGCGATGATACCCTTGTCGGCATCCCGATAGCAATAAAGGACAATATCTGCACCCGTGGTATCCAAACCACCTGTGCGTCTGATATCCTGAAGAACTTTACACCCACGTACGATGCAACAGTTGTGGCGAGGCTCAGGGACCGCGGAGCGATCATTATCGGCAAGACGAATCTTGACGAATTTGCCATGGGGTCCACCACAACAACCAGCAATATCGGACCCACGAAGAACCCCTGGGATGAGACCAGGACCCCGGGAGGTTCGAGCGGCGGGTCCGCAGCAGCGGTTGCCGCCGGTTTGTGTCTCGGTGCTCTCGGATCCGATACCGGCGGATCCATCAGACAACCGGCCAGCTTCTGCGGCATTACCGGGTTGAAACCTACGTACGGGTCCGTATCGAGATACGGTCTCGTGGCGTTTGCATCATCTCTTGACCAGATCGGTCCCATGGGCCGGTCAGTACGGGATGTGGCATTACTGTACGATGCCATCAAGGGCCATGATCCACGGGACTCCACAAGCGTTCCCCGAGGGTATCCCGCGATCAATCTGGAAGGTACCGACATAAAAGGACTCTGTATCGGTGTGCCGGACGAGTTCTTTGCCGAGGGATTGTCTCCTGAGGTGGAACAGGCGGTACGCCAGGGGATCTCGATGTTTGAAGAGCTTGGGGCCAGGGTTGTTCCCATCAGCCTGCCATCTGTCAGGTACGGAGTTGCCGTCTACTATATCATCGCCACGGCAGAGGCCAGCTCGAATCTCGCACGCTATGACGGGGTGCGCTACGGTGTTCGCAAGGATGGCTCCGGCGACCTGACAGACATGTATATGGAAACCAGGTCACAGGGATTCGGTTCAGAGGTCAAACGCAGGATCATGCTCGGCACCTATGCGCTCTCTGCAGGATACTATGATGCATATTACAAAAAGGCATCGCAGGTGAGGGCGCTGATCTCGAAGGACTTCACAGACGCATTCAAAGACTGCGATCTTATTGCCGGTCCTACGGCACCGGTGAGTGCCTTTGGCCTTAATGAAATGATGGATGATCCTCTGAGCATTTATCTGCTCGATATCTATACCATACCTGCCAACCTGGCCGGGCTTCCCGCATTGAGCATTCCATGCGGATTTACCGGGGATGGCATGCCCATAGGCATGCAGCTGATGGCACCCCATTTCCGTGAAGATACGCTTTTAGGGGCAGGCATGACTTTTCAGGATCACACACGATTTCATGAGGTGCTACCTTGAGAGAATACGATATCGTCATAGGTCTTGAGGTACATGCACAGCTGCTCACGAACACGAAAATATTCTGCAGCTGCTCAACCAGGACCGGTCTTCCCCCGAACACCAATACCTGCCCCGTGTGCATGGGAATGCCCGGGATACTGCCGGTACTGAACAAGAAGGTGGTGGATTACGGTATAAAACTCGGGCTCGCCACACACTGCAGCATTGCGCACAGAAATGTCTTTGCCCGCAAAAACTACTTTTACCCGGATCTGCCTAAGGGATACCAGATCACACAGTATGAGAACCCCCTGTGCGAAAATGGATTTATCGATATCGAGATAGACGGTACGGTAAAAAAGATCGGTATCACGAGGATCCACATGGAGGAAGATGCCGGCAAGAACATCCACGATGAAAAAAAGCCGCTGAGCTATGTGGACTTCAATAGGGCAGGGGTTCCCCTGCTGGAGATCGTCTCTGAACCGGACATGAACTCTACGGCCGAGGCGGTGGCATACCTCAAGGAACTCCGCCAGATCCTCATGTACCTCGAAATCTGTGACGGAAACATGGAAGAGGGATCATTCAGGTGCGATGCTAATGTGTCTGTAATGCCCAAAGGTTCGAAACAATTCGGTATCCGTACGGAACTCAAGAACATGAATTCCTTTAAAAACGTCCAGAAGGCCCTGGAGTATGAGATCGAGCGGCACATCGGTATTGTGGAGAGCGGCGGAAGAGTGGAGCAGAACACCATGCTGTGGAATGCCGCAGAAAACAGGACATACCCGATGCGGTCAAAGGAAGAGAGCCATGACTACCGCTACTTCCCGGAACCCGACCTGCTGCCGCTTGAAGTTGATGATGCCTGGATTGAAGAGATCCGATCCCTTCTGCCGGAGCTTCCATCTGCAAGGAGAAGACGTTTTCACCGGCAGTACGGTATTCCCGAATACGATGCAGATGTACTCACCCAGTCGAAGCCGCTTGCAGATTATTTCGAAAAATGTACGCTCCTGCTGGATTCCCCGAAGGAGATCAGCAACTGGATCATGACAGAGGTGCTCAGGGTTCTCAACGAACATGGGATAGATATCTCCAAGCTCAAAGTCACTCCCGAGATGCTCACCGATATGCTGTCGCTCATCAAGGAAGGTACCATCTCCATAACCATGGCCAAGGATGTCTTTTCAGAGATGGCCCTTACCGGCGGCACTGCTGCTGAGATCGTGGAGGCAAAGGGTCTCAGGCAGGTCAGCAATGAAGATGATCTCAAGACAATGGTGCAGGATATATTGAAGAACAACCCCGCAGAAGTGACAAAGTACCGTGAGGGTAAGACACAGCTCTTGGGTTTCTTTGTCGGTCAGCTCATGAAGGCAACCAGGGGGACGGCAAATCCGAAAATTGCCAATAAACTGATCAAGGAGATGCTCGACACATGAAAGAGTTGCACATAGCTGATACCACTCAGGTGCGCTCGGGTGATGTAACCGACGTGTATTTTCTCCGGACCGAGAAGATCCTGAAAGAAAAGAACAGGTCCTCTCATGTCTGTATGGAGGTGTTTCTCAAATCCTTTCCGGATAAAAGGTATGCGTGGGGGATATTCGCAGGCCTGGAAGAGGTATGCATACTCCTTGAAGGAAGGCCGGTAACGGTCCATGCCTTTCCCGAAGGCTCTGTCTTCAGGACAAATACCCCGGTGATGACCATAGAAGGAAATTATCTTGATTTCGGAGAATTGGAGACTTCCATACTCGGGTGTCTGTGCCAGGCATCAGGCATCGCTACAAAGGCTTCCAGATGCCGCATCGCCTGTGGAGAAAAGGGCCTGGTCAGCTTCGGGGCACGGCGCATGCATCCCTCCATTGCACCGATGGTGGAACGTGCCGCATTCATAGCCGGATGCGACGGCGTTGCCACGGTAGCAAGTGCCCGCCTTATCGGCGAAAAGCCTGTCGGCACCATACCGCACACCCTTATCCTCCAGATGGGGGACACGGTCGAGGCTGCGCTTGCCTTTGATGAGATCGTCGAGAAAGACGTTCCCCGTGTGGTGCTCATCGACACTTTCCAGGACGAGAAGTTCGAGGCTGTCCGCGTTGCCGAGGCACTGAAAGAGCGGCTCTACGGCGTACGTCTCGACACGCCGTCATCCAGAAGGGGAAACTTCAGGTCCATCCTTGAAGAGGTGCGCTGGGAATTGGACCTCCGGGGATTCGAGCACGTGAAGCTCTTTGTTTCAGGCGGGCTCGACATTGACGACATGCTGGACCTGGCAGACGTTGCCGATGCATTCGGTGTAGGAACGCAGATATCGAGCGCAGCCACCCTTGATTACTCCATGGATATCGTAGAGGCCCGGGGAAAACCGCTGGCCAAGCGGGGCAAGAACTCCGGGAAAAAGACGGTGCTTCGATGCAGATCGTGCATGAGAGATTACGTGGTCCCCTATGGGGAACATAGAGCATGCGAGTGTTCGTCAATGCTTGAACCCGTTATGGTCAAGGTCCTCGATTCCGGTAATCTCGTCTACGATCTCCCCACAGCCAGGCAGATCCGCGGTCACTGCATGAATGAGCTTGCAGCACTGAAGAAGAATCTATCATCAAGAGAGATGCTGGGACTATGATTAAGCCTTTCTATTTTGAAAACAACACGTTTTACATCCTCGATCAGCGGTTGCTTCCCGGTAAAGAGACGTGGATAGAGTGCAGCCGTGCGGACCAGGTATCGGATGCCATAAAGACACTGGCTGTCAGGGGTGCACCGGCAATCGGCATTGCAGCGGCATTCGGTCTCGCCCTTGCCGCACCTTTGGGCAGAAAGGCCCTTAAAGAAGCGGCTGATCTCCTGATACGGTCCCGGCCGACAGCTGTAAACCTGGAATGGGCCGTCCGCCGCGTGCTTGCCGCTGTTGATGGCAATCAAGATAACGATCTTCTTAGGCGTGTCTCAACAGAAGCGTACGATATCTGGAATGAAGAGATTGCTGCAAACGAATCCATGGCACTCTACGGGGCAGACCTTTTTGAAGAAGGCAGAAAGTACGCGGTTCTCACGCACTGTAATGCCGGGTCTCTGGCTACCGGCGGTATCGGGACCGCTGTCGGGGTGATCAGGAAGCTCCATGAGCAGGGTAAGCTTGCCCAGGTCTATATGGACGAGACCAGGCCGCTCCTGCAGGGTGCGCGCATAACCGCTTACGAGATGAAATCGGATGAAATCCCTGCGACACTGATAACCGACAACATGGCCGGATGGCTCATGAAACTCGGCAGAATAAACGCCGTGATCGTTGGCGCCGACAGGATCGCAGATAACCTCGATGCAGCAAACAAGATCGGTACCTACTCACTGGCAGTGCTGGCAAATGCACACAAAATCCCTTTTTACATAGCTGCGCCCAAATCCACGTTCGATCCCTATACCGCAAGCGGTCAGGATATCATTATTGAAGAACGCGATGCGAATGAGGTGCTCTGCTTCCATAATATACGCTGCGCACCGGATGTCGCTGTATTCAATCCCGCATTCGATGTCACGCCGCATGAACTCATCACGGCCGTCATCACCGAGGAGGGAGTGTACACGCCGAAGGGGCAATAAAATAAAGGCATTTCGAATTTCGAATTTCGGAATGCGAAAAATGAACTACCCCGCAGCAAACTGCTAGGTATTCAGAATCCAGTATCCAGAATGGTAAGAAAAATAGCTACTTGATTTTTTCTTATTCCATTTTACGAAGCCCCGTAGAAAGCAGCGGGATCTTCGACAAGCTTCAAGAAATTAACCCGTAGAGATTAAAGGTCATTAAACGATGGGGGGATTGACCCTTAAGAAAGATTAAACGGATGTCTGCCCGCAGATATCCAGAACGTTTTTTATCAGGTCCTCCATTTCCTTTTTGTGAACTTGTGTCTTGGGCAGTGACTTCACTACGTTCCAGATCTTCTCGCCGGTATGTACGATACGATCCACATGTTCGGGCAGGGCAGGCCTGTTCATCGTCCACATTCTGTGCTCTGCCTTGGCAACGGCCTGGGGCAGCTTGCTGATGTCCTTCACCGGTTTTAGGGATGAGAGACCGATGAGCATGGAGTTGTCGGCACCGTTGAACACGCTTCGGCGGTCATTCTTATAGATAACGATGGGTTTGCCCACGGCAAAGGCAATGCCCGCTTCCGCCACAGCCCCCTCGTCAGGAACCCGGCCGTTCATGTTGAGCACAAAATACTCGCATCTGTTGACGATCTGAAAACAGTCAAGGGCAAAGATGGCGGCATTAATAGCATCGCGTGCTTTGAAGATATTATTATTCAACGGCGTGTTTACAAGTCCCATTACAAAGCGCTCGAGCCCGTCACGATGGGGAAGGAAGGTGCCGAAGCCGGCCTGCTCGAGCACGGTTGCTATGGCGGTCATGCCTGCGATCTCCTCCGGACAGAACAAAGGACCTGAACAGTATACGTATTTCATAGATTAATTATATCCTTATCCGAGTATAAGGGCAAAAGAAGAATCATGATGAAGAAGAGATCGGAGTAATGGAGTAATGGAGTAGTGGATGGAAATACTTGGAGTGATGAAGTACTGGATAAAGACCACTGTAAAAAGGACAATGTGTTAGGTTCTGAGATTTAGACAGCCCTTTGTCATCGCGAGGAACCCGCCGCTACTGATGACGAAGCGATCTCAGTAGCACATAAACAAAGAGACTGCTTCGCTAACGCTCGCAATGACAGGAGAGATGGATGGACAATACTCCAGTACTCCATTTTTCTCCTACTCAAACCCCATAATCTCGTAGAGGCATTCTCCTGATATGGTATCCGTTCTCCCGTTGTCACTGATGATCCCTTCAAAGTCAGCGATAATACGGAAATAGGTGGGCCTGGCAACAAATGTGCGGGCAATCC
>DAISYU010000114.1:0-10265 GCA_036825155.1 Thermodesulfobacteriota bacterium | reverse complement strand
AAACGCCCGGGGTATCCATAATCACGTATACAGCCGAAGATGCCCGGCCAGCCCAACGGTCTTTCCTGGGGCGCTCCGACAACAGCCACTGACTTCGGATGAAACATTGCACCAAGGGATTCATTGTTTTCCATTTCGTGCGTGCCTTCCTTCATTCAATTTTAAGCTCGGGATTAATCTACAAAAGAGCAGCAAAGAACTATTGCCGGATGAACATGTGCCCTTTGACAGCAGTCATCCCTCGCACAAAGCTGTGAGGCTTTATAGTTGTTTTTGCTGAGAAATTCAATCTGATTATCCCGTGCAAAGAGGATCGCGGGCATGCCCCATGCAACTACCGGCATGGGCGTTATGGACAGGTTGTGTTTTGATCAGCAGGCTTAACAGCGATGGACGGCATGTTTCTTTTCAACTCGGTTTGTCTTCGCCGCTGCCTGAGGTGGGCTGTCCATCTGGTTTCTTTCCGGCTGGTTCCTTCGTAGGCAGTTCTTCGTCCAGATTCAGGATTCGCTCGGACCCGGTCCTCCTTGTCATTCTGACCAGGGTTTCCGCCGCCATTCCCTTTGAAGGCATCTCAGGAAGATATATATCAAAGGTGGTTCCATGCCCCGGCACACTGCTGCAGACAAGGGCACCACCATGGCTTCGAACGATCCCATATGCGACCGACAACCCCAAACCGACACCGGATTCTTTCGGTCTGGTGGTGAAGTACGGTTCATAGATGCGCTCCATGACTTCACGAGACATGCCGTGACCACTATCAGTAACGCTCAGTTTGAGATACTGTCCTGCCGGCAGGTCATAATCAGGGATCGAGGCATCCTGGCCAATGTTGACCTTCACGAGGGCGATTTCCAGATCACCGCCATTCTCTTCCATGGCACTGACCGCATTGGTGCAAAGATTTGCAATCACCTGATGAATCTGCATCTGGTTGCAAATAACTATGCCGGTTTCCCCAAGATGTTCTTTGACCCTGATGTTCTCGGGGAATGTAGGATGAAGGGCTCTGAGGCAGTCTCTGATGATCGTATCGAGCAGGAGCGGCTTATAGTCCTTCCCGGCATTCCTGCTGAAAGCAAGGAGCTGGTTTATGAGTTCGTCCGCACGCTTGGCCGCATTGCGCACTTCCCGCAATTCGTTTTTTATCACGCACAGATCATCATTGCCCTTCATGAATTTTGCCACGTCTCTGCCGGCCATCTTGGTATATCCGAGAATCGCCGTAAGTATGTTTTTTAGATCATGAGCAAGGCCGTCGGCTAAGGTTCGTATGGCCTCTCTTTTCTGAAGATCTGCCGCTTCGATCCCCTCATTATCTTCTTTCTTGACCAGTTTGAGAGCGGTAACATCCGTCATGACAATCACGATGGCATCATCACCATCATAATTGAGAGGCCGTGCCGACATGACGGTCTCGATTATTTTTCCGTCTTTTCTCCGGCAGCGGAGTTCCACCCCTGAGAGCGTCTCTCCGTGTTTCAGAGCATTGATAAGTACATCATAATCGGCATGCCGTGCCGGCAGGTTCAGATCATAGATGGATTTCCCGATGATCTCCTCGGCTGAGAAACCCGTCACCTTGCAGAAACAGTCATTTGCATAGAGATACCGTGCGTCCTCAAACCTGATGATGCACAGGGCACTGGGCATGCGTTCAAGGGTGGTGCGGCATTTTATCTCGCTGGCCCTCAGTGATTGCTCATGCTCGATGTGCTTGGTAATGTCCTTTGCAAGAGAGACCATAGCCACCACATTTCCTTCGTGTGTGATGGGAAACCCGTCCACCTCAGCAAGTTTCTCCTCACCGTCTTTGGTGATGAACCGGTAGATGTTCGGGTAAACGGTGTTCCCCGAGAGAAAATGCTGGGCATTGTCCATGACCTCATGAACGTCTTCAGGCGGGACCAGCATCTGAAGATCATCAAAATACCTGCCGATCAGTTCTTCGGGCTTATACCCGGTTATTCTCTCCACATTCGGCGAGACATACAGTACCCGAAGCTTATTGTTGTAGGAGAACATGATGTCGTTGCTGAGGTCGAAATAGAAACGGAAGATCTCCTCATTCTTTTGCAGGGCAGCCTTGTGCTGCTCGAGTATGGATAGTGATTTCTCCAGCTCTTCGATCTTGCCGAGGGACTGCGAAAGTTCCTCTAAGAGCTGTTTTGCGGTCTTACCGCCATTATTCATGCTGCGTGCCTCCAAACATATAAAAAGGTAATTGCTTTCGTGAGGATACTAACCAATGAAGTGTCGCCTGGTTAATTCTTCCAGTTGAAGTAGTGCATATAATAAAAAGATATTAACAAGTTTGATTATCAAATCAAGGATAAAAGTATGTTTATGATTCCCGGCACATTCCCTATGATGTTTCTCTAGAGGCATCACTTCATGCACGGCAGACAACCTCAGGAAAAGACGAGAGGATCCTGGCTGCAGATGAAACTTTGGGAAAGCAAGCTATGGTGCCTCTTTCAGCCAGTCTTTCTTCCAGTAGTAGAGGCATGCCCTGTCGCAGTGTATATTTGTGCCGTCACAGTATAATTTTTCGCATATGACGATATTCTTGCACTTTTGTATTTTCCTTCCACCATGATCCAGCAGGAGAAGAGGTTCTTTCTGTACGGTGGCAATCTCACCGCAGAACGGCTTCATGCCGGCCAGGAAGGTTAATCCCTTTAACTTCCCCGAACCGTCGAGGGTTCTTGATATCTCGGGGAAAGAGGAAATCTTCACCAGGTCTCCGCTCTTGAGATCCTTGTGAAGGTATTCATGAATATCGGTATCCGCAGGTGCAGGAGTGTTCCTGCTTGTGTTCATGAGTGCGGTTTGAAAACGCCTGGCATATTTTATTACCCTTTTTTTCAGGGCCGGGTATATCCGCAGCATGAAATGCCACACTATCTCGAACGCATTAAAGTCGCGCCCTATTTTATGCAGGAGGGTATACTGGCAGATACAGGCATCATGGCCGGCCGCGTTGTCTTCCTTCTCCAGATTGTTCCGATATAACCCAAAGATCGCATAGCCCCGGTTAATGTTCGGCATACCCCATCTCCTCCTTATGTGGATTTAAGCCATGCCGTTTTCCACAGCAGAGTGCAGCAGCGGTCGCAGTCCTTACCCTGAAGCATCCCTTTCCCGTCACAGACAGGACCATCCAGGATCACGATGTCTTTACAGGACTGCATCTTTTTGTATTTTTCGTCGTATATCCACTTGACCTGCTTGACGACCGGGTATTCCCGGTTGCAGAACTGCTTCATGTTTTCCATGAAGATCAGGCCGTCACAGCAGTTCTGCTCATCGAGCGTCTGAAGGATCTCATTGTACGGCAGTACCGAGACAACGTCTCCTGCCTCGAAATGTTTCCTGCCGTCAGTCTTTTGAAAACCCCCCAGCATCCTTAACAGTTTTTTCAGGGATATTATCTCGGCCATCTGTCTCACCATGCGCCTGTCTGTCGGGATCTGTCCTTGTATGCAGTCGTTCCGGCTGCAATGCTCTCGGCATATGTCCTATTCAAACCGGCAAGCAGACATAATAAGCAGGGTATATGGATGAGAAGTCTTTCGTACATGACAGGGTGGTCGTGTTCAGCATTCTCTTTAAAAAGCCGGTATCGCTAATGAGATCTCCCCCTCCTGCTCATAAAACCCCTCATGTTCGTTAATACATAAATAATATAACCCTGCATAGTCATGATGCAAGGTTCAAACAATGAGAGGGGAACACTCTCAGGGCCAGGGTGCGCGGAACGGGTTTTCACTGAGAACGGAAAAGGGATCCATGTATGCCGATCAATCTTTTGATACCGGTATGAGCTGCAGCACCTTGCAGTGAATCAGCACTGTGTTCGTCTGCTGAAAATAGTTATAGGTTGGGCCTTCACCGTACTTATACGGGATGAGCCTGATCCGGCCTTCAAAGACCGTTCCCGGCCCGGATGCACGAAACAGATCCGCTGCAGCCTCATCTGTATAGTCTGTCTCGAAGATGCCCACCAGATGTTTATTCGGGGTGTGGAATCTGAATACGACCTGCGGTACTTGTTCCTCCCCAGTGATGGATGCAGTCAACGCATCTGAGGGATAACAGCTCAATGTCAGATCATTTTCATCGGTGCCGGATATTCTTATGAGGCGGCAGGTACTGTGAGTTTCTATCACATGGCCGGGCATGAACGTCTCGTTCAGGATGTTGAAAGCCCTTTCCCGATATTTTTCTGCGCAGATTGAACAGGGGTCAACCATGGCCTCGGCAAGTAATTGAAAGGCCTCATCGGGTAGATCCTGTGCGTAGGATTGCGGTACGAAGAATGCCGATGCCAGTATGACCATTATGAATATTTCCGACACAATCCGCTTCATTCCTGCATCGCCCCCTCTCCTGGAACATAATGATCGATGAAATCAGTGATGGATGCCACGTACAGGCTTATGGAATCAAGAAATCCCCGGTTATGGGACCCCTGTATTTCTGCAAAGGCCTTTGGTCCGTTGATGGAATCGTACAGGCGTTTTCCGTGATTGAAGGGGATGATTTCGTCATCCCTGCTGTGGATAACGAGTACCGGAACATCGAGACTGTCCAGATAGTGGGCAGTTTCATAGGCATAGTTTCTCAGGAGCCAGGAAGGAACCCAGATAAAGAGATCATCTGCCAGATCCTTCAGAGAGGTGAATGTTGATTCCACGACAACGAGCCCCACTCTATGATGTGCAGCGGTCCTGGCAGCGATTGCTCCTCCGAGGGATCTGCCCCAGACAATAATCCGCCCGGGAGCGATCTTCTTTTCGCCTACCAGGTAATTCCAGGCCGCTTCCGCATCCAGATATGTCCCCTTCTCGCTTGGAGAACCTTCGCTGCGACCGTATCCCCGGTAATCGAAGATAAGCACGTTGAGCCCGAGGGTATTGATGATCTGCAACGTATCAAGACGGTCCCCCATGTTTCCTGCATTGCCATGACAGAACAGCACGGTGCCCTCAGGATCTGCAGCAGGCACCCACCAGGCAGAAAGCATCACTGAGTCTTCTGTTTCAAGAGTGATGTCTTCATAGTTCAGCTTTATGTCTGCCGGGGTGGATCTGATGGTGTGCGTAGGATGATACACCGCTTCGGATACACACCCTGAGATGAACATCGCGAGACCAAGAAGAAAGCAAACTGTAGTTCTTGTCCATTCACACATAGAAATGCTCTTTAGAAGAACAGGTTCCAGAGAACCTTTACCCGGGTTTCATAGAAGTCATGTGTTCTGTTCCGGGAGACATCGAATGAGATGCTCCTGTCGGCATCTATACTCAGATTCTGCTGCACTGTCGCTTCAAATGCGTTGAAATGATCCTCGAATCCATAATAGAGCGTCTTTGCGAAAACATGTATCTTCCAGAAGTCTGCCGGGCATTTGATCATACCGGCAGAGCAGCCTATTCCTGCGGCATAATTGCCCTTCAGCGCTCCGGACAGGGCAAGATCTGTTTCCATCATCACATACATCATTCCCAGTATATCATTTCGAAACGCAAAGCCGCCACCGGGATTGATCTGGTAAACCAGGTGATCTTCATCGTCGTATCCCGTGAGACGGGTCAGACCGGTCTTTACTTTCCACGAGACAGGACGAAGGAACTTGTCCCGCGGGGTAAGGGAGACAATATCGATGACATCCAGGGACTCCAGGGAGACCTTGTTGTCCGATGGATAATACCTCAGAGCCACATCGGCAAAGATGAGCTGTGCCCCTTCAACGTATCCGTTGTCGTTGTCCATCAGGTGATGGTAAGCCGGCCTTATCCTGATCTCAGAGAAAGCATCATCGCCATCTAGCCCGGCGCCGATGGCCAGGCGGTTGGATCTGTGCCCCTTGTCGGGACGGAGAGGTGCAGGGATCTCATACATCGTTTCATCGGGTGCCGAGCCAAGGGTGCTGCGTGCCTGCAGGATATTCAGGAAACGCTGTTGGTATGTTTTCTGGGGTACGTCTCCGCTGGTATAGAGATACTGCAGATACTCACCGGCAAGCTCCAAGGTCATCATTTTTTCCATCTCCGGGATATCTGTGTCAGAGAAGGGATCTCCATGTGATAATGCAAGTGCCTTGTCCTGTGCATCTTCAGGCAGGTGGGAGGCAAGGTACTTGATTTTTGTCGTTCGTGACGGCCGGTAGACCGCATCTGTTACCAGTCCCTGCTCCTCGATCATCCGTATTGAATCCAGGGGGATGAGCCATGCATGGAACTGGTCGGTCAACCTCAGATCCGGACGGGCCGCTTCAAGAAGGAAAAAGAGGAGGTAGGAACAATTCTCACTGAAAAAGTAATAGTCCGAAGCGATAGAATTCAACTCGCGGATGTGCAGCATCATCTTTCTGATTTCATCTTCTCTGAGATTGAGGGGGTATTCCCAGATATCACGGTGATCTACATCGCTGTACTGCTGCAGCTTGGCATAATACGGCATGACCGCGAAATATCCCGGGTATAATCCGAAGAGACCCTTGAAGGCAAATAAGGGACCGAAGGTTTCATGTGCAACTGCGGAATAGCTGATGGAATATGCCAGCAGTTTGGTTTTGTCGGCTGTCTCGACCGTCAGGAGGGTATGGCCGAACATCGATGCCGGACTGTTCAGGTGCGCCATTGGAAAGACCAGGGTGGCCGACTGGGGATCGATCCTGTCTAAGAAGTCCATGAAGGAAGGGCATCCGGTAGTGCCAAAACGCTCGGGATCGAGGTCTAATCGCTGTCTGATCCACTCGTAGCGTGCCACAAATCTGCACGCAACCGGATCGGACTCATCATTGTCAGGATCAAAAAAGGCACGGATAGTGGCCTCTAACTCGGCCTGGGGATCTGTTTTCCCGTCAGGAGCCAGAAAGAAGCGGGGATCATCCACAAGGCTTTCAAACTGAAATGCCTTTTTCTTGTAGTGCACCAGGATATGCCAGTACGGATCTTCATGAAGCCTCTGTCTGCGCGCTTGAGCCAACACCTCTTCAAGATAGGATACATCCCGGGCATGTACCGGAGAAATACAGGAGATAAAATATAGTATAACAAACAAAAAGAAGGAGATACAAATTTCGCTCCTTTCGTATCTCCTTCCTGATCCTGTATACACCGGAACCTGTTACATCAGGCTCTCGATGTTTGTGAGCACATCGACACTGGTGACATCTGTTGACGGATAGATCTGAGAAAAATTGCTCTGCAGTTTCACATAGAAATCTGACCGTGAACCTTCAGGTACCTCCATAAGGACAGCCAGGGTGTTCAGATATTCTCCCTGCCCTTTGGCAATGTCAGTGGCCAGATTGTCCATATTTTCGGCAACATACGTATTGAGCTTCTCCCTGCTTGCAAATTTGCTCGGCTTCTCGCATTCCAATGTACCTGAAGTGATTCCGAATGTCTGGTTTGCAAACGTTCCATTGGTGGTTACGGCCAGGACCTGGAAGAGCAGACCATCGTTGCCCTGCATAATCATATACCCAAGACCACACCCGGTATTATCCTTGTTTACAGCAAAACCAAGAGTTGCTGGCAGTATGAAAAGACCTACCAGAACTAGAGCCAACAAGATTTTTTTCATCTTCTTTCCTCCTTTATTTGTTTGTCTGAAAGACTTACAGCTCAAAACCTAATGAATCTGATCAGAATGGCACCCTGAACAAGAGCCGAAAACCTGGTGATACAGAAACCGGTATAACTGCAATCGTTCCTGAACACAGTATCAGGGTTTTTCCTGATTAAATCATGCAACAGTATATAGATTCAAAGTTATTAAAAAATATAAAGAATTATCTGCCTGAAGTCAAGGAGACAGAGCCTGACCGGCCGTGAAACAATCAGGGCAGAAAGGCTGTGGACGCAGTAAACACAACCACGTTGAGGTCTTTACCAGTCACAGCCCTTATGGAATTTTTCGCTCTGAGGGTTCTGGGCGTTGCCCTGCTCGTCGAAACAGGCCGGCTTCAGGCAGGCATTTCCCCCATAGGTCTTCAGGTAGGTATTGAGGTTTTTCACCGCCTCATTGAGTGACTCATAGGGGCCGAATTTCGTGGTGCAGTCGCAAAAGCCCTCGGGGCAGAGTTTGTGGCCGTACCAGTATTTCCCTTCAACCTTGATCAGGCTCATCCCAAAGGTGTCACCTGCAAGCTCCAGAATGTCGGTATGTGCTTTATACATTTCGGGTGCGTCCTCTCATCGTTTTAAGGGATATAGTAAGTCTAGATAGCGAACCAGAGGGAAAAACACAAGAATCAAGATGTATGACAAACCAGAATCGCAGCGCATCCGATGCTGTACGGTCCTGATGTCCTTGCATTTTCTTTTTCCCGGCAACAAAACGGCCCTGACAGAGAGACCTCTGTGAAGATGACCTAAAAACAATGATTGTCTGGCAGACCGCCTTTTAGAAAATTCATGCAGACATACTCTGAATAATCATATAGTATAAGAATAATACGATAGATCTGACAGATTTGTTATGAACAATGCATCGATGGTGATTGTTTTGTTCTGAATGAAAGGAGCTGTTACGTCATGTCCAGGTTTGCCTATACAATAGACGATGGTGTTGTTCTTCTTACCATGAACAGTGGAGAGAATCGTTTCAATCCGGATTTTCTTCATGAGCTCAATGATGTGCTGGACATCATCGAGACCGAGGATGCCCGGGTGATGGTGGTTACCTCGGCGCACCCGCATATCTTTTCCAACGGGATCGATCTTGATTGGGTGCTGCCTGTCCTGAGTGCCCGGGACACCTTAAGTTTCTATTCCTATCTTTCAAACATGAACGCCCTGATGAAGCGTCTCACCCTTTTTCCCGTGCCTACGATCGCAGCCATCAATGGTCATGCCTTTGCCGGCGGTGCGGTGTTGTGCTGCTGTTTTGATTTCAGGTTTATGCGTTCTGACCGCGGTTATTTCTGCCTGCCCGAGGTTGATCTTGGTGTACCCTTCCTGCCGGGCATGATCGCCGTGCTGAAGAAGGCCATGCCGACCTCCGCGCTGGAAGAGCTGCAGTACACCGGGAAACGTTTTACCGCCGAAGAATGTCTTGCCCGCGGCATCGTTCGTACGGTCTGCCCGAAGGAGACCCTCATGGATGAGACCATGGCTTTTGCCGGAACCCTGAAGAAACGCCCTGAAGTGATCGCCGAGATGAAACTGGTCATGCACCAGGATGTAATCCATGCCATCGATATTGAAGACCCCAAGAAGATAGAGGCCGGCTGGCACAAATGGTTTGTCTATGCTTCGGAAGCGCTGGGTATCTGATGCTGCAGCGTTAAACAGGGTTTCTCGCATGAGGCGAGGCTGCAAAGTAAGACCGGAATACCCAACAGAATATGTGATTCCAGACCATGACCGAGGTTGATTCGTGTTGCCCCTGTGATTATTGTTGAATGATTGCTGGAGAAAGTTGTGAGATGGAGGTGGGTATAGTCGCATGAGGCACACATTGAATCTTCTTCATTGCGTGCTCGTCATCCTCGTGTCTGCCGGATATCTGTTCATGGCAGGCTGTTCAGGACAAAGCGATGACAACACCATAGTCGGGGAGGAATCCTTTGCCCTTGATCTCGCTGCACTGTATTCCGAGGTGACCTCGATCGCGGTACAGGTGGCCTTTGAGCCCGATGCCGAGCCTTTTACCGGGACTGTCATCAATGAAACGCAGTGCTGGGAAGTGCTCGAGGAGAATATACAGGCACTTTTTGCAGGGCGCATCATCGAACCGGACATATTCGTGCCCCGTGACTCCACTGAGATGGTTCAGATCCCTGCACAAGGAGAAGAAACCTGGACTGCCGCCGAGATCATGGATCTTGCAGGCAGCATCTGGGACCGTCCCCGGGGGTTTTCTGCCGAGGATTTTTACGTGCTTTTCCTGAATGGATATCTGGAGAAAGACGGGGAGGAGAATCCCCAGGTGATCGGTGCCTCGGTTGTGGGTACCCCGGTCATGGTTGTCTTCAAGGACGCTATCTTAAGGGCCTCAAACTCTCTGACTGTCCTCATGTTTGTGGAGCAGGCGACCCTTGTCCATGAGTTCGGGCATGTCATGGGTCTTGTGGACAATGGGATTCCCATGGTCTCGGACCATCTGGACCCTGACCACCCGCGTCACTGCACCAACGAGGAATGCGTCATGTACTGGCAGAATGAAGGGGCCGCCGACCTCAGGGAGTTTGTTCAACAGATGATGTCTACCGGTTCCCTGGTCATGTTCGGTGAAGAATGCCT
>DAISYU010000113.1:0-10375 GCA_036825155.1 Thermodesulfobacteriota bacterium | reverse complement strand
GGAGTCTTGCCCGCATGTGTCCGCAATCCGCCAGTCGCAGGGAGAGGTATTGGAATGACTTGAGGTCACAGATTGTGACCTCAAGTTCGGGCGATCACGAACATCCTCGGAAATTTCCTGTAGTAGGACACCGTATGGGGGAGCAGTGGTGCTATGAATCTGATGAATGAGGAGAGAACCATCGAAAATACGATTATAACCACACGAGGCGAGAAAGTCATCCTTGATAGCGATCTTGCCAAGCTGTACGGCGTTGAGACAAGGAGACTGAACGAGCAGGTCAGAAGAAACCTAAGACGTTTTCCTCAGGACTTCATGTTTCAACTGACGCAGAGTGAACATGATGACTTGAAGTCGCATTTTGCGACATCAAGACAGGGATGGAGAGGACGCCTCAAACTCCCCTTCGCCTTCACCGAGCATGTCGCCATCATGGCCGCATCCGTACTGAACACCGAGCGAGCCGTGGAAATGAGCATCTTCGTAGTTCGTGCATTCGTCAGATTGCTATCTTTTCTTTCCGCACACAAGGAGCTGGCGGCGAGAGTAACGGAGTTGGAAGGAAGACTCACGACTCACGATGAACACATCCGGACAATCATCGAGGCGATCAAACAGCTCATGACCGAACCTGAAATGACAAAGAAGAAAAAGATTGGGTTCTTGAGGAATGGAGAAAGGTGATCGAGGTGCTCTCGAAGGATGACGGATGATAAATAACTTTCTGATAGGACACGCCGTGGGGGAGGAGGTGTGTTAAAGTGGGGTTTTCCGTATTCGGTGGAGGAAGAAAAAACGGGAAATGCCTGAGCAGATGAATTCTTCAGGAGGTGATGATCCTCCTTGAAAAGAGGTCTTTCATATGAACTTTGATGAGATGTTCAAGAGGGCGACCGGGAACGATCCGTTCCATTATCAGAGAGAAATGGCTGAGTCCGAGGAGATACCCTCTCTTCTCGAAGTACCTACCGGTATGGGGAAGACGGCGGCGATATATTAAAGAAGGTGTGAGCATAAGAGCAAACAATATAAGAAGAGATATTCTGAATGAAGGAGGAAACATGATGAATAAAACACTAGGTCTTGAGGACATACAGATTGCTGTTAAAGGGAAAGCTGCTGCATTCAGATGCGTGACAAAACTGCAGCCTGCAGGAGGGCGGGGTGATAAGGTTTTTCCCCCCACATATGAAGGTGGAAAGTACGCTGTAGAACAACGGATCATAAACGGTCAGACCACCCAGTGCGTCCTGCTCGATTCGGTTCAGTCCCAGGCCAATCGCATGGAACTGGCATTACTTGAGGCTAAGAGGGCCAAGAGGATCACCCTACCGCTTATTACCGTAAACTTCGATCATAAAGATCTTAAAAAGAAATTCACCGTAACGAGCCTCGAAGCACCACACAGGATAGCCGATGCAATTTTGAGAGATAGCCTTTATCAGGAAAATGGCCAATCGGTCATATTCCGAAAATCAAGCAAAGGAATAATCCTTGATACCGCTGATGTTCGCAATGCTACAGGGCTTTTCGGCATCTGCCCTACAGCCCTTTTATTCGGCATATGGGATTCGACAGGGCCACGAGGTGGTCTAGGTGCAAAGCTTCAACGGGCTATCGTTTCAGAAATAATGGGGATAGACTCAACACAGGGAATCGCGACAGGCGGAAAAGTTGATGCATTAAATATACTTAAAGAAGCTGGACCACTTTATCATCGTAAAGAACAAAGTGATACACTTCCTAATTGGTCACTAGAACAAAGTCAAGGTGCAGAAAAATTAGGAAAGAAGAAGGATGGTAAGCCATCAGAAGCAAATTTAGGCGGTATACCACCAGACTTTTCCTATGCGAGAGACAAGAAGGGAAATATTATTTATGAAAATGGCGTACCTAGAATAAAAGGTGGTTTTACTATTGACTATGCCTTACAGACTACAGTCCTGTCTCTCGCTGCTTTACGGCGGCTATGTTTTCCATTAAATGGCGATAACAATCAAACAGAAGCTAACGATGAAGCAAGAACGGTACTTGCTGCATTAGGTATAGCCTCGGCCACTCTTGCCATGGAAGAAGGTTATGACCTCCGTTCACGCTGCCAGTTGTTTCCCACAGAAGCGCCCATCTGGGAACTGTTGAATGTCCCCGGCGAACAGCCTCAAAAGTATGTAGTCAATGGAGATCAGGCAGTGGTTATTTTCGAACAAGCGGTGAAAGATGCTCAATCAAAGTGCCTGCCATGGGAAGGCGATATTATACTCAAGCCTTCAGATGATCTGGTGGCACTTGTTCAGAAGAGTCAGGAACTTGCAATGTCTATCGGTGTGGAGGAAGAGTGATGTTTGGACTCGGCATCCGTTATCTGAACGGGTGGGCAATGGCTGCAGCAGATGGGGCTCGCAAAGAAATAGCTGAATGGCCTCAGCATCCTGACCGTGTATTTATGGCACTTGCCGCTGCATGGTTTGAAACTGGTAAAGATAAAACTGAGGGTGAAGTATTACAATGGTTAGAGCAACTGGGTCCTCCAGGAATGGTCGTTCCAAATGCTGAATACCGTTCCATCCAGACAAGCTTTGTTCCCATTAACGATAATGCATCACCTATAAAAACAAAGGGAAGCAGAAAAAAAGGCGATTACAAAGAAATACCATTACAGCAACTTGGTGCTTGCCCTATAGGCAGAGACCGACAGCCAAGATCCTTTCCAGTGGCTATTCCATGGGTTAATAATATTGGGGATATCCCAGAAGTTTATCTTATCTGGAATATTGATATTCCTAAAGACCATTATAATCCCTTGGAAAATTTGTGCACCAAGGTCGTTTCCTTAGGTTGTTCAGCATCCCTTGTTCAAATGTGGCTGACAAGAGAACCTCCAGAGCCTACTCTGGTGCCTACAGAAGGTATGGCAAAATTCAGGCTGAGGGTATTCGGTAAAGGACGGCTTTCTTATCTCGAAGCAAGGATGAACAAAGATGCAATTATTGCATATGCAGACCTCGAAACCCAGATGAGCAAAGCGAAAGGAAGAGAAAAAGCAAGGATAAAGAATGAGTTGATTGAGAAATTTCCTCAAGGTCGTCCTGTGAGGTTGAGGCCTGAGCCCGGGTTCTGGCAAGGTTATGACATTCCGGCATCACCGTCTAAAGAACAAACTCGTGGAAGTATTTTTGATCCTCGGATAGTTGTGCTGGCGCTTTCCGGCAAACGCCTTGGGTTACATTCCACTCTCAAGATTACCGAAGCGTTGCGGAACTCGTTGCTGTCGACCTGCTTGCAACCAATACCCGAGTGGATATCAGGTCATACCCCTGAGGGTAAACGGAGCGAAAGACCGCACATCGCCATGTTCCCACTTCCATTTGTGGGTAGAGAACATGCGGATGGCAGATTGATGGGCCTTGCTCTTGCTGTTCCTAGGGCAATAGATCCTAAAGAATGTGATGGATACCTTGTTCCATGGCTTCACGATGAATATGGCCTGCCTAAACAGATTCGTCTTTTCGATGGAAAGTGGTTTGAATGTAATGCGGAAATGGAGATGCGAGATACACCACCATTAAATCTTCAGCCTGAAATGTGGACAACCCCTTCAAAGCGCTGGGCAACTGTAACACCGGTTGTTCTGGACAGGCATTTTGACGGAAGTGATAAGTGGGAGAAGGCTGCGGAAACGATCAAGGATTCCTGTGAACGCATAGGTCTTCCACGCCCTATTGAAGTGATATTGTCACCGGTTTCCATGTTCGAGGGTGTCCCGCGGAGCAACGAATTTCCTTGGATGTCACGCAAGAACGACGGCGGTCGTATGCATCATACTCATGCGGTAATAATTTTTGAAGAGAAAGTCCAGGGACCGGTGATTTTAGGGGCAGGACGTTATCGCGGGTATGGCCTATGCAAGCCGGTCCGTCAGGGAGGCGAAGACAATGCATGAGCTGAATGTCGAAAGCTTTCCTGATTTTTTTAAGGCATTATGGGATAAACAGCCGTTTGCATGGCAATGCGCCCTTGTAAAAAGGGTTCTTGAACATGACGAATCACCATGGCCTGAAGCCATTGCATTGCCTACGGCAGCCGGTAAGACCGCCTGCATGGATATCGCAGTATTCGCACTAGCCGCCCAGGCTGACCGACTCGATTCCGGCCAAGCCTTTACAGCACCACGCAGGATATTTTTCGTGGTCGACCGCAGGGTTATCGTTGACGAGGCTTTTGAGCGATCCATATCCCTTTCAGAAAAGCTGCGTTCGGCGGATTCCGGTATATTGAAAGAGGTTGCCGACCGTTTGAGCAAGCTGGCCGGAGGGGAAGACCCGCTGTCGTGCTTTCAGTTACGCGGGGGTTTATATCGATCTGATAATTGGGCAAGGTCTCCCATCCAGCCCATAATCGTTGCCAGCACGGTCGACCAGGTCGGTTCCAGGCTCCTGTTCAGAGCCTATGGCCGTAACTTTAAAGCATGGCCGATACAGGCAGGACTTGTCGGAAACGATAGCCTGATATTGCTGGATGAAGCTCATTGCTCCCAACCATTCCTTGAAACACTACAAGCTGTTCGTAAGTACAGGTCATGGGCTGAGAGACCTTTATCTTCTCCATTCCATGTTGTTGTAATGAGCGCCACTCCGCCGGAAGGGATTCATGATATTTTCAGGGATGAATCCAATGAACCTATTGACCCACACCACCCCCTTGGAGCTCGACAATTGGCCTCAAAACCATCTAGACTTATTCCTCTTGATGAAGAGGGTATGGGTCTTGCAAAACAAATACAAGAAAAAAGAAAAGAACTGAAGAAAGCAGAGGGAGAAAGAGCTGGCAGGTATAAGTTGTCCGAATATCGAAGGCAGCTTATTGAATTGGAGGGTAAGGCATCCGAACTACTGGCTCAAGAAATAGTAAGTAACGCATTAACATTGGCTCAAGATGAACCTGTTGCAACCATCATTTTTGTTAATCGTGTGGATACTGCCAGAGTTACACATGCCCTTCTTATGGAGAAGTGCGGGGATAATGCCGTCTTGTTGACCGGCCGCATGCGTCCTATCGACAAAGATGATATCGTGAAACAAAAACTTGCCGATCTATCCGCAAAAATATCTGATAGCCGTAAACTTGATAAACCAATCTTTGTTGTTGCAACGCAGACACTCGAAGTGGGGGCTGATCTGGATTTCGATGTTCTTGTCACCGAGTGCGCAAGTCTAGATGCGTTGCGACAACGCTTCGGGCGTCTCAACCGGATGGGAAGGGATATTGTCGCCAACGCATCGATTCTTATCCGTGCTGGACAGGATAAAAACAGTGATGACGATCCCGTATATGGATCGTCTCTTGTCAAGACATGGGGATGGTTGAATCACCAGGCAGGAAGATGCAATGAAATTGACATGGGAATTTCTGCGCTATCAAAATGTTTGCAAGATGAAAAAGACTTGGCAGAGCTCAATGCACCAGCAAATCATGCCCCAGTTATGCTGCCTGCTCATATAGATTGCTGGGCACAGACATTCCCCGAACCGGAACCGACCCCGGAAGCAGCGCTTTTCCTACATGGACCAAGAAGTGGGCCGGCTGATGTACAGATTTGCTGGCGTGAGGATCTTATCGGTAATGATTTTGAGGCATGGGAGGATGCCGTATCTCTCTGCCCCCCAACAAGTCCAGAATGTCTCTCTGTATCATTTGCGCAGATCCGCAGCTGGATAAGAGGTAAAGAAGATTTCGGTGCAGAGGCAGATGTAGAAGGGCTGGGTGCTCAAATGAATAATGCTAACGCCGAGTTGCCAGGGCATATCCGCCATGTCGTCCGGTGGCGTGGACGAAACGATATATCTGTTGTCAGGAGATCCAATGATATGCTTCCCGGAGATGTTGTAGTCATACCGGCAATGTTCAAGGGATGGGATGAGCTCGCAACCCTCGGCACCAAGAGTCCTGTTTTGGACTGGGGTGATCGTGCATACGCACAGTCAAGCAACAGAGCGCTCTTGAGGGTTCATCCTGAAGTCATGAAGCATATGCCCGGAACCGATTCCCTGAAACGCCTATCCGAAATAGGGGTAAATGCCGGGGTTCTTTGGGATGAAGATCCGGACGGTCTGATTCAAGAATTGAAAATGGTGCTAAGTGACATAGGAAATGATGATGAGACACCCAAATGGCTCAGAGTGATTGCAGCGAACCTTTCTGTTGATAAAAGACTTTCCAAAGGCATTATCCCCCATCCAACGGGTGGGCTCATATTGAAGGGAAGTCCTCAGTTGCATAAGAAATCTTATACTGCTGACGACTTAAGCGAAGAAGATGATGATCTATCATCCGGGACAGTTCACGTCCAGTTTTCCGATCACTTAGATGGAGTCGCACTTTATGCTGAAAGATTTGCACGTTATTGCGGATTCTCTGAGGAATTAAAGGGCATATATCATGAATCAGGCAAAGTCCATGATATAGGCAAGGCCGATCCTCGTTTCCAGGCATGGATTCGGGGCGGCAATCCATGGGGTCGTGGGCCATTGCTCGCTAAATCCGGAGATATGGCAAGAAGCCGCAGAGCCCTTGAGCAAGCCCGTGTGAGAGCAGGCTACCCCAAAGGCGGAAGACACGAGCTTCTGTCCATTCGTCTTTTAGAAAGCGTTGATGATCTGTTGCCTGAAGATGGCGATCTGAGGGAATTGATGCTGCATCTTATCGAAAGTCACCATGGATACTGCCGTCCTTTCGCACCAGTAATAACTGATGATACACCTTTAACCGTGAGCCTTAAATATTTAGAGAGGACCTTAACATCATTCACGAATACATCTTTGGAGAGGCTTGATTCAGGTGTGGCCGACCGCTTCTGGCGTCTTACTCGGCGTTATGGATGGTGGGGGCTTGCCTGGCTTGAATCAATCCTGCGCCTGGCTGACCATCGGCGGAGTGAGTGGGAAGAAAATAATTCGCTAGGAGCAGATGATAATGCATAGGCACTTCTTAGTATTGAACGGGATAAATGGATCAAATCCTTTGGGCTTTTTAGCCACAATTGGGACATTAAGTGTGGCTAGCAGATTCAGAAAAAACGCCAGACTTTCATGGAATGTCATAGAAGGTGCGTGGCGTCCTTTGTTATGGAATTGCTATGCAGATCAGACTTCATTTCTTGAAGAGCTGTTTTCTGAAATAGAAAAAGCAAGCATGGATGTGTTTAGATTGGAGAAGAAGTTTCCTTATGAGTCCCATCAATTCTTGACTCATCTTAGAAATTTTTTTGATGCCGCCACGTTCAATGACCATAGATCAGTTAATTTTCTTGCTGCTTTTGGCTCTGAGATTCTCACGAATAAAGGAAAGAAAGATCTTTTTGCAAGCACAGATTTTTGCATGGTTCGTTCAGGAGACAGTGCAGGTCAAGGTTTATTGTCTTATGCAAATGCAATAAATGAAGATTTCAAGAAGGACAAGGAGTGTCTTAATCGTGCGTTGTTTGAAACATGGGATTATAAAGATGAAGGTTATAGTCTAAGGTGGGATCCCAGTGAAGATCAGCGTTACGCTCTAAGATGGGATGATCCTAGTCCAGCGAAAAAAAAGACCATGCTTGGTGCCAATCGTCTTGCATTAGAGGCATTACCTTTATTTCCTTCAGTACCAGTCGAGGGTAAACTACGAACAACCGGTTTCAATAAAACGAAGGACAGAGAAGTATACTTTACTTGGCCTATTTGGTCGTGTGAGCTAAGTCTCTATTCTGTTAGATCGTTACTATCACTGGCGGAATTGTATAAAGAAAAACCAGACAGGATAAAACTGGAGCAAATGGGTATACAAGAGGTCTTTCGCTGTCAACGAATTTCCACTCGCTACTATAAGAATTTTCTTCCGGCAGCCCCTATATGAAAAAATACATCAAGGTTGATTTTATATGTCTCTACAACCCAATGAGGTTGCTGCCTTATATTTTAGAGGATAATCACCCATGATGACCCTCAAGCAATTTTCTCACGGCCTCGATACCATTCCGACAATCGTTTCCTGGTACCTCTCCGACCTCGGCGAGTTCAAAGGCATGCAGGAGCTTTTTTTACCAGGCAGTCGCCCTAGAGGCTCAAGGTCCTGCGTGAGCACGCCATCATCGAGAGCGCCGTGTCCTCCAACCGCATCGAGGGCGTGGAGGTGGACAACAGACGTATCGGCACCATCGTGTTCGGCACCTCCCTCACGCGCGACCGCTCCGAGGAGGAGGTGCGGTGCTCCCGGGAGGCGCTCGGCCTCATCCACGAGCAGGGCGCGAAGCTTACGGTGAGCGAGAAGACGGTCCTCACCCTGCATCGGGTTGCCTGCGGGCAGAGAGCGCTCTGGCGAAAAACAGGGAACCCAAGGAATTAGGTAGTACCTGATTAATTAGGTAATGAATTAGGTAATAAGAGAACAGGCGATAGCGCTATTCAGGCGGTTCGCATGGAAAGCATGGACCATGACTATCTCGACGTCGTGCCTGCACGGATGGTGAACGAGTACGTCTACTGCCCGCGACTGGCCTATATCGAGTGGGTGCAGGCGGACTTCGCGGTCAACGTCGATGTGGCCGAGGGCCGCTTCCGGCACCGCAGGGTGGACGAGGAGAAGGGCGACCTGCCCGAAGAGGCGGCAGACGGCGAAACCATACATGCCCGCTCCATATGGCTGTCTTCGCCGGCCGAGCACCTGGGCGCGCGCATCGACCTGGTGGAGGGCGACGGCATGAGCGTGACGCCGGTGGACTACAAGCGCGGTTCCGTGCCCGACAATCCCGAGCGCTCGTGGGAGGCGGACCGGGTGCAGCTCTGCTGCCAAGGTCTTGTCCTGAGGTCCAACGGCTATGCCTGTGAGGGCGGCGACATCTACTATGCCGAGTCCAAGACCAGGGTGTACGTGCCCTTCGATGACAAACTGGTCCAAACGACCCGGGAGGCGGTGGCGGGCCTCATGGCCATGGCCCGTTGCGGGGCCATCCCTCAGCCCCTGGTGGACAGTCCCAAGTGCTTCAGGTGCTCCCTTGCCGGCATCTGCCTGCCCGACGAGACGAATATGCTCGCAGGCAGGGTCAGGCCGGAGACTGACAGCATCAGGCGGATCATGCCTGCCCGGGACGACTCCCTGCCTCTTTATGTCCAGAAACAGGGCGCCCGTATCGGCAAGAGCGGCGAGGTCTTCGAGGTGAAGGACAGGAAGGAGAAGATCGGAGAGGCGCGCATCTTCGAGACCTCGCACGTGGCCCTGTTCGGCAACGTCAATGTCACGATCCAGGCCATGCAGGAGATGTGCGTGCGGGGCATACCGCTCACGCTCTTTTCCTCCGGCGGCTGGTTCTACGGCATTGCCCAGGGCATGATGCACAAGAACGTGGAGCTCCGCATGGCCCAGCACAGGGCTGTGTACGATACGGGCAAATGTCTTGAACTGGCCCGGGGCATGATCTCGGCCAAGATCGACAACTGCAGGACCATGCTCATGCGCAACCATCCAGAATTGCCGGATGGTTCGCCTGCAGACCTCAAACGGCTCTCGGAATCGGCAAGGACCGCGAAGAGCATCGAGACGCTCCTCGGGGTTGAGGGCATGGCGGCACGGATATACTTCTCTCTGTTCGAAGGCATGCTCAAGAACAGTGATGGTGAGCGGTGGCGATTCGACTTCAACGGCAGGAACCGCAGACCGCCCCTCGACCCGGTGAACGCCATGTTGTCATATGCCTATTCTATGCTGGTCAAGGACCTTACCGTGACCCTGCTCGCCATCGGGTTCGACCCGTACCTCGGTTTCTACCATACCGTGCGGTACGGCAGACCGTCGCTGGCGCTTGATCTGATGGAAGAGTTCCGGCCCATCATCGCCGACTCGGTGGTCATCGGGGTCGCAAACAACCGTGTGCTCACCCCTGATGATTTCATTCAGAGAGGCCGGGCCGCCACTCTTACACCGAATGCCAGGAAGAAGTTCATCAGCGCCTACCAGAGGAGGATCGATTCTCTGGTGACCCACCCGATCTTCGGATACAAGATCAGCTACCGGAGAGTCCTCGAGGTACAGGCACGGCTTCTCGGAAGGTACCTCACCGGGGAGATCGCAGAGTACCCTTCATTCAGGACAAGGTAAACAGAAGAGAGGCAACGGTGAGGCTCCTGTACATCGTGACCTATGACATATGTGACGACAAGCGACTGAGGGCGGTATTCCGACTCATGCGCGGGTATGGAGATCATATGCAGTATTCAGTGTTCAGATGCGAGCTTTCTGACCTGGAGAAGGTCGAACTCATTGGACAACTCACTGATATCATCAATATGAACGAGGACCAGGTTCTGTTCTTTCCCCTCGGCCCGGCAGGCGGCGAACGAGAGAC
>DAISYU010000112.1:0-10603 GCA_036825155.1 Thermodesulfobacteriota bacterium | reverse complement strand
AGTGGAGTACTGGGGAAAGAAAGAAGGAATCCAGGGTCTTTACGAGTATTTGTTATAAGGGTTTTCTTTCTCCAATCGCCCAGCGCCGTGGATCACGAACCCTCGTCCCGAAAAAATATGCCCTGCATTCCTCGCGCCAAGCCGCCAAGGCATCAACAATAATCTTTCCTCTTTCTTTGCGTCGTTGCACCTTTGCGCGAGTTTCCCTTTTCTCGAAATTGAGAGGCTGACCCGCAGTAGGCGAAGCGGGAATGAGTAAATCCAGTCTTGCCAATAGTTCTTAAGGTTTTTTATCCAGTACTCCAGTACTCCACAACTCCATTTTCTCACGCCTAAAGTAGACATCCTCTCCTGAAGTGCGGGAGAGGATGTCTTTGTGACCGTCAGAGTTCGGTGCAGTGCTCAATTATACAGTGCTTCGATCTCGTCGTTGTATTTCTTGGTAATGTTGCGGCGCTTGAGCTTCATTGTCTGGGTCAGCATACCGTTTTCCAGGGTGAACGGCTCCGAGAGGAAGATGAATTTTCTCGGGATCTCATAGCTGCCGTACTTGCCCTTGAGTGAGTCGAGTATCTCTTGTTTGATCATGTTCTGGACATCCTCACTCTCGGTAAGGGCCTTATAGTCCGAAGGCAGATTGTTTTTCTTCGCGTACTCTCCAAGGGCCACAGGTTCAGGGACGATCATACAGATGTTGTACGGTTTGTTTGCCCCCGAGACAACGGCATTCTGCACATAGTGGTTCAGGCAGATATCCTCTTCCAACGCGGCAGGGAAGACATACTTGCCGTTTTCGAGCTTGTACTGTTCCTTGATCCGGCCGGTGATCCACAAGAACCCGTCTTCGTCGATGCGGCCACGGTCGCCGGTTCTCACGCCGCCGTCAGGGGTCATGACCTCTTTTGTCGCTTCTGGTTTGTTGTGATAGCCTTTCATGACATTGGGCCCGTAACAGATGATTTCCCCGTCGTCAGCTCCTGGTTCGGACACGGATTTGTCGATGACGACCGTGATCTTGTCCATGGCCGGGCCCACACTGCCGATCCTGAATTTGGTGGGGCCGTTCATGGTAATGCCGGGCACGGTCTCGGTCATGCCGTAGGCATCGTACAGGGGGATTCCGATATCGTGGAAAAACCGGGAGATGTCCGGGTTCATGGCAGCGCTGCCGGTCATGACGGCACGCAGCCTGCTGCCGAACAGATCTCGGATCTTCTGGAACACGATTTTGTCGATGATCTTGAACTTGAGATTTACCATGAAACTTGATTTTCCCTGTTCAGCAAGTTCCCGGCGCTTCTTGGCGGCCTCGACCCCGGTATCGAAGAGTGTCTTCTTGAATCCGCCCTCGTCATTGACCTTTGTCACGATCGTGTCATAGACCTTGTTAAAGATTCTGGGCACTGCAATAAGCATTGTCGGACGAATTTTTGCCATGTCGCTGACAACGGTATTGGTACTTTCCATGAAACCCATAGAGGCTCCCATCGCCGAGAAGGTATGAAGCTCTCCGAGGCCGAAGCAGTGTGCCCATGGGAGTAGAGAGAGCGACCGGTCGTTGTAGTCATACCCCGGATAGGCCTTTATCCGGGCGTGGTGGTTGCTCGTCCAGTTCATGTGCATGAGCAGCACCCCTTTGGGATCTCCTGTCGTCCCGGAGGTATAGACCAGGACAGCTACCTCTTCAGGTTCGGGATAGACAGATTTGACAGGATTCTGCTCGCCGATCTTTTCCAGTTCGGCCATTGTGTCTTCACCTTCTCCCCGGATCAGGATAATCTTTTCCAGGGTGGGGATGCGGGAAGGGAACTCCCTGATCTTTTCATAGATATCGGGTTTTGAGACAAAAAGCACCTTTACGGCGCTGTCCCTGACGATGTATTCCCATACCTGGACAAGCTCAGCCTCGTACATGGGGACATAGAAGGCCCCGAGGCCTACAGTGGCATAATGCCCGACGGCCCAGTCCGTGCTGTTGTTGGAAATAATGCCCACGGCATCGCCCTTTTTAATACCAAGGCTTGCCAGTCCTGCCCGCAGATTATCAACGCGGCGACCCACTTCCCGGTAGGTCACCCATTCATATTCGCCCTGTTTATTCTTGGTTCCAAGAAAAGGCCTGTCGGGATACTGCTTTACGCTGTTTTCAAATAACTCCACGAGATTGTCCGGTTTATCAAGTTGAAACTTCACCATAGATGCCCTCCTGATAATTGAAAGAAATTTATTGCTGTAATGTATTCTACATATGGCAATGAATTGTCAATGCTGCTTATAAAAGCCATTATTTTATTCAGAAAAAAAGAGGGGGCTTTAAAACTGCTTCCGGGTCGCCGCCAAGTCTTTTCCCAATAGTCCACCAATCATGTCATCGCAGGGAGTCCGCCAATGGCCGGCGAGACTATCTCAATTCACAGGATTTACTCAGGACATTCCGCCGCAGCGGATCCTTTGCCCTTTGGGCGCATGTACATGCATCCTTTTCTGCTGTACTGTAGAAATGGAGCTTTGCTACGCTCCTAATAAACCGGTTTCTGTCATTGCGAGTCCGCCGCGGCGGACGAAGCAATCTCTGTCTTAGAGTAAATTCTGAGATCGCTTCGTCATCCTACGAGGAGGATTCCTCGCGATGACAGTTGTAGGTCATGGTTGTGGAACTGGCATTTCTCGCGCCTCGTGCCTAGCGCCGAGGATCCCGAACCCTCGTCTCGAGATAAATCACTTCTGCCTAGGATCTTGAGCTACTATGTTTGCCTGCCTGGGGTCGTGTGCCCCAGGTCTTGCTCTGCCTTCTGCCTAGGTTCTCGATCCCACATCTACGTTTTTTTATTCCACTTCACACCTTAGCGCTGATAAATTCTTTCAGATCCGAGGAGAGGATAGCCTCCAGTTCCGAAAAGCGGTCTTTTTGTGTTTCAGTAAACAAAAAGCCGAATACCGGGTACTGTTTGTAGTCTATGCGCCTGAAATCAAGGGGATGCTCAAACCTGGAAAGCAGGGTGTCATAGTCGAAGGAGGTGATCCTGTCACCATCGACACCGGTTGAATTGTCCAGCACGATGATCGAGTAGAGCTTGCCGTCCTTATCCTTGAGGACAGCCGGCCAGTCCGGACGCTTCTGCGAGAAATAGTATTTGTACGGATTGAATCCGTATGCAAAACAGGTCAGATCAGCGGTTGTACACCACCCGCCGAACCTCATGGGGTTGATCTCGATAGGCAGCAGTATCCCGCTCCCGTCACGCCTGATCTCCACATGCATCGGGAAATTCTTCACCCCGGAGAGTTCACCGACCCTGCCCAGAAACTCCCTGAATTCATCGATGTTGCTCTCGATGATCTCTTTTGACGAAATGTACACCCGGTCGCTCACATCGGTGTCGCTGGAGAAGATGTGGTTGTATATGTTGAGTATGACCGGTTCGCCTGCTGCGTCATAGTAGGCATCGATTGCAAACTCGTCACCCACGATGCACTGTTCGATAATGAACGTGGAGGTGTTCATCACCTCCCGGGGATACAGGTGCTGCACGCGTTGTATCTCAGCGTTTATCGATTCTTTTATCCCTTCCCACTGGCCTGGGTGAGCGACCTTGTAGACAGCCATGCTGAAGAACCCGACAGCAGGTTTGATCACAAAGGGCAGGGGGATCTCTTCGATATCAAGGCTGTCGAGATCGCCAAGCGTGACCTCCTGAAAATAGAAATCAGGATACATCGGGCTGATCATTTTTCTGAACTTTGCCTTGTTCTTGAACAGATCGATCTTTTCAGGCAAGTCGGTAAAAGACAGGTGCTGCGCTATCCAGCTGATGGAATTTTCCGATGTGGTGTATATCCGGATGTCTTTCGAAGATCGCGCCAGCTTGATCGCCTCGTCTTCGTCGAGAAAGTACGGCTCGTCGTGAAAGCCGAGTTCCCTGGCCATTTCTGTCTTCACAACGGGAAAGCTGTTGTCGAGGATTGTCTGTCTGAAAAGATCAGAGATATACGGCTTGTCTACAAAGATCATGGTGCCTCCATACGTGATGCATACCTGTAATAGTGAACGGACACGCTCTCAATTCTGTCTGCATGTGGGTATACATCACAATGAGTCGGCGCGTGCAACAATTAAAAAATCGCACAAATACGTCGATTCAGAAACTTCCATAAAAATTATTCGATAAACCGTGCTGCCTTCTGGTATAATCATTTCATTATATTGTGTTGAAGGAGGTTGAAATGCAGGGAATGCAGGCTGACACCGTCGTGGTCGGTACCGGACCCGGCGGCGCAACCATCGCCCGGGAGCTCGCCAGGGCGGGTGAAGATGTCTTGATCCTGGAAAAGGGCAGAGATCACCAGTTTCCCATCGGGAGCATACTCGCCTATGCCACTATGTACGATATCCGCAAATCAAAAGAGGGGGTTCTCGTACGCAGAGGAATCACCACCGGCGGGTCCACCATGATCTATTCCGGCAATTCCTATGATCCCCCGGCCTTTCTCAAAAATGAATTGAAGATAAATCTTTCCAAAGAGGTAAAAGAGACAAAGAAAGAGCTCAAGATCCAGCCCATACCCCGGAATTATTATGAGAACTGGACAGGCACCAAGAGGCTCGTGGCTGCCGCAGAAGAGCTTGGCTATTCCATGGAGCCGCAGGAGCGGTTTATCGACCCGGATCTGTGCGATCCTTCGTGCGACCGGTGCCTGTTCGGCTGCTCTCGTGGTGCCAAGTGGACATCGCGGGAATATGTCTACGATGCCCTTGTTCATGGGGCAAAGATCATAACGCAGTGTGATGTGCAGAAGGTTATCACGTCCGGCGGCGAGGTTTCCGGCGTGGTGGCACAGACCCCGCAAGGCACGCTCGTGGTGAATACCGGCAGGGTCATACTGGGGGCAGGGGGGCTGGGTACCCCGATGATCCTGCAGAGATCGGGCATAAAGGGCGCAGGCACCCATTTCTTCACAGATCCCATGTCGGTGATGGTGGGCCTGTCTTCGGATTCCACAGGGACATGGCACGAGATCACCTACACCTTTGCGGACGAATCCCATGTCGGGGAATTCGTCATGGGCAATGTCGGCGCAGTCAATGCATTCATGGCACAGATCGCGGCCCTTCATCTTCCCTATGCCCGCAGAATAGCCCAGCTGCCGAAGATGGTGGGCATGTTTGTCAAGCTCTGTGATGAACCCACGGGGAGCATAGAGCCCGACGGCACCCTGCACAAGGCATTCACTGCGAAAGATGAAGAGACCATGGCAAAGGGTGTTGCCGCCGCCAAGAGCATCATGATCAAGGCCGGGGTCATCCCCGAGACCATATCGGTTGCCAAAGGGATCGGCGGTCATCCCGGGGGTACGGCTGCAATCGGGCGCGTGGTTGGCACCGATCTCATGACAGAGATCAAGAACCTCTATGTCTGCGACAACAGCGTGATGCCCCATTCCGGAGGGATACCGCCGGTGCTCACCCTCATTGCCCTGGGCAAGAAATTTGCCCGCTCACTGCAGAAGAAACCGTCAGCCTGACCGCCATGAAGACATGCAGATGGTATCATGTCTGACCATTGAAATGGTTCACCGAGCAGGGCCTGCTCGATCGGAAATGGGTCGATCACTACTGTCTCGGAGGCAACTGGAATACGTGTGTGCGCTACCACATGGATGAACGGGGGGAATATCACCCGGACAACATGCTTCCGGACGGCAGCATAGATCACACATTGAAGCAGCGATAATGTATGACGGCCTGAAAGACTCCTGGGAGTGTGCCGGCCGATTTGATTGATGGGAGGGTAATCTGTCTATGAATACACGTGATAATGAGAAAAAAGGCATGTGTGCACAGTGTTCAGGGAGTGCCTGTTATCCGCTTGCCGGGGCAGGGGATGAGCTTCCGGACCTGGATAAGGCGCCGGACTTCTGCCCTATGCGCCGTTTGTCCGCGACCGTCGATGCAGCGAACCGTGAATACTCGAGGCCTGAGATACAGGAATTCGCCAGACTTGCTTCCATCCAGGAAGCCGAGTGCTATGAGGTCTCCTCTAAAGGAATCAGGACCATCATCCCTCGGATCGAGGAAATCATTGACTTCGCCGGGAAATGCAATTACTCGCGAATCGGCATCGCATTCTGTGTCGGCTTGAGAGAAGAGGCCAGGCTCACCCAGAAGATATTCGAGCAGAAGGGATTCGAGGTGATATCGGTAAACTGCAAGGTCGGACGGGTCCCGAAGGAATCCATAGGCCTTGCCGGCGATGAAAAAATAATGGGGGCAGGGTTGTTCGAGCCCATGTGCAATCCCATAGCCCAGGCAGAGATCCTCAATGCCGAAGAAGTTGATCTGGCTGTTCTGCTCGGCCTGTGCGTGGGGCACGACACCCTGTTCTTTAAATACTGCCGCGTTCCCTGTACAGTCCTTGCCGTAAAGGACCGCGTCCTGGGACACAACCCCCTGGCAGCGCTCTACCTTTCCAGCGGGCCGTATTATGGAAGGATCAGATCCACCGTAGACAAGACGGCAAAAGGCAGCAAGGTTGTTCTGCCTGATGATTGAACTGCATCTTCACAGCGGTGCAGTTCAGCCATGGGTCGGTGAATCCGGGTGCGGTAATTGAGTATCAGGTTTTTTCCCAAGAGTCAGGTGCACAACAGATCATTACAGAACATCTGTATTCCTGCATTGGCATAGTCGCTTCCCAGCATGAAATGCTCAATGGGTCTGCCGAAGCCGATCAGGCTCAGCAGCCTGAACAAAGGCATGAGATGTGCCTCATGGTAAGCGCTCGACACATATACGTTTGCCACAACCTGCGCCCCCATCCTTTCCAGGAGGCGAGACACGGGTTTTTCTATCAGCTCTATCTCGAATGTCTTGAAAGGCGGTCCTCCGAATGTAGCGAAAGACCCCACCTGTTTCCCATGGATGCCGTGTATGGTCTTGAGATACCGTGCAACCGGGTACGAGATCTGTCCCCACTTCGGTCCGCCGACACAGATACGGTCGAAGCCGGAAACATCGGGATACTCAAGGGTCTGGATGTCTTCCTCCACCTGGTTGTAGGTCCTGATATGGTGGTCTCTCCACCGGGAACTGAAAATACTGCATCCGATTGAAGGGTAGCGGGGAAAGTCTATGGCTATCTCCCGAAGCCAAGAGTACTTAACAGCAGGCCTTATAACCTCCCATGTGAGACTATGGCCTCTCTTCTTCAATTCATCACCAATGATTTCTGCCAGTTTTTCGGTATGTCCGGTTCTTGAAAAATACGCCATTAAGATGTTCATGCTAACACTCCACTGTTGATCAGGGCCGGATGAAGCGCTTTCGTAACTACGCCCGGTACACTGTACAAACAAGGTATCTCATGAAAGAGTAATCCGCTCAGTAAACTTTGCAAGATAAACCCGGTAATGATTCCTAAGATCATAGGATTATCTCTACTGCTCCTGTTCTGCAGCACCCTCCTCGTCAAGGAGGATATCCACGGTCATCCGTGCCACATCACCCACCACGGAGGAACACTTATCCAGCATCCCTGCCTGAAAGGCAGCTTCCAATTCGGCAGGGTCGTACAGATCGTAAAATTTTCCGAAGAATTTGTTCTGAAGGTCACAGCACCGCACCGTTCCGTATTTCTCGACAAACCGGTCACGAAGTTCTTTGGCCATCAGGTTCGCCTTAACCAGTTTCATCATATCGCCGAAATCCTTCTTGTCTCTTCCATGGAGATAGCCGATTGCCAGTGTACCGCCCGAAAGGGCACCGCAGTGGCCGTCTCCGGTAAGCCCGATACCGTCTGCAAGGGCCGTTGCCGCCTTGAATACCCCGTCATCTTGAAGACCGAGCACGTCAAATACCGCCGCGAGCGTGCACTGGGGACAGCCGCCGTTTTTCATCTCGTACTTCTTTCCGTATGCAAACGCTTCCTCCAACAGTTCCTGTCGTGTTTTCTTCATGAATTCCTCCCTGTTATGATGAGACATTATAGCAACATTCCCTACAGAACGGGACTCTTTCTAAGGAAAGTATTTGCCCTTTTAGCATGAGGGCATGTATTATGTAAAACTCAATACGGCTCACATTCTCAGTGGATTGTACCACAGGTTCTCATAATTCCGGAAGGTTGCACTCTCAGGTGTCCGGAATAATACGGGCGAATAAAAAAGGGCCGGCATGTGCCGGAATGAATGAAACAGTTCGGATCATAGTATCGGGGGAGGGAGTATGGATACCTACCAGGCGCTGTGCGATATCGTAGGAGAAAAATTCGTATCAAAGGAACCTGAAGAGCTATTCCTTTATTCGCGAGATTCCGGAGCCCAACCACCGAGGCGGGTTGACTATGTAGTGATGCCGGCCAATACGGAAGAGGTGCGCAGGATTGTTGTTCTGGCTGGTGAGTCGGGGATTCCGATCACCCCGCTGGGCGGCGGGTTCACCCTGTCTGCTCTCGTAGTGCCGCACAAAGGCGGCATTGTCATGGATATGAAACGGATGGACCGCATCATAGAGGTGGACCCGGTCAACCGGTACGTACTGCTGGAGGCAGGAGTTTCACAGGCGGCGCTCAAGGCATATCTGCTCAAGCATCACCCTGATCTGCAGCATTCAACACCTGAGGCGCCTCCTACCGTAACCGTGGTGGGCAACGCCCTGATACAGGGACATGGTCATATCTCACCCCGTTACGGGATAAACTCGGACATGATAAACGGTATGGAAGTGGTGCTTCCCACCGGGGAGATATGCAGGATCGGTTCGAGTTCCCTCGGGCCTGCATGGTTTACCCGGGGTCCGCTTCCGGATCTACCCGGTTTGTTCATCGGGTGGTACGGCACCACCGGCATCGTCACCTCTCTCGCCATGAAGCTGTATCCCAAGCCGCGCTACCGGGAAGTGGTCGTGTTTTCCTCAGACGATATCGATGCCATCCCGGAGGCAATTGTCGAGATCACCGGTCTCGATCTCCTGGAAGACTTCTTTCTCATCACCCAGGAAAAACCGGATTGGATGAATCATGTCTTCTATGTTCTTGTCCTGGCCGCAAGGTTTGAAGAAGAACTGGAACTCAAAAAGAAGCTCTACAGCAAGGTTCTGGCACAGTTCAAAGGGGGCAACACCATGAAGCTGGTTGACGATCTCCATCCTGCCCTTGAGAAACGGTTTCTCGATGTTCCTCCCCAGGCTGCTCTGGCAGCGGATTTTCGAAAAGGAGGCGGCTTCGAGTATACCGGCGCGATTCTTCCAATCGACAAGATTTCGCAGGCATGGCGCGGTGGCATAGAGATCTCGCACAAATACGGCATGATCTGTTCCTATGTGCACCAGGTGCTGGGGTGCCACAGCATCATGTTCGGGTTCAACTACTCGTTCAACCGGGCGGACGAAGAAGATATCGAAAAGACCAGGAAGGCCCTTGACGATTCAAACAGATTGACTCTCGAACTCGGTGGCATGATCTGGAAAGGCGAGGTTGGGGCACAGCGGCTTACCATGCAAAAGATGGACCCGAACACGGCTCAACTCATAGAGAGGGTGAAGAAATTTATCGATCCCAGGGGCATTATGAATCCCGGAAACTGGGAGGTGGCTCATGATGAAACAGTATGAAGATATTATTCACCGGTGCTTTCGCTGCGGATACTGCAAGCTGACGCAGGGATACACAGCGTTGAACTGCCCGCCGCATCGCACCTTCAGGTTTGAAAGCTATTCCCCGGGGGGGCGCATGTGGCTGATCAGGGCCCTTTTGAACGGTGAGATCTCCAATACCGAACGTTACCGGGAGATTCTTTTTTCCTGCACCATGTGTGCAAACTGCGTGGAGCACTGCATATTCCCCTTCAAGGATGACCTGGTGAACATCTTTGTTGCCGCCCGCGGCGATCTGATCGAAAGCGGGGTTATCAATCCTTCTGTGCGTGATTTTCTGAAAAACATCCAGCTTGCCGGCAATCCGTACAAGCAGCCTGCCGGCGAGCGGGCTCTGTGGGCAGATGGTCTGGACCTCCCCGAATATTCAGACCAGGAATATCTCCTCTATGTCGGGTGCGTGGGGTCGTACGACGAACAGGGCAGGAAGTCTGCATCAGCAGTGGCAAGGACCCTCATTAGCGCCGGTGTCTCGTTCGGCATCCTGGGTGCAAACGAGCTGTGCGACGGTAACGAGGTGAGGTTCCTGGGCGACGAAGGTCTGTTTGAGTACCTTGCAGAGCAGAACATCGGTCAGTTCAACAGGCTGGGAATCAAAAAGATCATGACCGTAGACCCGCATGCCTACAATGCCTTTAAGAACGATTATCCGCCGCTGGGCGGAGACTTCGAGGTTTTTCACTATACACAGGTCCTGGCTCCACTGATGGACTCTGGGAGATTCGCCTTCTCTGAGTACCCGTTAAAGGCCGCGTATCACGATCCGTGTTACCTTGGCAGGCACAATGGTGAGTACGATGCACCGAGAAAGATCCTGGCCTCCATCCCCTCTCTGCAAGTGACAGAGTTGGATACTTCAGGGGAAAATTCCCTGTGCTGCGGGGGAGGCGGCGGAAATTTCTTCACCGATATCCTGGGCAGCGGCGAGGACAGCCCGGCGCGCCTGCGGGTGCG
>DAISYU010000111.1:0-10659 GCA_036825155.1 Thermodesulfobacteriota bacterium | reverse complement strand
ATGGTGGGAAGCGGTCTGCCTCTGCTTGATTCCATCGAGAGCATCAAGGACACCATCAAGAACAAACGACTGAAAAAGGCTCTTGAAAAGGTGATCCAGGAGATTTCAGGGGGGGAATCCCTTTCACAGGCCTTTGCTTCAGAGCCATCGGTTTTCCCACAAATGCTGGTCTTCTTCTGCAATATCGGAGAGGAAACCGGAACCATCCAGGAAGCTCTCAAGAATACCGCAGAACATATCAAGAAACTCGATGACATCATATCCCAGACCAAGCGGGCCCTCATTTATCCTGCATTTGTTATCCTTGCAATGAGCGCGGTCATGATCTTCTGGCTCTTTTTCGTCCTGCCGCGGCTGGTTTCGACATTTAACGATATGGATGTGGTCCTGCCAAAAATAACGAGAGACCTGGTAACGTTCGTTGAGCTTTCCAGGCAGAACTGGTACCTGCTTCCCATTGGGCTCGTGGTCTTGACCGCCCTGCTGTTCCTGCTGAGAAATAATGACCGGACACACCTTATGCTTGCCCGTTTGTATTTCAGCATACCCGTTGCAGGAGATCTCCTGAAATACTCAAACCTCACTCTCTTTTTCTCCAACATGTCTCTTATGCTGCGCTCCGGAGTGACGTTGACAAAATGTTTCGAGGTATTGGAGACAACCTTTAAAAATCCTGCCATCAAGTCCGTCGTCAAACGCATCAAGCTCTCCACCGGCAGCGGGGATACCCTGATGAGTGCATTCTCGCAGACATGTTTCTTCGACGCCATCACCCTGCGCATGATCAATGTAGGGGAAAGCACCGGGACCCTGGATCAGCGGCTCACCTACCTTGCAGATACGTATCAGGAGAGGACGAGCCGGTTCGTAGAGATAATGGGCAAGATGATCGAGCCTATTGTGATGGCCCTGTCCGGCGGGTTGTTCATCTTCATTGTCATATCACTGATCGGGCCGGTATATGACCTCATATCACAGCTGGGCGGAGGGTAGTATGAAAGGGCACTGCTGCGGTGAGATAAACAATGCCGGCAAAAGAAACCTGAAAGACCGGCGCGGGTTTACCCTGATAGAACTGGCGTTTGTCCTCGTGATCGTGGGACTCCTCATCGGCATGGGTGCCGAGCTCCTGCCTATGCTCGTGAAACAGAATAAACTGAAGGAATCCCGCGCCATAGTAAAAGAGGCGAAGACAGCAATCGTCGGATATGCACTGGCAACCGGGAGACTCCCCTATGCAAGCAGCAATGAGGACGGATCGGAAAGCAGCGGGAGACTCAATGGCTACCTTCCCTATGCAACACTGGGCATCAGCGGCAGTGATGCATACGGCAGCACACTCTTTTACGCCATCGACCCATACCTTGCTGTCACGGCAACGACACAGGAGTTCAAGACACACCTGAACGAACTGATCAGCGGGGGACATTCACCGGATCTGTTCTGTGACAGCGGTAATATCCTGGCTGCATTCGTCGTGCTTTCATCAGGATACAATGGAGAAGCTGACTCCCCCAATGACGACAACAACAACGGCAGGGTGGATACTGTGGACAACAATACCTTTGAACAGCCCGGGGCACCTCAGACAGACACCTATGACGATATCCTCGAAGCGGCAAGCCTCTCCTATCTGTACGGCCGCTTTGAATGATAAATACGTAAAGAATTCATCACGAATACCCGAAAACATGGATAATAACAGAATGATATGATTTTTTGACGGGAGACATGCACATTTGATGTGTACCTGAAGAGCAGAGATTATGGGTAGAGGAAAAAAGATTGGCTACAGTGTATGCCTTGGTGATGATGTACACAAGGTCGCGATCTACCGGAGAAAAAAGGGGGCGGTAATCCTCGAAGAAGCCGGGATGGTGACCTCGGATGAACTCCGGGTACTGGCAAGAAAGTCACCGGGCATTACCGCATGTTTTTCCCCAAGGACCGTCTATGCAGACCTCGGTGATTTCTCCTCTGTATCGAATGAAGCGACACATGCCCATATCAGGTCTACGGTTGATAAGACCGGGTTATTTAAAGAAGACTACTCCATATCGTTCAAAAAGATACATGACATCGACTCAGTGCGGGCAACGTTTTCCTATGTGGCTGTACCCATCAGTGATATCAACAAAATCACTGTGCTTGACGAGCAGGAGACGTTCCTCGATACCTACTGCCCGATCGAGGCTTCACTGGCATCAGTGGTTGCCGACAATACCCAGGAGATGTCCATAACCATATTTGAAGATCGTCATTATGTCAGGCTCATCGGCTCGAAAAAAGGAGCCATCTACTATCTCATCACGATCAATAAGTTCGAATCCTTTGATCTCCTGGCAGAAACAGTGTCAGGAATTAATGAGATGAAATCGCTGCTGAGAAATTCGTATAACGAGAATGTTCATCACCTCTATGCCGTAGGAATCAGCGATCTCTCTATCAATGATCTGGAAGAACATGACATCCATGCCGAGACCTTCAAGACGGATTGCCTCTCCCGGGGTGAGGCGCAGGACGTGGATCTGTTGGGAAACATCCAGGCAGACGGATATGATTTCACCCCGAAAAAGTACAAGCGTTTACGGCAACTCGCAACGTATGCAAGGTATTCTATCGGAGGGTCTCTCGCATTGATCGTACTCTCTTTGATCCTCCTGGGACTCGGCATACAGAACGCTCATACGGCGCGGCTCTATGAAAACAAGGTGCAGGAGGCACAGAGCATTTACACACAGAACCTGCAGATCTTGGAGAGAGATTACAACGTACTCTGCACGGAATTGGACTTCACAAATATCAATGAAATCATCCGGATGTATAATGACTTCGAGGCCGAGCCAAAGCTGTATGCCATCCTTAGTACCATCACCGGACATGTACCCGGGGATTCCTCGCTGACCAGGATCGAGGTCTCTCGTCCCGGTATCGAGGTGGAAACGTCCGAGCGTATTGTCCGGGAGGATACCATGCCACGGTACTCGACCCACACCCATTCTCTGTTCGTAAAGATCGATGGAATCATCGAATCCCCCTATCCTCTGTCCAAGAACACGTTCTCAAGATTCCTGTCGGATATTCAAAAAAACTACACCGTTAACAACGCTACATTCCAGCATACTGAAGAATCCGCAAGCTTTTCGGTGGAGTGCGAGACAAAACTATGAGATATTTCAGGGTCGCCATTATCATAGGGGTACTCGGCATCTTGAGCATCACCTCCTCATATTACTATTATCGTTCCACACAAGTGCAGCTGCAGTATAACCAAATGAAATTTCAAACTGTTGTAAAGATGCGCTCTGAAAGAAAGATGTATGGAGAAAAGATTGACGCCCTGAAAGAGTATGGCAAAAAGCTCATTGCCATATCCAAGGAGAGAAAGACAAACGTGGACTATGACATCACGCTTTCAGATCATAACCTGGACACGCTTCGTTCAAAGATCATATCCACTTACAGCGAAGGGCTCTTTTTCCTGGAGCGCGCAACCCTCGAGAGCGGTTCATCCGGGATAAGACTTGCGGTTAAGGGTTTCAAGATGGGGGAGAACGGCAATGGAGATTGACAAGAAGGTTCTTTCCCTTCTCGGCCTGCCCTGTGTTGCAGGGCTTATGTGTTTCATGGTTTATCTGGTCATACCGGCACAGACGGATTTTACCCCGGACAAGCCTGAATTTCTCACCTATGTGGATCAATTGAACCTTTACTCACAAAATCTTCAGGGGTCGGACACCCATGTCCCCATCAGGGATGTCTTCCATCGCAATGGACGCAAAGACAATCCCATAATAGTGAGCATGATCATAAAGAATGGCTCGGGAAGCTACTGTATCATCAATGGAGAAAAGATGAGGATCGGAGACAGGACAAACGCCTTCCGGCTTGTCTCCATTGACAAGAAATCAATTACGGTTGCCTACAACAACGGTGCCGAGGAGACAGTTCATGTTAACATATACTAGAGTTATCCTGACCGTACTATGTATCGTCCTTCTGTCGGGATGCGCCACGGACAGGCTCATGGAGAAAGAGGATTTTTCTGTAGAGAAAGAATCATCCACTCTGGCCCCTGTGCAACCAAGAGAACTCCCCGAACCGGTACCCGAGGTTCGCAAGGATGAAAAGAAAAGCCCGCTCGAGGGGAAAACCATCACCCTCACGGCAAAAAATGCCAACTACACAGACATATTCAGCGCCATTGCCGAGATAGCCGGGCTCGATCTTGTCATCGATTCCAGGATTACACACGCACAGGCCGTTGATCCGGCCGTGCCTCAGGCCACCCAGACAGAGAACGGGCAGAACACGGGGCAGCAGGCAGAGGCGGCGCCCCAGAACACCCTGGTGACCCTTGCGCCCATAACCATCGCATTCAATGATACACCCCTGAAGGAAGCCCTCGAAAACATCACTGCATCCCTTCATATATTCTATGAGATCAGGGGAACCACCCTGTTTATAAAAGGCACCATCTCGAGAACCTATCACCTCAATTTCCTTTCATCCCAGAAAGAGACCAAGATAGCTGTTGGAGGCGACGTCCTCGGCAGCAGCGGGAATGGAGGTGACTCGGAGAGGAATCCGCTCACCGGTGAATTCTCCATCAAGGATACCACCCCTACCTCGAGCAGTGACATCTATGCCCAGATCGAGGGGGTCGTAAAGTCCTCACTGTCTCCTCAGGGAAGCTATTCTCTCAACAGGGCGATCGGCTTTCTCGAAGTGAACGACAAGAGGGATTCCATTGACCGGATCGATACCTATGTGAACACCCTGAAGAGATACTACAATTCCCAGGTGCTCATAACAGCAAAGATCCTCGAGGTAACCCTGAGTGATTCATCGAAATACGGGATTGACTGGACAAGCATTCATGGGAATATCAAGGACTATGCCTTCAATCCCATTCAGCAGACCCTTGCACTGCCGACCGACACCCTGGTGCCTGCCCTCGAGATTCAGGTACATAATGCCAAGAGTGGTTTCGACGCAACCCTGAATGCCCTGGAGGAATTCGGCAATATCAAGGTTCTGTCCAATCCGAGGATCCGTGTCACGAACGGCCAGCCCGCACTGATCAGCGTTGGCACCAACACCTCATACATCAAGGAGATCAAACTCACGACCACCACAACTGACGGGGGTACTACCATCACGACTCCCGAGGTGGAAATCGGTTCGATCTTCGACGGCATCATGCTCGGCGTGCTGCCCAATATCGACCTGGAAACCAACCAGGTGAACCTGAGTATTACCCCCATCAAGAGCAGGGTGGTGGAACTGTTGGAAAAGGACATCCGCGGAGATCTCTACACGCTGCCAACCGTTGACCTCAAGGAGGCCTCAACTCAGATCAGGGTGCGAAGCGGCAACGTCATTGCACTCGGCGGCCTTATCAGTAAGAATCTCAGTGATGAGAGAAGGAGCATCCCTATTTTCGGCGATATCCCGTATCTGGGATATCTCTTCTCCCAGAAGTCCAAGGCTGTGGAAACCAATGAACTGGTGATCCTCCTGGAACCGGTAATCATAGAACAATAAGCCATCTTATCCGGACAGTTCCGGTGACATCATTACAACACACTGGTCAAAACCCTCAGCCTGCCGGTAAAAGAATCGATGTGTCCATTCGAACAACATGGGGTGTTATGAATCCCTGCGCCTCCTCAGTACCTGCATAAGGCGCTCATCGGGCTGACCCGGGATGTACCCGAAAGGAATATCAGGCTTTATCCTCTCACCGTGAAAATCCGAACCGGCACTGGCAAAGAGATCCAGGTCTGCAGCAAGGGATTTGAGATGTCGTGTTGTCTTTTGTTCATGGTGCGAACTGTAGACCTCTATTCCATCGAGGCCGTCCTGTTTCAGGACTTTAAGCAGGTCTCTATCAATATCTCCTGGATGGGCGAGGATGAGAACCCCACTGCCTTTTAGTGCATGAATGCTCTGCGTGAGCGACGGAAGCACGGAGGTGATGATGCTGCCGAAATCCGTGAGGGAGAAATCCTTGTAGAAGTTGAGATACGGCGAGTGGGCCTTCTCCCCCTTGAGGTACGCATGAAGACGGGGATCATTCGAATTCCGCTTCTTGATGGCATCGAGAAAGGTCACGCCGGTAGGGACCGATTTTCCCCACCCCGAGATATCATCCTTTGTCACATCGAATCCCATTGCCTGAAAATGATCGAGGAACTTGTCTGCATGCTCCCAGATCCGGCTGCAGTGATAGCTCAGGAATTCATCGAGTACGGTGCTGTCCGGATCAAACCCGTAACACAGGAGGTGGTACTCCTTTTGCTGCAGCGACGTGGAGATCTCGACGCCGGTGAAGAACTCGACAGGGTATCGAGACGCCAGGTTCACCCCATGCACAGCCGCACCTTTATCCATATGATCGGTAAAGGAAAGCGCCTTCAGCCCGGCGGAGGCCGTCATGGCAAAGATCTCATCAGGTCTGTATTGCCCGTCACTTGAATGTGTTGTATGGATATGAAGGTCAATCATATTATAAGATTATGGACATACCACATTTGAGAAGGAAAAAGAACGGGAGAGCTCCCGGCAAGGAGAAGACATGAAAAATGAACGATATGTCGTAGACCATATGAATCCCCAGGAATCCTGGAGAATATTCCGCATCATGGCAGAGTTCGTGGACGGCATCGAGACCCTGTCTTCACTGGAGCCCGCCGTAACCATATTCGGCTCATCAAGATCAAAACCCGGGGACAAATACTATGCAATGGCAGAAAACCTGGGGAAACAGCTTGCGAAACAGGGGTTCACCATCATCACCGGCGGCGGCCCGGGTATTATGGAGGCGGCGAACAAGGGTGCTCTTGAGGCAGGGGGACAGTCCGTGGGACTCAACATCGAGCTGCCTTTCGAACAGAAGTTGAATCCCTACACCAATATCCACATCAATTTCCGCTACTTTTTCGTCAGAAAGGTCATGTTCGTCAAATATGCCATGAGCTATGTGATCTTTCCGGGAGGATTCGGGACCATGGATGAGCTTTTCGAATCTCTCACACTCATCCAGACCGATAAGATGAAGCCGTTCCCCGTAATCCTGGTCGGTTCCGACTACTGGGGAGGCCTGTTAAACTGGATCACGGACACCATGCTCAAGAATGACATGATCCTGTCAGAGGATACGGCCATCTTTACCCTGGTGGATTCACCATCCGATGCAGTGGATATCATCAAGAACACAAAATTATAGGGATCACATCTGCCCCGGGAGCTCAGGCCTCATTCGACAAAGGGTCCCTGTTGAGAAAATTTAGGTGGCCCTGGTTACTTCGCCAGATCGCATGCCCTCTTATAAGCTGCGTGGACCGCATCCGTCACGGCAGAACGGAAGCCTCTTGATTCCAGGACGGAAACGCCCTCGATGGTGGTGCCCGACGGCGATGTTACCATATCCTTGAGCACACCCGGATGTTTCCCCGTCTCCAGCACCATGCCTGCAGCACCCTTGAGGGTCGCTGCCGCCAGAGCCAGTGCCGTATCCCTGGGAAGACCGGAGCGCACCCCTCCGTCAGAGAGGGCCTCGATGAACATGAAACAGAAAGCAGGGCCTGAGCCGGACAGCGCTGTCACGGCATTGATCAACCGCTCCTCGAGCTCGATACACATACCAACGGCAGAAAAGATGCTTTTTGCGCAGGCAATGTCTTCGCTGCTGCATGCCTGCGATGAAGCCAGGGCAGACGCCCCTTCCCCGATCAGTGCAGGGGTGTTGGGCATTACCCGTATGACCCGTGCGTTGTCCCCGAGGATATTCACGATGGTATCAATGGGGATACCGGCAGCGATACTGATGACGAGCTTGCCTGCAAGAAGCTCTTTCGATTCATTCACAACCACGGGCAGGATTGCGGGCTTGACAGCCAGAATGACAATTGGGACTTCTGCGAGGAGCTGCTGAGGACCCGTCGCATTCACAACCCCGAAGGTTGAAGACAGGAAGTCTAACCTGTCCTGACTGACATCGTGGATCATTATCTCGGAAGGTTCATACAATCCTTTTTTCACAATACCGCCGATGATTGCCTCGGCCATATTTCCTGCCCCGATAAATCCGATCGATCTCATTGCATCCTCCCAGAGGTTAGATAATCATAGGGTTGCCATATGAGTTGCGCTCAAGTCAATAAAACAAGTAAATACTCTGTTAGATTTCCTTAAACTAATCTTTTTGTGTTTCCGATAGAAATCCTATGACAATATCGTTGCATAGAATCAAAGGTATCTTTTTTGAAGAGTCTGTTATCACTCTTGGGACCGGACATACGCAGCGGACTCAGAAAGTAAAAAACTTCTGCCATGCAGAGCAGATAGACGACGATACGGTGAAGATCTCCTTTCTGGGCAATGAAGGAAACCCGACAGGCATCGTGATACAAATGCCCTGTGACGAATTCCTGCAGAAATATACCTTTGCTCCGGACTACAAGGTGAAAACCAAGAAAGAACGGGATACCGACAAGCACATAGCCCTTGCGGAAAAACACAGGGCGCGCAAAGAATATAATTCCGCAGAATGGGAGTACACCTCGGCACTCAAGATAGACCCGGAGAGTATCCGTGCCAATTTCGGAATCGGCACACTGTACATGGAGATGGGTCAACCAGACAAGGCAAAAGAGATCTTCAGGAAACTCTGCGAGATCGAGGCCATATTCGAGGAAGAAAACAAACATATCTTCAATGAATTCGGCATGGAGCTCAGAAGAACAAAAATGACCGAAGAAGCTTTGGCCAACTACATGAAGGCGCTTGAGATCTCCCCGAGGGATGAACACCTCTATTTTAATATAGCCAGACTCTATTATGATTCCGGGGCATATGATACGGCATTGCAGTGGATAGAAAAATCCCTCAAGATCAACCCGCAATTCCGTGAAGCCAGACAATTCGATTCACTCATCCGCAAGGAAATGTCGAATCAGGACCCAAAAACCCTGTAACGACCCTCTCGACCGGGAAGCTCTCCTTTACATGCCATCAGTGGGCCCAAGATGTCGTCAAGGAATACAGCACAACAGGAGCCCTATCCTTTTTACGATGAGGGGTTCACCGGATGTCTGTCTCTACTCTCTCCTGAAGTTCGGTGTATACCGCAAAGGTTCTTTCCCTGGTGTTTTCAATGCTGCCTGTGTTGTCAATGATGATACTCGCATAGGTCTTCTTTTCCTCGATCGACATCTGGGAGTGCACCCGTGCAAGGGCATCCTTTCTTGAAAGGCCGTCTCTGTCCATAAGCCGCTCGATCTGCACTTTTTCCGGGACATAAACCAGGATAACATCGCGCATATCCCGGTACATCCCTGTTTCAATAAGGAGCGGGACATCCACGATGACGACCGCATCCGGCTGGTTCTGTTCCAGCTCTTCTATGCGCTGACGCATTCGTCTGATCACCGCAGGATGAACGATGCCGTTCAGGACGGCCTTTTGCTCATGGTCATGAAAGATGATATTGCCCAGGCAGGCCCGGTCTATCTGTCCGTCGGGCAAGAGTACGCCTTGGCCAAAATGTTCGACGATTTCCTGCCACGCTTCTGTCCCCTTCTGCACGGCATCAAAGGCGATCCTGTCCGCATCGATGAGCTCTGCTCCGGCTGAGACAAAGAAGGCGGCAACTGTTGATTTTCCTGTGGCTATCCCGCCTGTAAGCCCGGCAACGACCACGACTCCCCTCCTATAAGTGATATGTTTCTTCCCGTGGAGGCCCCGTCCCTCCGGTAGGAAAAAAACTTGTCCGGATGGCACGAGGTGCACAGATCCACGCTGTGGATCCTGTCTCTACGTACCCCTGCACTCAAGGCCTGGGAAATAACGATACCGGCAAGGTCGAGATACTTCGTGCCGTTGGTATGGAGCAGGTGCTCGCTGCCGAGCGCATCGACAACATCCTGGCCCACCTCATAGCAGCAGGGGCCGATGCAGGGCCCGATGCTCACGTGGATAACCGAGGCACCCAGTTTTTGCATCTGATTGACCGCCTTTTTCACGATGCCCTGTGCGATCCCCCTCCACCCTGCATGCACAGCGGCAATCACAGTGGGGGCGTCGTTCCATAACAGCACCGGCACGCAGTCCGCTGTCCGCACACAGAGCACATCAGACGGATTGCGGGAGATGATCCCGTCTGCTTCAGGGATATCACCTTTGGCGATGTCCTCTGCACGTACAATCCCATTTGAATGCACCTGGTTCAGACAGTACACACGTGCATTCGGCAGAAGATTTTCCAGCATCCCCGCTACGGTCTCCGGACTCCCGTCCAGTCCCGCGGTAACCTCCCTCATGCAGTAAACACCTATCATCCTGCAATGGGTTATAACGTATTAATACCTGTATTGACAAGAGACCACACGATCTCACAATGTACACAATACTACCTCTGCGATCTCTTGGGCCTTTTGCTGCTTGACAACAAAGAAGTTGGTATGTAAATACTATCCCCCTAAATTAGTTGATTGAGGTAATTGATGAAACGCACATTTCAACCACATAATACAAGGCGTAAGCGTACGCATGGATTTCTCGTTCGTATGCGTACCAAGGGCGGCAGAAGTGTTATCAGTCGAAGGAGGGCCAAGGGACGTAAACGTTTGGCTGTATAATGTCAGACGAGAGATT
>DAISYU010000110.1:0-10707 GCA_036825155.1 Thermodesulfobacteriota bacterium | reverse complement strand
GCGAGGAGGTCCCCGGAAATGGTCTTCGGGTTTGGGCTCATGATGTCGTGGGCAACGAGCCCCTGCGTTTTGTCACCGTACCTGAGCAGTACCCTTCTCAGGTCGCCGTCGGTTACGATCCCCTCGATGTGGGAGGTGCTGCCCACCAGGGTGAACCCCAGGGATTTCTGAGTCATCTCGACAACCACCTCACCAAGCGGGGTCTCGGGAGTCACCAGCGGGATGCTCTCCCCGGTGATCATGATCTGCGATATCCTGAACATGAGCTGTTTGCCGAGCTCGCCTGCAGGATGAATGAGTTTGAAGTCATCCTGGTCAAATCCCTTTATGTGCGAGAGCACCACGGCAAGGGCGTCCCCCAGGGCGAGCTGCGCCGTGGTGGATGCCGTGGGGGCAAGGCCCAGGTTGCATGCCTCGCGCTGCACCGTGCATTTCAGGATGATATCGGCATCCTTTGCCAGCGGGGATCTTGCATTGCCGGTGATGGCGATGATGGGGATGCCGAGGCTTTTCAAGGCAGGCAGGAGATCGCAGATCTCTTTCGTATTGCCGCTGTTGGAAAGGACAATGGCGGCGTCCTGCGGCATGATGGTGCCGAGGTCTCCATGGAGACCGTCCACCGGGTGCATGAACACGGCCGGTGTGCCGATGCTCACCATGGTGGACGCAATCTTCTTAGCTATGATCCCTGATTTGCCGATGCCCGTGAGGATCGCCTTGCCCTTGAGATCGGCCAGAATGTTCACCGCCTGTGCAAATGGCTCATCAATCTGGGAGACCAGTCCTTGAAGTCCCTCGATCTCAGTGCGCACCGCCTCTTTCCCCAGCTCGATAATCTCAAACGTGTTCATACGATTCTCCCCACCAGATCGTACTCCATAGTATCAATAATCTCAACATCATAAAAAGACCCGAACTGTGCCGTGCCCTCGTTTATGATGATGTGACCGTCCACATCAGGGGCCTGAAAAGCGGCCCTCCCCTTTAACAGCAAGTCGGTCTCCGGATGGTATCCCTCCACGAGAACCGGGATCTTCTCTCCCAGAAGACCCTGGAGCCTCTTTCTCGATATGTCCTGCTGGATTGCCATGATCCGCTCTTTTCGCATGGCCTTGATCTCTTCGTCAAGGTGGTCGGTCATCATGGCGCTGGCACTGCCCTCTTCCGGGGAATAGGCAAATACCCCGAGGTGGTCGAACCAGCCCTGGCTTACAAACTCTTCAAGCTCTTCAAATGCGCCCTCATCCTCACCGGGGTGTCCCACCATGATGGTGGAGCGTATCCAGATATTCTCCATCCTCGAGCGCAGCAGATCGAGGGCCCGAATGACGGCCCCGGCCCCTCCCCTGCGGCCCATTGCCTCCAGCACGCCTCCTGCGATGTGCTGTACAGGAAGATCGATGTAGGGACACACTTTGGGGTTGTCGCTGATGATCTCGGCGAGCGATTCGCTCAGAGAGTCAGGATGCATGTACATGATCCGTATCCACTCGACACCTGAGATACCCGAGATTTTTTCCACCAGGCCGGTCAATGCGTCCGCCTTTTTCAGATCTCTGCCGTAGCTGCCCACATCCTGGGCAATGAGGATGATCTCCCTGACCCCTCGAGCTGCGAGCTGCCTGCACTCATCCAAGACCTCTGAGGGAGGCTTGCTGACGAGTCCCCCCCTGATACCCGGAATCAGGCAGTACCTGCAGTGATTGGAGCATCCTTCACTGACCTTTACATAGGCACTCACCCCGGTTGTGATGAAGGATCTCTTTACCACCCCCCCATACACAGGAGCGAGATAGCGGACATTGCGCTCGATGGCGCGGGGAAGATCTTCATAGGTCCCGGGCCCGGCAAAGATCTTCACCTCCGGCAGCTCTTGCAGGAGGTCTTTCCCGTAACGGCTCACCAGGCACCCTGCGCAGATCACCTCTTTGCCGTCGTCTATCAGTTCAAGGATTGTCTGGATGGATTCTTCAACAGCCGAGGTGAGAAAGGAACACGTATTGACGATGACGCACTCACTCTCATCCGGGTCGAACTCTATGGTATGTCCGGCTTCCATCAACTTCTCGCAGATGAATTCCGAGTCTACAAGATTCTTGTGGCAGCCGAGGCTAACGATGGAGATACGCTTCATGATGCATTTCAGTCAAAGGCTGCCAGTTTCGGGATAACAACGATACCGTCTTCAGAGACATCATATTTTTTTCGGTCTTCTTCGATGTCGTAGCCGATCACGGTATTTGCAGGTACTGACACGAACTTATCGATGATCGTGTTTTTGATCATGCAGTTTCTGCCGATGTTCACCCCTTCCATGAGGATAGAGTCGTGAACCTCTGCATAGCTGTTTACCCTGACATTGGGAGAGATGATGGACCGCTCCACCTTGCCGCCGGAAACGATGGCGCCGTCACAGATAAGAGAGTCCAGCACGGTACCGATGCGTTTGCCGTCCTCACCCCCGGAAAAGACCATCTTTGCCGGAGGATAGGGGCTGTATACGGTATGGATGGGCCACCTGGGATCGTAGAGGTTGAACCGCGGCGTCACCGAGATAAGGTCCATATGGGCATCATAGTACGCATCGAGCGTTCCGATGTCGCGCCAGTATTCATTGTTCATGACCCCCTTGAACGGGTAGGCTATGACCTTGCCGCCGCTTGCAACCATTCGGGGGATGATATCCTTGCCGAAATCATGATCGCTGGTTTTTCGCTTCGCATCTTCTATCAGTCTCTTTATGAGGACCTTGGTATTGAACACGTATATCCCCATGGAAACAAGGATCCTGGTTGGGTCATCAGGCATGGTGACCGGGTTCTCTTTGGGTTTTTCCTGGAACCCCTCAACGACCATGTCACTGTCCGCCTTTATGATCCCGAATTCGCTGGCCGTCGCTATGGGCATGGGGACAACGCCGATGGTTATGTCGGCATTGTTCTCCTTATGAAATTCCACCATGTTGAGGTAGTCCATCTGATAGATGTGGTCCCCTGAGAGGATCAGGGTGTACTGGGGCATATCCTGCTGGAGGGTGTAGATGTTCTGGAATACCGCATCGGCCGTCCCCTCGTACCAACTGTTCCCGATGCGCTGCTGGGCCGGGATATTGTAGATAAATTCACCGAGCGGATAGGAAAAGAATGAGAGCCATCCCCGCTGAATGTGCCTGTTGAGCGAGTGGGATTTGTACTGTGAGAGTACATAGATCCTTTTCAGACCGCAGTTCACACAGTTGGACAGGGTGAAGTCGATGATACGGTACAGTCCTCCAAAGGGGACAGCCGGTTTTGACCGATCCTTTGTCAAGGGATAGAGACGCTCGCCTTTCCCTCCTGCCAGTATAATGACTTCAATATCATGTAATAGGGACATCATGTACCAATCAGGTCTTTGATTACATCCTTCAGTTTTTTAAGGTCATGCGATTTCTCAACATATGCATCTGCCGCCATTACCATAACATCGTTTTTATAACTTGAATATGCCGTATGTATAATCACCGGCGTATCCTGCCGGGATTTCAATATATGCCCCATGGTTTCAAAACCATCCATCTTCGGCATGCGTAGATCCAGGATGATAAGGTCGGGTTTTTCGTTCTCCTTTTTTTGCAGCATGGACAGGGCTTCTTTTCCATTCGAGGCCACCGTGATGGAATATCCCTCGTCGTTGAGTTCCTCTTTAAGGAGCCTTCGCACGTTTTTATCGTCTTCAACCAAAAGGATCCTTTTCATGACGTCTGTATAATAGCCCTAACCCCGGAGCAAGTCAAACCCTTGAAGTAGATATGTGCACAGAAATTTACAGGTGCATCAAGGTGCTAATCCCTTATCGGTTTTGTTGCCAGAGATATCCTTTCATGCCTGGAGGATCTCAGCGTATCGAGCACCTGGATTACCCGGTAGTAGGGGATGTCCCTGTATGCCAAAACAACGATATCCTGATCAAAAGGCAGCGTCTTCAGGCTCTCCTGCTGAGCGATTTGTCCATCGACGAGGATATTCTCGGAAGAGATGACAACCGTGATGGCCTGCTTGGAAAGTGCCTCTCCGCTGGTGGATTCAGGGAGATTGACCTCGCTGATCTTTAACGGTGAACCGAGAGAGAGCATAAAAAATATCAGAAGCAGGAATACCACATCCACCAGGGGAGTGATATCAATTGCCGAGATATTCTTGTCTCTTGTTCTTCTGAATCTCATGGTTTTCGCCCTTGAGGTACTCCAGTATCCGAGCAGAGGTCTTTTCCATTTCCAGAAGCAGGTAGTCGCTCCTGGCGATGAAGAACCGGTAACAGATATAGACCGGGATGCCGATGGACAGCCCCGTAGCAGTAGTAATGAGGGCCTCCGATATCCCTGAAGCGAGCATCTGCCCGGCCGGACCGTTGCCTCCTACTGCGTGGAACGAGGTGATCATGCCCGATACCGTTCCCAACAGACCCAGCAGCGGTGAGATGGTCGCGATGATTCCCAGCACGTCGATGTATCTCTCGATGGAATATGCCTCCGTTGCCCCTGCCTCTTCCATGTAGTCTTTAATAATCTCTCTGCGCATCCCGGCGTTCTTTATGGCAACCATGATCACCGGGCAAATGGGAGACGAATTTCTCCTGATAAGCTTCTCGATATCCTCGAGCCTGCCCAGACGGGTAAGGCGTTCCACCTCTTCTACAAGATCCCTGGGGATGATCTTGTTCTGCCTCAGAGCGAATGTCCGCTCAATGATTATGGCCAGAGCTATGATGGAGCATGCAAGAAGGGGCCACATCATTGGTCCGCCCTTGATAAAAAACTCCCATAAGGTCATGTTTCCCTCCAGAAATGACTCCAGATATGCCCTTTCTTATCACACAAATAGAGCCAATGTTCAACTTGATACAAATATTAGAAAGATATCCTTGAAATATATTGTACAAGATTGCTAACATTGCAACGATGGAAACGACAGAAAATACAAAAAAACTGGTATGTGTACGATTCTCGGCATTTCCCACGGCATATATCTTTGAAGCCCAGGATATTGATCTTGCAGCCGGTGACCTGGTGGTGGTGAATACCGAGGCAGGTCAATCCGTTGCAAGGGTCCTTGGATATACCTCGCAGGAGGAAGCCGAAGGGCTTGACGAGATCAAACCCGTGCTGAGAAAGGCTACACAAGAGGATATGGAAAACCTGCAGCAGCTGCAGGCAAGAGAACAGGAGTGCTTCCAGTTCTGTCAGGAGAGAATCCTAGCCCGGAATCTGCCCATGAAACTCACGAGGGTTGAACAGCTTTTCGACGGCAATAAGACAACCTTTTACTTCGTGGCTGAAGGGCGCGTCGATTTCAGAGAGCTGCTCAAGGACCTGGTGGAGAAATACCGCACGCGAATCGAGTTACGGCAGGTGGGCACACGCCAGGAGGCAGCCATGCTCGGCGGCATCGGGAGCTGCGGCCGGGAACTGTGCTGCTCGACATACCTTACCAACTTCCAGCGGATCTCTGTAAAGATGGCCAAGAACCAGAATATGACCCTGAATCCCACAAAGATCTCCGGGCTCTGCGGAAAACTGAAGTGCTGCCTGGCCTATGAAAAGGATGCATATGCCAATCTCATAGACAATCTGCCGAAACCCGGAAAAAAGGTCTATATCGAACAGGGTGAGGGCATTGTGGTGAGTATCAACGTGATAAACCAGAGTTTTGTGGCAAAACTTGCGGATAGACGTTTTATTAAGTGCAGAGTTTCTGATATATTATCCGAGGAGGAGTTTCTTCAGCTCGGTGAGCAGAAGGCAAATGAACTGGCAAAGCTAAAAGAGGCTCAAGAGACCTCTCCCGAACCCAAGGTACAGGAAAAATCTCCTGCAAAACCAAAGGGCAGAAGGAGACGCTCATCCAGGAACAGAAGTTCAAGAAAGAAAAGGAGTACCCCATCATGAACAAGTACTTTTATATTACCACTCCCATTTACTACGTGAATGCTAAACCTCATCTCGGCCATGTATATACCACCGTCATTGCCGATGTCCTTGCTCGTTATTACAAACTCTTGGGAGACCAGGTGTTCTTTCTGACCGGTACGGACGAACATGGGGACAAGATCATGGAAACCGCAACCAAGCTGGGGACAACTCCTGACAAGCTTGCGGATGAAAACTCTGCCAGGTTCAGGGCATTATGGCCGGAGATATCCGTGGAAAACGACCGGTTTATCCGTACCACCGAACCTGACCATATAAAGGTCGTTCAGTCAATTCTTCAGGATGTCTATGACAAGGGCGATATCTACTTCGGAGAATACGGCGGGCATTACTGCATCGGCTGCGAGCGGTTCTTCACGGAGACGGAGATGGTCGACGGCAAGTGCCCGATTCACGAGACAGAGCTCATCTACCGGGAAGAGCAGAATTACTTTTTCAAGATGGAGAAGTACCGGTCGTGGCTCGTAGACCATATCCGGTCAAACCCTGATTTCATCAGGCCCGAGCGGTACAAGAACGAGGTTCTGGGCATGCTTCGTGAGCCTCTGGACGACCTGTGTATCTCCCGGCCGAAGAAACGGCTCTCCTGGGGCATTGAACTCCCGTTTGACAAGGACTATGTGTGCTATGTCTGGTTCGACGCCCTGATCAACTACGTAACGGGCATCGGTTATCCGGACGGAAAAAATTTCACTGATTTCTGGGGCGTAGCCCAGCATCTTGTGGGAAAGGACATCCTGAAGCCCCATGCGGTCTACTGGCCCACCATGCTCAAGGCCACCGGGTTGGAACCCTATAAGCACCTCAACGTGCACGGCTTCTGGAATGTCGATGCCAGCAAGATGTCAAAGTCGCTGGGCAATGTGGTTGATCCGCTCGATATGAAGGAAAAGTACGGCATCGATGCATTCCGGTATTTTCTCGTGAGGGATATGGTCTTCGGGCTTGATTCGAATTTTTCAGAAGAAGCCCTCATCGATCGCTACAACGCAGACCTTGCAAACGATCTCGGCAACCTGGTGAGCAGAAGCACCAAGATGGTGGCGAAATATTTTGACGGGATCCTGCCGGAACCCGGCGACGAGCTCAAAGCCGAGGACATTGAACTGAGGGATCTTGCCGAAAAGGTCGTGGCAGACTACCGCACCAGAATGGAAAACCTTGAACTGCACACAGCCATGGCGACTGTGTGGACACTCATATCAGGATTGAACAAGTACATCGATCATACTGCCCCGTGGAACCTTGCGAAAGAAGATACGGCAAGACTCGCCACCGTGATCTACCATATCATGGAGGCCATACGCTATGTTGGGGAAATGATCTACCCGACCATGCCCGATACCTCCAAGAAGATCCTTTCCATACTGGGCATCACGAGCGATATGACCATCGAGACTCTCGTCTCCTTCGGCAGGCTCAAGCCCGGGATAACAATTGTCCCGAACAAGGCCCTCTTCCCGCGGGTGGACAAATTAATCCAATCCGAAAAAACGGCCGAAGAAAAGGAAGAAGAAAAGAACCTCATTGATATCGCAGAGGTTGCAAAGGTTGAGATGACGGTGGGAAAGATTACTGAAGCGAGCAAGGTACAAAAATCAGACAAGCTCGTGCTGCTCAAGGTGGATGTCGGCAGACCTATACAGATCGCTGCAGGCATCGGGCAGTCATACTCGCCTGAAGAACTCACCGGGAAGTATATTGCCGTGGTAACGAACCTGAAGCCGGCCAAACTTATGGGCATAACCTCTGAAGGAATGCTCCTTGCCACGGATACCCCCGACGGAAAGCTTTCTTTAGTAACCTTTGACAAGGAACCTGCGGTGGGTTCGAAGATACGCTGATCTGTTAAGGAGGCTAGATGCAGAAGGTACCGATTACTCTGGTAAAACCGGGGATGATCCTGGCAAAACCCGTCACCAATGAGAAGGGCATGCCGCTGTGTGCCGAAGGTACTGAGCTGAGCGCCAACCTTATCGATCGACTGAAAAAGATGAATGTGAATACGCTGACCCTCAAGGGACACCCTGTGGATCTCGGGGATAGTGAAAAGACCACCCAGGAAAAACTACAGGATCTGAAGGAGAGGTTTTCCAGGGTGGAGGGTGATCCGATAATGGACAAGCTCAAAGATGCCATTGCATCAGCCATTACATCCGAGGAGAGTGAAGACTCCATTGATGAACAACCAGACGAGCACGAGGTGAGCACCGATGAGTAAGGCCCAGCAGCTCAAAGCAATTACCAAACGGATACAGACGCTTCCATCACTGCCCCAGGTTGTACAGGAGCTCACCAAGATGGTGGAATCTCCGGATGTGACGGCAAAGGAGATGGGCAGGCTCATATCTTCCGATCAGGTCCTCAGCGCAAAGGTCTTAAAGCTTGTCAACTCCCCGTTCTACGGTTTTCCAGGGCGCATCTCATCTATCAGCCATGCCATCATACTCCTGGGGTTTAACGTGATCAAAGGGGTGGTCCTTTCCGCATCGGTGTTTGATCTCATGGAAAAATCCATGGTGGGACTCTGGGAGCATTCTCTTGGCGCAGCCGTTGTATCAGGAACCATCAGCCGCTCATTGGGTTTGAGCGAGCCCGAAGAGATATCGACCGGTGCGCTCCTGCACGACATCGGCAAGGTTCTGGTCCGGGTTTCCCTGAACGAAGACTATGAAAAGATCACCTTTCTGGTGGACAGCAAGGGGTGCTCGTTCAGGGAGGCCGAACAAGAGGTGCTCGGTGTTGACCATGGCGAGATCGGCTCATGGCTTGCAGAGGAATGGGGACTTCCCGAGAGGCTCTCCATACCCATCACCTTTCACCACGAACCGGAAAACGCGCCCAAGCTCCAGGATAGAGTCGCTATCGTCCATATCGCCGACAGTATTGTGAGGGCATTCGGCGTGGGCAGCGGAGGAGATGGGTGGGTAGGCCAGATATCTCCACAGGCATGGGAGTATGTCGGTATGGATGAGGCTGATCTTTCAGGGCTGATGAATCAGATCATGATTGATCTGGAAGAGGTGGGAAATTATCAGTTGTAATGAAAGGGGAGATGTTTTGAAAGCAGTTGTTATTGTAAAGGATCAGCTCGATGAAAGGATTTCATCTCTCATCCACGAACAATTCGAATCATTACAGCTCATCGAAAGCAATGAAGACGTGGTCTCACTTATCTACATGGACCCGCCCGATATCATTCTCATTGACCGGTCATATCTCCTTGAGCATGACGGAAGTATTGTCCAGGAATTCAGGAGCAATACCATATACGGCCATCTGCCCATAGTTGCAATCTTCACCGAAGATGATCTGACCGACATATCCTGGGATGACGTTCCCCTTGAAGATTTCATCATTTCGACAGACAGCGAGCTTGCCATAAAGAAACGGATCCAGTTTATTGCACAGCGTGCCGGAAGGGAACAGGACACCAATCCGCTCACCCGGTTGCCGGGAAACGAGTCCATCATCCGGCATATCCAGCAGATGTTTGATGCCGGGTCTGAGATTGCAATCGCGTGGGTCGATATCGACAATTTCAAACCGTACAACGACCGGTATGGTTTTTCACGAGGCGACGAGGTGCTCCTGGCAACTGCCAGGATCATCACCAATGCCGTCAAAGAGATCAAGCAGAATGATACCTTTGTGGGGCACGTGGGTGGTGATGATTTCGTATTCATCTCCCCGATTTCCGGCATACGTCCTCTGTGCGAGGAGATCATATCCCGGTTCGATATGGTGATCCGGAATTTTTACAATGACGACGACCTGGAAGCCGGAGGCATCATATCCACGTCAAGGAGCGGGGAGACAAGAAAATTTCCCGTTATGAGCATATCCATTGCCGTGGTAATGAACGAAGAAAAACGATACAAACACTACGGACATGCCTCACAGGAGGCCACCGAGATAAAACACTACGTAAAGAGCATTGAAGGCAGCAATTACATGATAGACAGAAGGGGAAAGAACAGGTGATACCACGATATACACGAAAAGAACTCGCACATATCTGGTCTGATGAAAACAGGTACCAGAAATGGCTCGATGTGGAGGTCGCGGCTTGTGAAGCATGGGCGCAGCTCGGAAAGATCCCACCTTCCAGCATCGAGAATATCCGGAAGAATTCCAGATTCACGGTGGGGCGTATTGAAGAGATTGAGGCCGTCACCCGGCACGATGTCATAGCCTTTGTTTCCTGCGTCGGAGAGTATCTGGGGGACGACGCCAGATACGTCCACATGGGATTGACCTCGTCCGATGTCCTGGATACGGCCTATGCCCTCCTGCTGAAAGAGAGCAGCCTTATCCTCCTCGATGACATAAGAGCCCTCATGGCTGCCCTGAAAAAAAGGGCCTTCGAATATAAACATACCCCTGCCATGGGACGATCTCACGGTATCCATGCAGAGCCCATAACCTTCGGACTGAAATTCGCCCTGTGGTTTGCCGAGATGGAGCGGAACCTCAAACGGATGGAAGATGCCATGGATACCATCTCCTATGGAAAGATATCAGGGGCAGTGGGGACATTTGCAAACGTTCCGCCTGAAGTGGAGGATTATGTATGTAAAAAGCTGGGGCTGAAGCCGGCGCCCATAAGCACACAGGTCCTTCAGCGGGACCGGCACGCGCACTTCTTTTCGACACTTGCCATCATAGGGGCAACGATCGAAAAGATCGCCACCGAGATCAGGCATCTGCAGCGCACCGAAGTGCTCGAGGCCATGGAG
>DAISYU010000109.1:0-10808 GCA_036825155.1 Thermodesulfobacteriota bacterium | reverse complement strand
CATAGCCTTTGAATATTGACAGGGCCTTCGCATCGCCGATCAGGACGAGGCAGCCCGTTACCCCCATCAACCCCACCAGAAGTATTATTGGTATCGCACCGATAAACCAGCCTATCTTCCTGCCTTCCTCCATATCCAGCCGCCCCCTGAACCAGTAGTAGCATGCAGCATAGGGGAAGATCGCCCAGAACCAGGCGATAAAGTTGATCATCGGCACACCCCATATGCCTGCATCGAGCCCCGGATTCCACACCCACCAGGACAGCCGTGTGGCTACAGGGTCAAAGGGGATATCCAGGCTCAGACCGAGCACGGCACAGATCAGCCCCCGTGCTACGGGATGCAGAACCGGCAGAACTCTCTCCACGGCAAAAAACGCACAATACAGGACATTGACCCACCCGATGGCTGTGGCCACAGGAGAAGGGAGACCGGGCAGATAAAGGCGATATTCCGGTTCCGAAAAAAATCCCATGATGATCCCGCCGTTTTCCAGGATGAAGCCGAAGAGCAGGGTGATCCCGAATACCCAGGCCCAGTCCCATTCCTTCAGCCAGGTTCGGGCATGCAGAACAATGAGAACAAACTGAACAAAGGCACTCATCTCATAGAGTGTACGCTGCCCATCCTGATCGATGGGAAGGGAGACCTGGTGCATAAGCGGGGTGAAGTACAACACAGTCATGATGCCCGCCCATACAATATATCTCTTCATTCCAAATCGGCCGGATTCCCTTTTCAGGGCAAACCACACAAGGACAAGGGAGGCTGCAAGGGGAAAGAGCGCCAGCCAGACGATCTGATCCATGGGTGGACTGATATGGTGCAGGGCGTTGTTCAGGACACTCAGCCCGATGAGCCATATGAGAAAAACTGGGAGGTTCTTCCATACAAAGCGCATCGTCTGTGCATGATACCACCACATCCATCAACAGACAATCGCGATCTTAATTTCGGGCAGAACCAACCTACCTAATAAGTTCCTGATGCATCCTATGCACACATAAGACCTGCGAAGGCCTCGCGGGCCACGGATGCAGGATCCGAGGTGTTCATGATCCTCTCCATGAGGAAGCTCCCGACAATGACGCCGTCTGCAAAGGCAAGCATGTCCGAGACCTGCTCTGCCGTGGAAATCCCGAACCCGACGCATACCGGCAGATCCGTCATGGACTTGATTCGCTGTACCTGAGAAGAGACCTCCTCGGGCAGGTTCTGCCGTGCCCCGGTGACCCCCTTGACCGAGACGGCATAGACAAACCCGCTGCACTGGGAGACTACCTCCTGCTGCCTCTTTTGAGTCGTTGTAGGCGCAACAAGCCTGATAAGGTCGATGCCGATTGAATCGCAGAGATCAAAGACTTCCCGGCCGTCGGACGGCAGATCCGGTATGATGACACCCTGAATCCCTGCCTCGGCAAATCCTCTCAATGTCTTGTCCACCCCATGCCTCATGATGGGATTGATATAGGACATGATGATCAGCGGTACAGCCACCGATGAACTCCAGTCTCTCAGGTGAGCGTTAAACGCTTCCATGGTGAATCCGGCACCCAGAGCCATATGGGATGCCTTCTGCAGCACCGGCCCGTCAGCCATGGGGTCGGAGAACGGCAACCCGATCTCGATTGCTGCCGCCCCTGCTCCACTCAACGCCTCTATGATCTCTCCGGTGGTATCGAGATCCGGAAGTCCGGCGGTAATGTAGGGAATGACGGCCTTGGATGTTTTTCTGATCGCATGTTCTATCATGATCTTTCTCCAAGTACAGTGTGCAGGTCTTTGTCTCCCCTGCCTGAGAGGTTCACAATCACGGTCTCGCCTTCATGTCCGGGGGCGTACTGCCGGAGAAATCCCACCGCATGGGCACTCTCCAGGGCAGGGGCAATACCCTCGAGCCGGTTTAAAAGCCTGAATGCATCCAGTGCCTGACGATCATCCACCAGTTCATAACGGGCTCTTCTGGTTGCGGCAAGGTAGCTGTGCTGGGGTCCCACCCCTGGATAGTCGAGTCCGGCCGCGACGGAATGGGTATCTTTTATCTGACCGTTTTCATCCTGAAGCAGATGGGAACGTGCCCCATGTAGAACACCGGGAATCCCGAAGTTGATGCTGGCCCCGTTATGCCCGTTCCCATCCCCGTATGCCTCCACCCCGATAAGTGCAACCGGGTCATCGACAAACGCGGAAAATATCCCGATTGCATTGCTCCCTCCACCTACGCAGGCGATCACGGCATCAGGAAGGTCCCCGGTCTTCTCAAGAATCTGCTGGCGTGCCTCTTCGCCTATAACCTGCTGAAACCGCCGCACCATGGTGGGGTACGGGTGCGGCCCTACGGCGGAACCCAGGAGATAGTACGTTGAATCCACATTGGCCACCCAGTCCCGTATGGCCTCGCTCGTGGCATCCTTTAATGTCGCGGTACCGGTCCTTACCGGGACAATCTCCGCATCGAGGAGCCTCATCCGCTCCACGTTCATGCGCTGGCGCCTCATGTCTTCAGACCCCATGTATACAACACACGCCATCCCGAAAAGTGCACAGACAGTTGCAGTGGCAACGCCATGCTGACCTGCCCCGGTCTCTGCAATGATCCTGGTCTTGCCCATACGTCTGGCAAGCAGGATCTGACCGATGGCATTGTTGATCTTGTGAGAACCGGTGTGATTCAGGTCTTCACGCTTCAGCCATACATGAAGTCCGTAATAATCCGAAAGCCTTTTCGCGCAGGTGAGCGGGCTCGGTCTTCCCACATAATCCTTCAGGTATGATGAGAATTCCCGGTGAAACTCATCATCACTGCATATCCTGTCCACCGAGTCTTCCAGTTCCTCGAGCGCCGGGATCAATGTCTCGGGAACATACTGCCCGCCGAATTCACCATAATAGCCTTTCATGATCGCGCCTCCTTGATAAACCTCTCCATGAGTGCCGCATCCTTAATGCCGAGAGAACTCTCCACACCCGAACTCACATCAACCCCCACGGGCTCTGCCTGTATGATAGCTTCCTTCACGTTATCCGGCGTGAGTCCTCCGGCAAGGATTACTGGCAGAGCACTCCTGTGCCATGATCCTCTCAGGCCGGAACCCCGGCTTGGATCGAGCAGAATCCTGCAGGGCAGATCTTCGGGTATTTTCCTCTCATCAATCTTTTTTGCTGCGTAGATGATTGAAAATCTCCTGATAAGCTCCTTATGTCCCGGCCCAAGTTCACCATGGATCTGCACGGTATCGAGCCCCAGCTCTGTGCCCACACGAATGATGTCCTGCGGGTCTTCATTTGTGAAAACTCCCACCTTTTCGATACCCTTCAATTCCCTCACCCACTCCTTGAGCTCATCGGGGTCGGCCTGGCGTCTGCTCCTGGTAAGCACGAAGCCAATGGCATCGGCTCCGAATGCTGCTGCTGTACGCGCATCCTCATACCTGGTGATTCCGCAGATCTTTACCCACATGAAAACACATCCGATCTCGCATGCGCGCTGGCCATGGCCCTGCCGATGAGCGCGGCATCATAGCCCATCTCACCGAGTGCCCTGATCCTCTGCCCCGATGAAATGCCGCTCTCTGCGACCTTTGTGACGAACACCGGGATATATTCGATCATCTCTTCGTGTTTGTCCTGATGAACTGCGAGCGTTGATAAGTCCCGCACATTCACCCCGATGATTTCAGCCCCGATACCCAGCGCCTTTTCCAGACCGCCCATGCCGTGTACCTCCACGAGGCAATCCATACCCAGATCCCTGCCGAATGCATACAGCTGTTCACACTCGGTAAGCGTCAGCATCTCGGTTATCAGGAGAAATGCATCTGCACCGCATGCCCTGCCTGCTGCTATCTGCCGTTCGTCCACAATAAAATCCTTCATCATGACAGGCAGAGAGCAGGCATTTCTGATCTGGGGGATGTAGGCCATATCTCCTGCAAAATAGACCGGTTCGGTAAGGCAGGAGATGGCGGCAGCTCCCATGGCTTCATACTCCCGGGCAAGATGTGCCGGCTCGTGAGTCAACCCGAGATCCCCATCGGCCGGTGTTGCATACTTCACTTCTGCGATAATGGCCATGTCCTTGAGCACCTGTTTGAATCCTCGAATCGGGAGTGCCGGAAGCTTTTCTATTTCTTCGAGAAACCCCGCCCGCTCCTTAGAGAGCTCATAGAGATGGGTGAGAAATTCCACTATGCCCTCGCACTCAGCAATGCATTCATTGCCTTACCGGAACCAATCACAGCTGATGCCATACTGACACCGTCACGGATGTCGATACTCCCGTCCAGTGCCATGAATGCAGCACCGCTGTTGAGCAGGATACTCTCGAGGCATGCCCCCTTCTTAGACCCGTCGAATACGCCTTCTATGAGGCCGGCGGACTCCTGCGGTGTTGAAACCTTGAGATCCTCCAATCCATATCCGTTTCTTGTTATCCCTGCATCTTCCGGGAGAATCTCGCCCTGGGATATTAGGCCTCCTGCGAGCCGCGCATAGGCAGTGGGGCCTGAAATGGAGACCTCGTCCAGCCCTGAGTGGACCACCATTGCCCCCTTCAATCCGAGCAACCTCAGCACTTCGATAACCGGACCTATAAGACGCCTGTCGTAAACACCGATAACCTGGTAGGCTGCCCGGGCAGGATTCGTCAACGGGCCAAGGATATTGAAGATGGTCTTCATCCCGAGCTGTTTCCTCGCAGGCATGGCATGTTTCATACTCGGGTGGTACCTCGGGGCGAACATGAATGCGAAGCCGGTGCTTTTCAGTGAGGCGGCAGCCTTCTCGGGTTCCATATCAATTGGCACGCCCAACGCCTCAAGACAGTCCGCACTGCCCGAAGAGGAACTGACTGATCTGTTTCCGTGTTTTGCCACCTTGATGCCCGCGCCTGCAAGGACAAAGGCTACCGCGGTGGAGATATTGAACGTGGACGCACAGTCGCCACCGGTCCCGCAGGTATCCATTACATCGAAATCCACATTCACCTTAAGGGCCTTGTCCCTCATGATCCTTGCTGCACAGGCGATCTCTTCAGGTTTTTCACCCTTGGCTCTAAGGGCTATGAGAAATGCCCCGATCTGTGTGTCATTGACCTGACCCGACATGATGGCATCAAAGGCATCCTGCATTTCAAGGTCTTCCAGGTCCTCTCTACTGATCAGCTTTTCAATAACATTCTTCATACACACTCCTTTGCTCTGGCAATAAATGTACGTATCAACTCACAGCCTTTCTCTGTGGCTATGGATTCCGGATGAAACTGTACCCCGTAGACAGGTCTGCTCTCATGCCTGATCCCCATGACCTCGCCGTCGTCTGCTACGGCACATACCACCAGATCATCGGGGATCAGTGACCTGTCCATGGCCAATGAATGATACCTCACCGCTTCGAATGGCCTGGGGAGACCTGAGAAGATGCCAGTCCCGTCATGGCTGATCCGGGATGTCTTGCCGTGCATCACCTTTTCTGCATGACAGATGCGCCCGCCGAAGGCCTGGGCAATGCACTGATGTCCGAGACAAACTCCCAGGATCGGGATCGTTGTGTAAATTGTCCTGATCAGATCCACACATATCCCAGCTGATGAAGGTGAACCCGGCCCTGGAGACAGGACTATCCCCTCCGGGTCCATCTGCTCAATCTCACGCAGTGTCACGGCGTCGTTGCGAAAGACCGCAACATCCTCGCCCATGGACCCCACTGCCTGAACGAGGTTGTAAGTAAACGAGTCAAAGTTGTCTATCATCACGATCATGACATACCTCCGATGGCCAAGCTCAACGCTTTGAGTTTATTATCGATCTCTTTTATCTCGTTTTCTGGCCGGGAATCCCAGACAATCCCCGCACCAGCCTGGATATAGACCTTTTTATCCCTGATAAATATGGTACGTATCGCAATCCCGGTATCGATATCACCACTGAACGACAGGTAGCCCACTGCCCCGGCATAGGGTCCCCGGCACATCCCTTCCAGCTCGTCGATTATCTCCATGGCACGGACCTTCGGAGCACCCGAGACCGTACCTGCCGGGAAACTGGCCTTCAACACATCGATATTGGAGAGATCGTCCCGCTTTTTCCCTTCCACGCACGAGACAATGTGCATGACATGGGAATAATATTTCACCTCTTCGCGGGAGATGACATGTACCGATCCCGGGACAGACACCCGTCCCACATCGTTACGCGCAAGGTCCAGCAGCATAAGGTGTTCTGAGCGTTCCTTCTCGTCAGCCAGAAGATCCGCCGCCAGATCCATGTCTTCTCCGGCAGAGTCACCCCTTGGTCTTGTCCCTGCGATAGGAAGCAGCGTGATTGCATCCCCCCTGAGCTTCACCATAACCTCGGGTGACGATCCGATGAGCGTGACATCACCGATATGTATGTAAAAGAGATAGGGGGAGGGATTGATCTGCCGCAGCCTCCTGTACGTATCGAACGGATCACATCCGGTATCAAGTTCCAGCCTTCTTGACAGGACTGCCTGCATGATCTCCCCGTCGTGTATATAGTCCTTTGCCTTTCCAACAGCATCAATGAAGGCATGATCTTCTATGGACACAGATTTTACCGAACACTTCCCTGGGACCTGTGCAGCTGGCAGGGGATCCCTGTTCGAAAGCATTTCTTCGATTCCGGTAAACGCGTCGCGTGCTTCCGCAATCGCCTTTTCTTCGCTGATACCGCTTTGTGGTATTGTATGAAGCAGGGATACCGACTGGTTGAGGTGGTCGAAAGCAACAACCGTTGTGACCCTGGCAAGGAGCGTGTCCGGGAATCCCGAAGGCCTTTGGGGTCGGGGGAGAACCTCGATCCCGCGCACCATGTCATAACCGAGATAGCCGACATAGCCGCCGATAAACGGTGGCAGGCCGTTTTGTTCAAAGGTCAATCTGCTGCCTTCAAGAGGTATTTTCGCCCATGGATCTTCCTCTTCGTGAATACAGATGACATCGGAGGAGGAACATCTTCCGATAAAACTGTAGGAGCCGGGTATGGATTCCAGCAGAAATCCCTGTCCACCTCCCACAAGAGCCTGATAGGCCTGAACAGGAGTGAGGGTATCGCTGGTCAATTTTTTTGTGATAACCACACCCCGGTCATGAATATCTCTAAAAATCTTTAGCTTCGTCTGCATGGTACTCCTTCCATAAAAAAAGGCGGCAAGCCTCGAAAGGAGACTTGCCGCCTTGTTCTTCGATCAGCCTGTATCTATCTAAGGCAAACCTCCCCTGAACCCGCTTGTCTTAGAAGTCCACCACCACCAATTTTTTCTGTTTGTATTTTCCTGTATAACCATCATGATGTTTCTATACATAGTAACATTTCCCTTGTCAACATTTTTTATTGGTGTTGCCGTCAACAAAAAATCCTGTTTAAAAAACCGCGAAGTCCATCACATATCCTTGATTTTTTTCATGCAGATGGTATCATGCATATGGTCACTCTATAATGTTCACCAATACCTGCTAGGGGGGGATTTATGAACGAAACCATTATTTCCATTGACAGACACATCATGAATGAACAGAGGAAATACGAGGGCAGAGGTGATTTCAGTTCCATCCTTTCTCAGATCATCTTTGCGGCCAAGGTTGTAGCCGCACAAGTTTCTCATGCCGGTCTGGTGGAGGATATTCTCGGAAGAACAGGAGAAAAGAATATCCAGGGAGAAGAAGTGCAGAAGCTCGATGTGTACGCAAATAAAATATTTATCAACTCCCTTAATTACATCGGCAAGGTGTGCGTCATGGCTTCGGAGGAAGAAGAAACCATGATCATGATCCCGAAAGATTATCCAAAGGGTGATTATGTGGTCATGTTCGATCCCTTAGACGGGTCCACGAATATCGATGTGAACGTCTCCATAGGTACGATATTCGGGATCTACAAGAGGATCACCCAAAGTGGCGACGGAACCCTTGAAGACTGCCTCCAGCCCGGCTACCAGCTGTTCGGGGCCGGATACATCATCTATTCATCAAGCATCATCCTCGTCTATTCGACCGGCAACGGTGTAAACGGCTTCAGTCTCGATCCCAGTGTGGGTGAATTCATCCTGTCTCATCCGAATATCAGGATTCCCCAACGCGGGAAGATCTACAGTACGAATGAAGGAAACTATCCATACTGGAAACAGGGGACCGTGGAGTATATCGATTACCTCAAATCAGACAGGAATACACTGAAGAAGCCCTACACGTCCCGCTACATAGGCTCTCTCGTAGCGGATTTTCACCGGAACCTCCTCAAGGGGGGTATCTTCCTCTATCCGGAAGACACAAAAGATCCCAAAAAGCCCACAGGCAAACTCAGGCTTCTCTATGAGGCAAATCCTCTCGCCTACATCGTGGAGCAGGCAGGCGGCTATGCATCAACCGGGTACGAGAGAATACTTGATATCAAACCCAATGAGCTCCACCAGAGGGTTCCCCTGATCATCGGTTCCAGAGACGACGTTCTGGAGTATGAAGAGTATGCAAAAAAGAACACGGCGCAGTAAATTAAGCTGTTCCAGTAATCAAAGAGGAGGGCACTTATGAGTACTCATACAGATTTCAACAAGGCGCTCGAGATCGGGCGTCCATCGAACATACAGAAATTATTCCCGAATTCCAAGGCACTGATCGTAAGCGGAAAGGTGATCGACCGCGCCATGATCAAAAAGGGAAAGGCCATGACCATGGCCGCCAACGGGAGGAACAGCATCGTCATCAGGGCTGCCCTGAAGGCTGCCCAGAGAGCCGATGCCGGGATCATCATCGAAATCGCCAAATCTGAGAGCACCTACTGCGCGATCAATATGTGGAACCTCGCACGTTATGTGGATACATTCTGCAACGAGCTCAATATCACGATCCCGGTTGCCGTTCATGCAGACCATTTCGGACTGAAGAAGAGCCCGGAGGTTGCACAGGCGAAGATTGACATCCCCTCCATGTTTGACGCAGGCATTACCTCCATCGCCGTTGATGCCTCCCATATGAACGACGAGGACAACCTGCTGGCAAATATTGCTTTGAGTCCTTATATCCCCTCATGGGCCGGATACGAAACAGAAGTGGGAGAGATTAAAGGCAAACAAGGTCTTTCCACCCCTGAAGAAGCGCTCTTTTTGATCCAGGGGCTCAACGCAAACGGCATCTTCCCCGACTGGATCGCCCTGAACAACGGCACCACACATGGGATCGAGGCAAGTGATGCCGGAATTCAGGTGGAACTCACCAAAAAGATCCATGATGCGCTGGCAAAATACGGCATCTCAGGCGCACAGCACGGCACATCGGGCAACAGCGTGGAACGGCTCAAGAGGATCGCTTCCGAGACAAACACCACCAAGGCAAATGTCGCCACGGCCCTGCAGATGATCTCCTGGGGAGTGAAGGTGAACGAGTACGGCAATGCCTTCTTGGATGATGCAGGAAACTTCATCAAGATCCCGGATGCCGGGGTAACGGATGAGCTGTGGGAGGAAATGCATTCATATGCACAGGGCAAATCCTTAAAGGGCGGGGATTACAAAAAACTGAACCTCCCCTTTGAAACAAAGCTCCTGTCGCAGCCCAGAGAAATACGTGAGAGAATGGAAGCTGCAGTGGAAGATTTCATCTACGACCTGCTGGCGAACTGCTTCAATGCAGCTGATACCGCTCCCCTTGCCATCGAAGCGATACTGAGCGCAGGTTCGGCTGATCTTGGCCCGAAGGCAGGACGCATTGAAGATCCTCACCAGTGGACGCGGGACAAGATTCTGGAGCGTGCTCAGGCCTTGCAAAAGGAAGAGACGGAAACCAAAGGGGATTATGACGATTGAACCTGCATCAATGGGCTTGACGAGGACACAATTGTGTGGCATTAGCATCGACACCCACTCATCCAGGAAGGGAGAGAAATGGCACGAGTAACTATTGAAGACTGTCTCGAGAAGGTTCATGATCGTTTTTCTTTGGCCATAGCTGCATCCAAACGCACAAAGCAGCTCATGAAAGGGGCGTCGCCTCTTTCCAAGCGCAAAGAAAACAGACATGTGGTAACCGCCTTGAGAGAACTTGCTGAAGGAAAAATCTCGCTGCACGACAAATGATGACAAAGAAGGATTATTACGAAATCCTTGGCGTTTCCCGTTCAGCAACCCCCGACGAGATCAAGAAGATCTACCGTCAGCTGGCATTGAAATACCACCCGGACAGAAATCCCGGTGACCAAGATGCCGAGTCACGTTTCAAGGAAGCGGCCGAGGCCTATGAGGTACTCCACGACCCTGACAAGAGACGAATCTATGACCAGTACGGTCATGCCGGTCTTCAGGGATCGGGATACCAGGGATTCTCCAATTTCGACGATATCTTCAGCAGCTTTTCAGACATCTTCGGCGAGGTTTTCGGTTTTTCCTCCGGCAGGAGTTCGTATCGCAGACGGCCTACCCGGGGAGCCGACCTGAGATACGATGCAACCATATCGCTCGAAGAGGCAGCCAGTGGTACCGAGATAGAACTGGAGATCCCTAAAACGTCAACCTGCGAGCCCTGCGGCGGGACCGGGGCCGAACCGGGAACCTCTCCCGAGACCTGCTCCATGTGCGGGGGAAAGGGCCAGGTTTACCGCACCCAGGGATTCTTCACCATAAGCACCACATGTTCACAGTGCAGGGGAACAGGCCAGGTCATTGCAAAACCATGCAGTCAGTGAAGGGGGACTGGAACAGTAACCCGCAAGAAACAACTCAAGGTAAAGATCCCTTCCGGGGTCGATACCGGGGCAACCATGCGCCTCACCGGAGAAGGTGAGGCCGGCGAACTCGGC
>DAISYU010000108.1:0-10882 GCA_036825155.1 Thermodesulfobacteriota bacterium | reverse complement strand
CTGAGTCAGGCGAGCGCAAACGACTTCGGGCAAGAAAGGCCGTTATTCTGGCAACAGGGGGGTTTTCGCAGGACAAGAAGTTCAGGACTATCCAGAACCCGAACCTGACCGATGATATCGAGAGCACCAACCAGCCCGGTGCCACAGCGGAAAGTCTTATTGAGGCAATCAGGATTGGTGCAACGCCGATACAGCTTTCTCAGATTCAGCTCGGTCCATGGGCGTCACGGGATGAGGAAGGCTTCGGTGTCGGCTCGATGTTTTCTATGCTGGCGGGATTCCCTTATGGTATCCTGGTGGACATGAAGTCGGGAAAACGCTTTGTCAATGAGTTGTCCGACAGGAAGCTGCTGGTTGATGCCATGCTCAACAGCGGGAGAGAGGCCGTTGCAATAGTTGACAGCATGGGAGTGCACTATGCGTCGACCCTTGACAAATGTCTGAAACGAGGGGTTGTAAAGCGGTTCGACTCGATCGAAGAACTGGCCCAGGACAATCAGATTCCCCTCGATGTCCTCAAGGAAACCATCAGGAATTACAATGCCTCTGTGGAAAAAGGCGAGGATAATGAATTCGGCAAACCCATGCCTGATGACCTGTCTCCTATTCAATATCCACCCTACTACAGTATTCGTCTGATTTCGAAGGTTCACCATTGCATGGGAGGGGTGCAGATCAATGCACAGGCCCAGGTGATACATGTTCAGACACACATGCCCATAGGGCGTTTGTATGCTGCTGGGGAGATAACCGGTGGCATTCACGGCGCCAGCCGGCTCGGCAGCAATGCCATAACCGATTGCCTCGTCTTCGGACGTATCGCAGGGCGAAATGCCGCCCATGAACCTACCCGAAAATAGTCGAATAAAAACCCACCGGCAACATCATTCTTTAGAGCAGAAAGTTTGCTGAAGTTAGAAACGGGTATACTAGAATACCCGATAAAACCCCGTTGCCTCCCCTATGTGACCGTGGTTCTTTCTGGTAATTCTATACCCGAGATACACAGTCAATAGAAATTTTAGTTACGGTCTCAGCTCAGAGGAAGGTGGGTATATGCATCTGCCAGAGGTAGCGCAAGACAGGATAGTACCGATTGCCACTGAACCATTCCACCTCTTTTTCTACAGACACCCATCTTTTGTCCAGACACATTATTCCCCTCAGGGCACATCATTTTCCAGATATGGGTGTTCACCAGATCGTCTCTCTATCGCTCTGGATTTGAACGGTTGCAGGCAAACGGAACAACCGGGATATCCCGGTTATCGTAATACATACAAAGGGAGGAGTGAGATACCATGAAAAAAAAGAATAAGGTAACAGAATCCATCAAGGAAAGTCTGCAGACGCCGACAACCAGGAGAGATTTTCTCAAGAAAGGGACAGCGGCCGGTGCTATTGCTGCCGGAGGCATGGCAATGACCTTCATGCCGAAAAAGGCTGATGCGAGGCCCTATCAGGCACCACCAAAGTGGGACAAGGAATTCGATATCATAGTGATCGGCAGCGGTTTTGCCGGGCTTGCAGCTGGAATCACTGCCAAGGAGGCCGGACAGGACGTGATTATCCTCGACAAGATGCCCATCAGTGGAGGCAACTCAATCATCAACGGCGGCCTTCTTGCTTCTGTGAATTCAAAGCTGCAGGCAAAGGAAGGAGTAAAAGACTCCGTAGATATCTATGTGAACGACCTCCTCAAGGCAGGACGAGGTCTGAATCATGTAGACTTGATCAAGATGGTGGCAGTTGAAGGCGCAGACCTTCCAGAATGGACGGCAGAGCGTGGGGTACAGTGGAATCCAAAGCTAGAGCACCTTGGTGGACACTCTGTTCCACGGACATACCTCACCACTAATTCTTCGGGATCTGGCATCGTGAAACCCCTTACCGATTACTACAAGACGAAACTCGGCGGCAATTTGCAGACCAAGACAAAGGTCATCGGATTTGTCAGAGAAGACACCGATGCAAATCCGAACGGACGTGTACAGGGTCTGGTCGTGCTGGAAAACTACAAATTTGACTACAAGGCAACCGATGGAGACAGGAGCAATACATCCGGTGAGAAGAAATACTACAAAGCCAGAAAGGGTGTCATTGTAGCCAGCGGCGGATTCAGCCAGGATCCCTTCTTCCGGGGTATTCAGGATCCGTCTCTTGCAAAGCCAACGAACCAGCTTGACAGCACCAACCATCCGGGTGCAACCGGTGAAGTGCTGGAAAATCTCTTTAAGATCGGCGCTGCCCCGGTACATCTGAGCTGGATCCAGTCCGGCCCCTGGGCTTCTCCGAACGAGAAGGGCTTTGGCGTGGGTTCCTCCTATCAGATCGCAGCAGGATTCAGGTTCGGTATCATGATCGACAAAAAGACCGGCCAACGCTTCGTCAATGAGCTTGCAGACCGGAGGACCCGTGCTCAGGCCATGTTCAAGGTGATCGGCGATCCGAATAAACCAAGTTATCCCTTCACCATAGCCGACAGCCAGGAAGGGGTATTGGCCGCACAGACGCTGGAGAAGTGTCTGCAAAAAAAGGTAGTGCTGAAGTTCGACAGCATTGAGGCCGTTGCCAAACATTTTGGTGTACCTGTTGCCCCATTCAAGAAGCAGATCGATGAATACAATGGCTATGTCAAGGCTGGCAAGGACGACCAGTTTGGCAAACCCATCGATAAGAACATGAAACCCATCGAAAAGGCACCCTTCTATGTCATGGAAGGTGTTCCCAAGACTCACCATACTATGGGCGGTATCATGATCAACACCAAGGGCCAGGTTATCGAAATGGAAACACAGAAGCCGATCCCGGGACTGTACGCAGCCGGTGAAGCTGTTGGCGGACCCCATGGCGCAAGCCGGCTGGGCAGCTGTGCTATCCCTGACTGTCTGGTTTTCGGGAGGATCTGCGGAAAGAACGTATCGCAGGAAAAGGCATAGTATTCAAAGGGGATACCTCCGCCCCCATATAACCCGGATGGAGACAGGTAACTGTATCGAACCTGTCTCCATCCCCTCCGTGTAAGCGGTGGTGAGAGCCAACGTATCCCGGGGTCGAAAAATACCAAATTGAATAAACAGGATATGTACATTCAGGGCTTTGCAGGATATTCCGGCAGTTCATCATTCAGGAGAGTGGCATCATGACAGGTTGCGTAAATGTCTTAATGCGCAGATCATTCATAAGATTCATCTTTATGTGTGTAATTGTGATATTTGGTCAGTGTTCTATGTATACTTCAGCGCATGCTGAAGATCCTGCCAATGAACCGCAACGATTGATGACAGCAGCATCGGGGGACTGTGCTGCCTGTCACGGTTCTGTGCAGATGCTGCCTGCCGGACATCTGGATACGAAAGGGCTGACCTTGGATGAATGCAGGATGTGTCACCAGGACGAAGAGGTTTCGCTTACAAACAAGCTGCCCCTGAGCCATGCCCACCAGCTCAGTGGCATTGCATGCAGCGACTGTCATGGTGATCAGGATCCTCCCAAGCCGGTGGAAAAGGCCCAGTGTGTCACCTGTCATGATGAACAGGAACTCATACGGCGCACGGAATATCTCCGGGTGATCGAAGCAAATCCGCATGATTCTCCCCATTACGGGACTGACCTGGACTGTAACATGTGTCACTATGAGCATGCGGAATCCGAACTCTTCTGTGCCCAGTGCCATGATTTTGATTTTGTCGTTAATTCGCCCATCCTAGGCTCAGAATTGAGAGCCAAGATAACCCCGGAGAGGAACAGCAGATGCGAAATGTGCCATAGTGATCCCCAATACAACACCCATTTTCTCGACGCCTCACATGGGATTCTTGACTGCACCACGTGCCACAACGGGATAGACGACATTGTGCAGCACATGAAAAAGCAGGACACCCCTGAGATACACTCATGTGCTGTATGCCACAAGGAGATCGATGAGCAGTTTCAGCAGGATGCCCATTTCGTGAAAGAAAACATGACATGCCAGGACTGTCATACAAACGTTCACACCGCTATGAAGCCCGACATGGAGACCTTTAAACACGATGTTGTTGAGACGTGCACCCAGTGCCACGACAAGGGTACGTACGCCTATCTCGGTCACGGTGGATCTGTTCTGGTGGGGAATAATGATTCAGCCACCTGCACGGACTGCCATACCCTTCACAGGACGCCGATGTACAGTTCTGAGGATAAAAAGGATATTGCTGCAATACGCCAGATGCAGACCCGGATGTGCAGAACCTGTCATGACGACCCTGAGATAATCGGTCGAAATGGACTTGCACTGGCTGCCGTGGCAGACTTTGATAAGACCTATCATGGCAAGGTGCTTGGAATCGGATTCCCGGAACAGTCAGCAGGGTGTTCCGACTGTCACAACGGGCACTCAACGCTGGCCGCTACGGATCCCCGTTCACCTCTGCATCCGGATAACCGTCCGGCCATATGCGGTCAGTGTCATGACGATTTTCATCCGCGATTTGCCTCGTTTATCGCGCATCCGGATTATACCGACCGTGAGCGGTTTCCGCTTCTTTTCTGGACGAATATCTTTATGGAAGGTCTGCTGTTCTCGGTCTTCGGGTTTTTCTGGATCCATTCGATCTTATGGTGGAGAAAGGCATACTGGAAGAAGTGGACATCGGCATGGACTCAACGTAATGGAAGTCAAACTGATTCTGAACAGGCCCTGGATCCGCCGGCATTGGCGTATCCTGAATTAATGAATGATCCACCGACCTCGGCTGATCCCGATATCCTTAAGGAATCGCAGATAGAGACAGTGCCAAAAGACCAGGTAGTACCCGAGACGCTTCCTTCTGTGGTATGCAAGCCCGGGCAGTATGTCAGGCGGTTTAGCCTGCGGGACAGGATCATGCACGTCCTGTTGATCCTCTCCTTCTTTACGCTGGTGATGACCGGATTCCCGCTGAAGTATTACGAGACGGCCTGGGCCAAGGTCATGATCAATCTCTGGGGAGGCGTAAGGGGTGCCGGTGTCTGTCACAGGATTGCAGCAGTGGTACTCATCGTCATGTTTCTCTATATATGCTGGCTGTCCATGAAGTATCTCTTCCCGAAAGGGAAGGGGATAAAGGGCTGGCTCGGCAGGCTCTTTGGTCCTGACTCACTGTGCCCGAATCTGAAGGATCTCGATGATATCAGAGGTATGTTCAGATGGTTCTTTAACCGGGGAGAGATACCGCAGTTTGACCGCTGGACCTACTGGGAGAAATTCGATTTCTTTGCGGTGTTCTGGGGGATGTTCGTCATCGGACTCTCCGGTCTGATGCTGTGGTTCCCGGAATTGTTCTCCCACATCCTTCCCGGCTGGTTTATCAATATCGCCACAGTGGCTCATTCGGAAGAGGCCCTGCTGGCAGCGGTATTTATCTTTACCGTCCACTTCTTCAACAACCATCTCGTTCCCAACAAGTTTCCGCTCGAGGACAATATCTTTACCGGTCGCTACACCATGGAAGCCTTGAAGGAAGAACGACCACTGGAATATGAGCGCATCATTGCCGAGGATCGCTTCGAGTCTATCAAGGCCGATGATCCCGGTGTTTTGACCAGGTTGTATTCCTCTGTCTTCGGCATTGCATGCGTACTGCTGGGGCTCTCTCTGACCGGACTGATCCTCTGGGCCATATTCTTCTATTGATAGAGCATTCCTGTGCCTGATTAACCAACAATGCACATGCATACATCTCGTCATTTTTTCTATTGTCATTTGCCGGGATCTGAGACAATGTGGTTGAACTACTGAAAATGAATGGGATTGTGGAATGTATCGATTCAGCCGTATTCAGATGTGGGTGACGTTAATCCTGCTCGCTATCCTGGGCATCTGTTCGATTGTCGGGGCCTTTTACGGGGCCGAGTGGTCGAAGGCACTATTCAATTCAGCACCCATGATCGTGTTCTGGTTTGTACTTATGCTCATCTTCATCTTTGCCCTGTTCAGATCGCACCGCATGAGAAAGGCACCGGGACTTGTTATGATGCATGCAGCCTGTGTCATGGTCCTGCTGGGCAGTATGTGGGGCAGCGATGGGGGCCATCTTTTGCGCAGTGACCTTCTGCACACCGACAAGGTCCCCGGCGGTTACATGTCGATATACGAGGGGCACAGCGAAAACCATATCATGTCCCGATACAATGGCGACAAGCTGACCGAGCTGCCGTTTTCCATCTACCTCAAGGATTTCTGGATGGATTACTACTGGGATGACGGTAGACTGCTGGTCCGTTCGCCCCAGGGACGCATCCATGTCGTGCATGCTGTTCCTTCTCATGCCATAGAACCCGGCGAAGGAATTGCGAAGCTCAGGATAGTGCGCGTCTTCAAAAACCTGAAGGTCATAGGTCAAAAGGATGCACCTGAGGTCGTAGATGATCCCGGCATCGGGAGCAATCCTGCCCTCGAGATCGAAGTCTCGCGGTCTGACGGCACACGGGAAAGGAGATACGTTTTCCAGCGTTTTCCTCAGCGGAACCTGATCCCCGACGGATGGGCCACACAGTATGCGCTTGGTATAAAGGATTTCTTCAGCGATCTGAGTGTGGTGCAGGACGAAGAGGTCTCAGATCATAAGGTGATCCAGGTCAATGATCCGCTGCATTATGGCGGATACTACTTCTATCAGGCATCTTACGATGCCAGTCACGGACGGTACACGGTGTTGTCGGTGACCTCTGACAGCGGCCATGCCTTTGTATTTACCGGTTTTTTCTTCCTCTGCCTCGGGGTGTTCTGGCATTTCTGGGTGCAGCCGGTTTATAAGAGGTCATCCAACCGGAGGGCACGTGGAGATTAAATACACCCTGCAGGGTCTTCTCATCTATGCGGCCATGGGGGCCTACTTGCTCGCCTTTCTCGTATCAATCATGCGTCGTGAGAAAGCAGGCCAGATCATGTATGCTGCCGGATTTGTTCTGACCTGTGCGGCTTTCGGTTATCGCTGGTACCACACCGGGCACATCCCCATGCAGAACCTGTTTGAGGTCTTTGTCACCATGGGGGTCGTGGTATATCCTCTGTCTGTCTTCTGCCGCCGCACACTCAAGGTGGGTGCAGAAGCATTTGACATGCTTACCGGGGTTATCGTGCTTGTGCCTGCCGGATTCTTTTTCTCCGCCGAACCCAAACAGCTGCCCCCGGCCCTGCAGTGCTGGCTGTTTGCCCCGCATGTGGCGGTTTATATGATCTCCTATGTACTGATGGGCAAGGCAACGATCCAGGCCCTCGGGCAGTTGATAGGACTGGAGGCCCCTGCGGATACCCTCCTGGTAGACTATGAGCAGGGCACCTACCGCATGATCAGTTTCGGTTTCCCCCTGATGACCCTGGGCCTGATTCTGGGCAGCTGGTGGGGACATCTTGCCTGGGGCGATTACTGGGGATGGGATCCCAAGGAGTTATGGGCGCTGGTAACCTGGCTGGTATACCTTATCTATATCCATTTCCGTCTCATGTATGGCCGTCGGTACAAGGCTCTGAACAGCATGTGGGCCGTTGCCGGCATGGCAGCCATCCTGATTACGCTTCTGTGGGCAAATCTCGCCAAACTCTTTGCCGGTCTGCACAGCTATGCCATGTAAAAACACAGAGATCCTCTTACAGCAGGGAAGCTCTCTCAGTCCGGAAAGGACGTTTTCCAGATCCCGTCAGAAAAGATGATTCTTGAAGGCTCATCCGGGATGGCGGGTTGTTTGTAGTCCTGCAACGAGTACTCAGGGTCGTGCGGCAGCTTCATGACGATACTGTCTTCTTCGGCATATACTTCAGGGAGTATGGGATAAATGGGTCGTGATTGTGCATAGCGGTACAGGTGATCGATGTGGTCGAATGCGGAGAGCTCATGGATGGTTTTGAGAGTGGGCGGGATAAGCTTGATCTCCCCCGAGATGGCCTGTTTCAGGATCTCCCCGGGCGTGCGCCATTCATAACTCATCAATTCCACCGGGTCGTAATCGGTTTTCTGCCCGAGGGGGAGCCTGCAGAGGAAGAAGCGTGTATCGAAGCGTTTTTTCACTGCTCCCGGGGCGATCCAGCGGGAGTAGGGCATGATAGAGTCAACGGCGAGTGTGAGGTTCTCCTGCCGGGCAAGGTCCTTCAGCGAAAGCTCTTTTTCATGGATAGCCCTCCGGTAATCGTTGAATCTTTCTCTGGTGCCTTGGTCCGTAAAATCGATCGGGCTGCCGTTTGATGTGTAGGCCAGCAGGATGCCGGCCTCTTCGAACAGTTCGCGTATTGCCGCACAGAACAGGCCCAGCGCAGTACATTCGTCCAGATCCGGTTCATTGAGCAGCGCTCTGGCCTGGGCGCCGTCAATGCCGCGGGCCAATACTGCAAGATCTTCATCCCTGTCCTGTTCATCCATCTTTCCCCCTGGAAAGACGCAGACCCCGGCCAGAAAATTCTGGCGGAGTTCACGCCGCACCATGAATACCTGGTACGGATCGCGCAACAGGATAACCGTGGATGCCGGCCAGATCTTTGCCGTGTTTTCGCCGGTGCCTGTCAGATGTTCAGGGTCTCTCTCCATCATTCTAACCAAGAGGTGTATTTTTATGGATTATAGCAGAATGGGAGAAAAATCAAAGAGGAAGGTCCTCCTGATGGGCAGTAAAAATAAAGGGATCAATAGTCTGAACTTCTTTTTGCCGGACGTAAAAAAGGCAGTACCGTGCGGTCCTGCCTTTGTATTGTTGCTGCTGAGACTGAATGTTTGGACGATGTTTATGGTTCGGATCAGGTTTTTTCGCTCTCCAGCCTGTCTTTGAGATTCTGCGCATCCATTTCAGCCTCCCGCTCATTCAGCCTCAACACGAATTTTTCAGCCACTTTACCCACAACCGGGATAGGTATTGTATAGTCTACATCCAGATCCAGGTGGGTCATGTCGCCATGGGGTTCGAGGTTGTAGGTCCAGGTGCTCTGAATAGCCCCTTTGCTCTTGTCCACGATACGCTTGTTGGGGATATCTTCCGTGCGCTCGGTTTCTCCATTCAGCCGGATCCCGGCCATTTTCCAGGCCCACTTGTAATGTGCACCTTTCCCGGTGCCGGTTACATCCTTGACCTCCATCATGCTCTGTAACCATTCCGGCGCATTCTTTGGATCCTCAATGTAAGAAAAAACTTTCTTTACCGGAGCCTTGATATCGATACTTGTATGAACTCTTGGCATACTGTATTCCCTCCTTTGTTACATCCATTCTTGCGGATTTCCTGGTGTCGGGGACCATCCCCGAAAGACAAAAGTAACAAATCCTGTCTCATTCACCTCCTTTCGTTCTTGTGTCTCATGAAAAGGATTTTCTGCAAAAGATCGTATGGACGGATTCGTTATTATGGGATCATGAAATAAAACTCGATGACAGGCTTAAAGAAAAAGACATTCACATTGAGCGATAGTAAAAATAAGCACAGAACGTGAAAAGTCAATGGTGCAGGGTTGTTCCAGTGATAACGAGAGCCCGGGAACAGGGATAAGAGACGAGACTTGTTCGAGCTTCAAGGCTCACAGATACAAGATGAGAACAAGACTTGGAACTCAGGAGCCTAGACACAAGCCCTTTCCCTGATAAACAGGTGGTACCGGGCCCACCGTGCGAGAGCGCTCGTTGCAGGCACAATCCCCCGGTACACAGGGATGCCGCTCTCTAAGAGACGCTTTTCAATTTTCCTTCCAAGTTCGGGTATTCGCGGGTCGTCACGGTAGGTCCTCCATGTGACGACAAGAGGTTTGTTGTGCAGGTATTCACGTGCAGGACCGGCAAGAAACTCTGCTATCCTGGTGATGTGTGCTCCGCCGTCAACGTCGAAGATCCAGTCCATGGACAGTGAAACGATCAGCATGTCGATATCAGGTTCTGCCGAGGCGAGATCCAGCATGTGCCCTATATTTGCCGTATCAATGAAGATCGGTATGGCGTCCACAGGATTTCTGATCATATTGCCGCTCGATGGAATGAATGCCCTGAGATCTTCCTGCATCCTGTCACTGAAAGGGGGCATGGTAAGCCCGGCATCGCTGCAGGCATCTGCTGCGGACACCGCAATACCGCCACCGTGGCCGATAACGGCAATGCGGGTTCCATTCGTTGTTCCCAGATGGCGAAATGCCAGGGTTACCTGCGCCATGTCCTCCAGCGAGTATGCGCGAACCGCACCGGTCATCTTGAAAAAGGCATCCCATATATGCTGCCCCCCGGCCATGGAGCCGGTGTGCGATGCAACGGCCCTGGTTCCGGCTTCGCTCAGACCGGCCTTCAATATGATTACCGGCTTTGTCCTGTTTATCTTTGAAACGATATCGAGCAGTTTCCTTCCGTTTTTTACCCCCTCGATGTACATGGTAATGATTTTTGTGTCGGGGTCGTCGGCGAGATACTCGAGAAAATCAGTGCTGTCCAGCGTCAAGGCATTGCCGTAGCTTATCACCTTACTGAAATGGATACCCATCCGGGAGGCGAAACCGGTAAAATCCTGGGCATGACCGCCGCTCTGAGAGACAAATGCCACCTCTCCGGTCTCCTTCGACGGGTTCACCCAGGTGGTAAGCCGCTGACCGGGAACGTATACGCCCATGCAATTTGGCCCGATGACCTTCAGGCCGTTGCTGTTGGCTATTTCCTCGATTTGCCTGTGCAGGTCCAGGCCCTTTTCCTCACCTGTTTCGTTGAATCCCGCGGTAAAGATATGGACATTCCTGTTGCCCGAGGCAGCGCAGTCCATGAGCGCTGCAGGGACTGCAGAAGCGGGGACCGATATGATCACGAGGTCTATGGTCTCGGGTACGGATACGAGATCGGGATAAGCCTTTATCCCTTCGACATGGTCGACGCGGGGATTTATGGGATACAAACGCCCGGGGTATCCA
>DAISYU010000107.1:0-10999 GCA_036825155.1 Thermodesulfobacteriota bacterium | reverse complement strand
TGGTGAGATAAAAAGGTATACTGGAGTAATGGAGTACTGGAGTGTTGGATCAAAACCTCAGTATAAAATGCAAGGCCTGAGGTGGAAGGTATAAGGTATGCGGTTTACACTTGGTACCTTGGTGCCTTTGGACCTCAGTATATAATGAAGGAGTGATCGATGGCTTCGACCGACGAAGAGAAAAAGAAGAGGAAATTCAAGTCAGCTTCCAAGATGCGGGACATCATGTTCCAATACTATGTAGATGCCAAGGGTGCCGAGGGGGAAGGGAAAAAGGTAGCCTGGATCACCAGCGGCGGACCGGTGGAGCCGCTGATTGTAATGGATGTGATCCCCGTGTACCCGGAGAATTACGGCGCCATGATCGGTGCATCCCACATGGGAGGAGACCTGTGCGAAAAGGCTGAAGCAATGGGCTACAGTACCGATCTGTGCTCCTATGCCAGGGCAGACATTGCCTGCGCACCAATAAACGGGGGCCCGATCGGTGGACTGCCCAAACCGGATATGCTCATCTGCTGCAACAACATCTGCGGCACAGTGTTGAAGTGGTATGAGGTCCAGGCACGCTATTTCAATGTCCCCCTGTTTATCTTCGATACCCCGTTCTGTCACACCGGCTTTGCCGATGAGGCACGAAGGTATGTCCGGAAGCAGTTGGATGAATACATTGTTTTTCTCGAGCAGGCCTGCGGGAAAAAGTTCGACTTTGACAAAAGCATGGAGGTGGGCCGCCTCTCCCTGAGGGGTCAGCAGCTCTGGCAGGATGTCCTGGATACCGCAGCACACAAACCGTCACCCATAACGGCTTTCGATGCATTCTTTTTCCTCGCACTGATAGTCACGCTTCGTGGAACACAGACCGTCGTGGATTTCTACACCGAACTTCTCGAAGAGATGAAGCAGAAGGTCTCAGACGGCATCAGTGCAATTCCGAACGAGCGCTACCGCCTCCTGTGGGATAATCTTCCTGTGTGGTACCGCCTGAAATGGCTTTCCGATACGTTCAGGGCTCACGATGCCTGCCTGGTTGCCGATACCTACACGACCGCATGGTGCGGTTCCATGAAGTATATCGACGAGAACAATTTTATCGACTCCATGGCGGAAGCATACACCAGGATCTACCTCAATATCGGTGTCGACGAGATGGTCAAGACAGTATTTGCCATGATAGACAAGTACGAGGTGGACGGCCTGGTAATGCATTCCAACAGGAGCTGCAAACCATATTCCCTGGGTCAGTATGATATCGCCCGCATGGTGCAGGAACGCAAGGGAATCCCCTGCATGATGATCGAATCGCACATGGTGGATGAAAGAAGTTTTACCGAAAGCCAGATTCAAACCCGTATCGATGCATTCATGGAGGTCATCAAGCAACGCAAAGGGTAGGCATTGACGTATATAACGATAATTTTCTCAAGGGGAGAGCGATGAGATGAGTACATTGAGATACGGCCTTGAAGACAAGGTCATCGTGGTTACCGGGGGGAGCAGGGGTATCGGACTGGAGATTGCCCGCGAACTGATCGCACAGAAGGCAAAGGTGGTGATCTGCGGGAGAAAACAGGACTCGCTCGATGCTGCACAGGAGATGCTCGGAGCTGAGAATGTCATGACCGTCCAGGCTCACATCGCAAAGGAAGAAGATGTGGAGGCCCTCTTCAGCACTGTCATGGACAGATACGCACGCCTGGATGTACTCATCAACAATGTGGGCATGAATCTCATGACCCCTTTTATTGCAGATACCGAGTTTTCCCTGTGGCAAAAGATCATCGAGACCAATCTGAGCGGCACATTTCTCTGCAGCAGGCGTGCTTCGCAGATCATGAGGAACCAGCAGGGCGGCAAGATCGTGAATGTCTCGTCCATTGCAGGAAGAAAGGCCTCACCGGGCATGGGCATCTATGGGATTGCCAAGGCCGGGATCGAGATGCTCACCAAGGTGCTGGCATCGGAGCTGGCTCCGTTCAATATACAGGTCAATGCAGTGGCTCCGTCCATGGTACGGACGGAATTTTCAAAGCCGTTCTGGTCAAACCCCGACCTGTATGAACATATCGTCAAGACCATACCGCTGGGAAGGATCGCAGAACCCATGGATGTCGTGCACCCGGTGCTGTTCCTTGCCTCTGACGCTGCCGGCTTCATCACCGGACAGACCATTGTCGTTGACGGCGGTGCCACGGCGATATGAAACTCGAGGTATAGGGTATAAGGTCTAAGGCAGGTGTTGGGCATTAGGCACTAGGCGCTTGGGAAAACCTATTTTAAGTTCTAAGCGTTAGGGTATAATGATATATAATTTCTAATTGTGGATTTCGAAAGTAAATAAATGAGATTATCAGGTAGGGGAATATGAGAACAGCAGGGATAGACATCGGATCCATAACAACCAAAGCCGCCGTAGTTGAAGACGGTAGAATAGTGGGCACAAATGTTGCCTTTACGGGCTACAATGCAACCCTGGCAGGCAAGACCATATTCGAGAGCCTGCTGAACGATCTGGGCATGGAAGCCGCCTCCATAGACAGGATCATTTCCACCGGTTATGGCCGGGGCAGTGTACCCTTTGCAGACAAGTCCATGACCGAGATTATCTGTCATGGGGCAGGTGCACACTTCATAAATCCCGGTGTACGAACCATTGTCGACATCGGGGGCCAGGACAGCAAGGCCCTGGTGGTTGATGAGAACGGCAAGGTGAAGGATTTCGTGATGAACGATAAATGTGCAGCGGGAACGGGCCGGTTTCTCGAGGTCATGGCCCGGGCGCTGGAAGTGAATCTGGATGATTTCGGGTCATTGTCCCTGAATGCCGAGAGCCCCTCAAAGATAAGCAGTATCTGTACGGTATTTGCCGAATCAGAGGTCATCTCGCTCATATCCAAAGGCGAGGTTCGAGAAAACATCATCGCAGGGATCCACGAATCAGTGGCCTCCCGGGTCTTTGCCATGGCACAGAGAGTCGGCCTGACATCACCTGTCATGATGACCGGCGGTGTTGCCAAAAACATCGGCGTGGTTAAAGCCCTGGAGAAAAAGTTGGGAGAGCCCATTGAAGTAAACGAGTTTGCACAGGTCAATGGAGCCATCGGTGCAGCCGTGATCGCATCGAGACTCTGATCGTTCATGAATCATTGAATGGATTTGTGCAGAAGATGGTGAAGGATTACCCGCGCAACAAACTCTAAGCATTCATATTGAATCTGTCTATAGTAAAAAGGAGCATGATCGGTGAATACCCCCGGAAAGAAGAGGAAACAGGAAGAAAAAAGCAGGGAGATGAGAACGCGGCTCATCGAAGCGACGCTCGATTGTCTGCAGGACTATGGATATCATGGAACCGCTCTCTCCCGTATCCTTGAGAAGGCAGGTGTCTCCCGTGGTGCATGGAGACATCATTACAGCAGCAAAAAGGAACTCATTGCATCGGCAGCAGCCGAGGTTCTCTTTGAAGGTGCAATAAACAAGGCCCGTGAGGCTGTCCCGGATCTGGCCGAGGGACAGGACCCCCTGTCAGTGCTTCTCGATTTTATCTGGGAAAATTTTTATCAGGGAAGAAACAGAAATGTCTGGGTGGAACTGACTGTAGCAAGTCGTACCGATGTGGAGCTTCGTGAACTGTTGACGCCGGTATTTGAAAAATTTGTGAACACATTGGACGAGACCTGGAGAGAATATATGCATGCCACAGCAGTGGCAAATGTTCCCATAGAAACCATTATGAACCTCTCTCTCTATATAATCGGAGGGATGGGGCTCCAATCAATCATGCATGATAAGCCGAACTACTATAAGTCACTGAGGGAACAGTGGACAAAGATTATCTCACCATTAGTGCAGATGCGAGACATTGACCGCAAACGCGTCAATAAAAACCGAAAAAGTCTCCAGAAATCTTAACGACTCATCTTTTGACTAACTTCATATTGACATACAATAAGCTCTGTTATAAAAACAGACCAAATGGTCTGTAATAGGAAAGTATGAATTTTTAGATTTCAATTGATGAGCCGCAGCACCATCATTCCACAGGGATGCGGCATCAGATTTGAAATAGAATCGATCCGGGAGGCTGCATGATGTCTTCGCCATTGGTAAAACCATTTCAGGAAAATCTCTCCGGTTATATGGAACGTCTCGAGAAACTATCCGGTCAGGGGAAAAAGATTATCGGATATTTCTGCACCTATACCCCCATCGAGCTTATCCATGCCGCCGGATTCCTTCCCGTAAGGATTATGGGTGGAACCGGCCAGATAGATACTGCATATTCCCTTGCCCCGAATTTCATCTGTCCGCCACTGCTGCTATCTCTTGATAAGGCCATGCAGGGCAAGTACGCATTCCTCTCAGGTGTGGTTCAGTCCTATACCTGTGATGTTGTCTGCGGCCTCGTAAATATCTGGGAAGAAAATATCGGCGGTGAAATCTACCATTCCATGGCTCTTCCGTATAATGACAGCCCGGAAGGGAGACGCTTTTACCGTGCATCCATCCAGGAACTCATTACAAAACTTGAATCCATTGGCGGCACTATCACCGAAGCGTCTCTGCGTACCTCCCTGGAGCTTTATACAACAATCAGGAACCTGATCCTCGGTCTGTATTCCTTGAGGTTCCAGGGCAGGCTGCCGCTCTCTGCATCAGATCTCCACGCTGTTATTCAGGCCGGGTTCGTGACCCCTCCACAAGAATATCGTACCATGCTTCAGCATCTGCTGAACCAGGTAAGGCTCGATGGCACCAGCATTGTCGAGGGGGTTCCTCTCCTGATCTCAGGCAGCATTATCGATGATCTGCTGGTCATGGACATCATAGAGGAATCAGGCGGGTGTGTGGTGGCTGATGATCTGTGTACAGGGTACCGCCATTTTTATCCGTCATGCGGCCGCGGAGATAATGCACTCGATTGCATTATCGACCGCTACAGCTGCCGGTTTCCCTGTCCGGCAAGAACACGGGCGATAGAAAGGGTGCCTTTGCTCATGGATCTGGCACAACGTTCAGGCGCCCGTGGAATAGCTTTTATATTCCAGAAATTCTGTACTCCGCACCTGTCGGACTTCCCGATTCTGAAAGAGGAACTGGGAAAAGCCGGGATGCCGAATTTCCACATCGAGCTGGACGCGGCAGGTATCACCGAAGGACAGTTACGCACCCGAGTGCAGGCGTTTATTGAAATGCTGGAGGACTGAGATGGAAAAGACAAGAAAATCCAAAAAGCGTCTGAATGCGGCAAAAGAACTGACCAGGGTAGTGGCGGACTATTATCTGGAGTGTAATGCGGCAAAGAGAGAAGGTAAACCCATTGGCTGGATGCCACCGATGAACGGTGCCATAGAGTTATTCTATGCAATGGATCTGCAGCCGGTGTTCCCCGAGAACTGGTCCCCTGTGTGTGCCGCATTCGGACTCACACCGAACAATTTCGCGGTGGCCGAGAAAATGGGATATTCCAGAGACCTGTGCGGATATCTAAGAAATATTACCGGGTATGTCCACTCCAATATGAACGACGAAGGTGTTCCCCTCGGGGGTCTGCCCGAACCGGACATGTTGCTTTCCCCGGGTGCCGGCTGCATCCCGGTCATGAAGATATTCCATATTCTTGAACGCCGGTTCCCACATGCGAGGGTCTTTCGTGCAGATCTGCCCCAGGTTGCAGTGGAGGATATCAAAGAGCACCACATAGCGTATGCCGAATACGAGATACAACGCCTGATAGATTTTCTCGCCGAGGCCACAGGGCGTAAGCTGGACTATGACAGGCTGAAACAGGTGGTGGTTTTGTCCGACCAGGCCTGCGCCCTATGGGATGAAATCATGTCTTACAGGAAATATATCCCAACACCGTTTTCCGCAGCCGAGATAGGTATCATGTTCGTGATGGTTACCCGGCAGGGTACAAAAGAGGCAGTTGATTTTCTTACCATGGTGCGTGACGAAGTGAAGGAAAAGGCGCTGGGTGGAGTCGGGGTTGTGGAGGAGGAAAAGATAAGACTCTTCTGGGACAACATTCCGCTCTGGTACAATATGGGTCTGTTCAACTATTTTGAGAAGATGGGAGGCGTCGTCGTTGCTGAGACCTATTCCGCTGCCTGGTCCCTGCGGCTCGACACCGAAAACCCCATAAGGGCCCTGGCAATGAAGAGTCTCATGTCGTACCCGCTCGTTTCCTGCGTCTCCGTCGACAAACGCAAGGAGATGGTACTCAAGGCCTGTAAGGACTATTCCATTGACGGCGCTATCCTGCATCGTAACAAGTCCTGCGTGCCCATTACTCTCGGCCAGATGGACATAAAACGTGCCCTGGAGGAGGAACTGGGGATTCCCTCCGTTATAATCGACGCAGACCACATGGATGACCAGAACTTCTCTGTCGCCCAGTTCGAGACACGAGTGGATGCCTTCATGGAAATGCTTCTCGAAAAGAAGGGGCTTGTATTGTAGCTTTCCTGCAATCAGCTGCCTGGAACTTGATATCTATAATTACTGTGCAATCATAAACGCTTTATCCAGAAAATGGAGGGGGTTTTGATGGAATTACAGACAATCAACCAGGTCTTTATCGAAAATGTCCGAAAATTCAGTCAAGATGTTATCATCAAGTACAAGAGGGACAAGGGTGGTGAGTTCCTCGATCTTACCTGGGCCGATCTCGGCAGCGCTGCCTATAGTTTTGCCTCCGGGCTGATCATGAAAGGAATGAATCCCGGGGACCGGATATCCTTCCTTTTAGCGAACCGTCTTGAATGGATCGTTGCGGATCTCGGGACAATACTGGCAGCAGGTATAAACGCCGCCATATACCACACGAATACGCCCGAGCAGTGCGCATACATTATCAAGGATTCAGGGTCAAGATACATCATTGTGGAAGACCATGTGCAGCTGGAAAAGATCCTCTCCAGAAAACATGAACTGAAAGACCTGGAACTGATTATCCTTATCGATGGTGAGCCGCCGGCAGATCAGAATATGGTGGTCTCATACTCATCGCTGCTGGAAGAAGGGAACAGGGCCCTGGAAACAACGAGAGAAGAGATAAACAGGCGGGGGGCTGAGGTCAAGCTCGACGACATGGCCACTATCGTGTATACCTCCGGGACCACGGGGCCTCCGAAAGGCTGTATGCTGAGTCACCGCAATTCGAGTTTTGTGCTCAATTCCATAGACGAGATGCACACAGACCTCTTCACGAGCGGACTGGATCTGTCAATCATGCTGCTGCCGCTGTCTCATTTCTATCCCCGCATCTCCAGCTATTATATAAATATCTACAAGAATATCCCCTTAGTCATTGCAGAATCCATAGATACCCTGGTCAGCAATATGGTGGAGACGCGCCCTTCTTATTTCTGCTGTGTACCCCGTGTATTGGAAAAACTGCATGCAAAGGTCGTATCCACTGCAGAAAAAGGGCCTGCCCTAAGACGTCTCATCTTCAACTGGGCAATCCGCACCGGCACAAAGAGATCGCGAAGTCTCAATGCACATAAACCTCTCTCGCTGTTTCTGATGCTCCAATACAGAATCGCCTATGCCCTGGTTTTCAAAAAGGTGCAGGACCTGCTTGGCGGTCAAATCAGGTTCGCTGTGTGCGCAGGAGCCCCCTTATCCGCTGATGTGGGAGAATTTATCCACAGTATGGGTATTCAGGTAATCGAATTCTACGGGCTGACCGAGACCATCGGAGGCACCATGACAACGATGGATCACTGCCGGTATGGTACAGTAGGCAAGGCAATGCCAGGCTTTGATGTCCATGTGGCGTCCGATGGCGAGATACTGATAAAGGGCAACAATTTTATGGGATATCACAACAAGGATGAACTTACTGCCGAGATCCTGAAGGACGGCTGGTGCTACACAGGAGATATAGGATACTGGGATGATGACGGGTTTCTGCACATTACGGACCGTAAGAAGGACCTGATCATTACCTCGGGAGGCAAGAACATCTCTCCGCAGAATCTCGAAAACATGCTGAAGGCGATACCTCTTGTGTCCAATGCCATGGTGTACGGAGACAGGAGAAAATACCTCACCGCACTGCTTACCCTTGAAAAAGAAGAAACCGAGGCCTTGGCAAAGGAGAAGGGCATAGCGTTCAGCAATTTCGAAGAGTTGACGCAAAATCCTGAGGTCAGAAAAAATCTTCGAAAAAGTATTGATCAGATGAACTCTGAGCTTGCACAATATGAAACAATCAAGGACTTCGCTATCCTTCCACGCGACCTTTCCCTCGAGGAAGGAGAAATCACCCCCACCCTGAAACTTAAAAGAAAGATTATAACCGAGAAATATTCCGACGTGCTGACTTCCATGTATGAAGAGGGCAGGTAACATGAGGGGGATCTTGTAATGAGAAAAGGAGGTTTCATGGAAAAGGTAAAGATTGCGAATCTAGTTGATATTGAGAGAATCGAGGAAGTTCCTTTGGAAGCCAGGATGAAGGCACACAACACCTACGATCTCATAAGACAGGGTTGCCTTATCAATCCGGACGCCACAGCCCTGAGTTTCATCCTGTCCGGAGAGCAGTATGACAGTCCCATTCAGGTAAGGTATGGGGAGTTCCTGGCCAGGATGCATCAGACCGCCAATCTTTTTCATGATCTTGGGGTAGGGCCCGATGACGTGATATCCTTCCTGCTGCCAAACCTGCCCCATACATATTATGTACTGTGGGGAGGAGAATCGGCCGGGATTGTCAATCCTATCAACCCTCTGCTGGAACCTTCGAGCATAAAGGAGATCTGTCAGGCTGTTGGCACAAGAGTCCTGGTGGCCCTGGGTGAATTCCCCGGCTCGGACATATGGGAAAAAGTGGATTCCATACGCAGTGACCTGCCTGATCTGCAGGCCATTATAAAGGTTATGGGCCAGGGGAATGAGATGGACGGGATATATGGATTCGACGAGGTCATTGGAAACTATGATGGCGTAAGACTCGACTCGGGCCGTGTATTCGACCCGCACGACGTGGCATCCATTTATCATACCGGCGGCACCACAGGTACCCCCAAGCTCGCACCCAGGACCCATTTCAACGAATCATCCATGGCCTCGATCCTTGATATCCTGACGGATTTTTCTACAGGCGAGACCATGCTGTGCGGTCTTCCTCTTTTTCACGCCAATGCCACAACGCTTAACGGTTCCTTCCCCTTCTCAGTCGGGGCACATACCGTAATGCTCTCTCCAAGGGGATACCGGGACGTTTCAGTGCTCAAGAACTTTTACAAGATCATCGATCACTACAAGGCGGTAGCCTTTGGCGCTGTCCCGACCGTTCTCTCGGTGCTACTGGATATCCCGATGGGAGATGCCGATATTTCTTCACTTCGTTATGCCGTGTGTGGTTCGGCCCCTCTGCCCGTGGAACTCTTCAACAGGTTTGAAGCCCATTGCGGGCTGACCATACTGGAAGGATACGGACTCACCGAGGGAACATGCATCTCTTCGGCAAATCCCTATTATGGACAAAGCAAGGTCGGCTCGGTCGGTCTTCGTCTGCCTTACACAGACATGAATGTCTTTATCATGAATCCGCACGGTAAGATTACACGAGAGGCCCGCACCGATGAAATTGGTGCAATCTGTATCAAAGGACCCAATGTGTTTCACGGCTATCTGCAGGAGGTGCATAACCTTGGTGTGTGGCCGGGCGACGGCTGGTTCAATACCGGGGATCTGGGAAGAAGGGATGATGACGGATATTTCTGGCTCACAGGACGGGAAAAAGAACTGATCATACGCGGCGGCAGCAATATCGACCCTGCCGTCATCGAAGAGCCCCTCTACCGTCTCGATGGTGTTCAATCAGCTGCAGCCGTGGGCCGGCCCGACGCACATGCCGGCGAGGTTCCCATTGCCTATGTGCAGCTCCAGGAAGGTACCGATCTTCAGCCGCAAGACATCCTTAAATATCTAAAGCAGGAGATCGGTGAAAAAGCCGCTGTACCGAAAGAGATAATCCTGCTCGACGAGATACCGCTGACCGCAGTCGGGAAGATCTTCAAGCCGGCGCTCAGACGGGATGCAATACGGCGGGTATACCTCTCGGAACTGGCCACCCTGAAGGATATCATATCTTCCCTGGAGATCACGGTCAGTCAGGACAATGTTCATGGAGATATGGTCATGGTGAAGATCTCTCCGGCATCACATGTCGACGCTAGAGTGATCATGGAAAAGGTGAAAGAAAGCCTGGCCCGGTACACCATACGATATCAGGTGGAGATCTTGTGAAAAAGCCCGGGAGGACATGAACCTTCCCGGGTCATAAGCTGCAGACAATGTAAAAACGGTGAGAAGGCTGTGCCTCCTCACCGTTCGCCTGTCAGTCCGTAAACAGCTTATTCAGGTGGATACATCGAATCTATCTGCGGTGCATATTTCTGATTGATGATGCGGCGTTTCAGTTTCATGGTGGGGGTGAGTTCGCCGGTATCCTGGGACCATTCAGTCTCGAGCAGGGTGAACTTCCTGATCTGTTCAACCCGAGCATAGTCCTTGGTGTTCGACTCGATCTCCTGCTCAAACAGCTTGATGATCTCGTTGTTTGAAATGAGATCCTTGCGGCCATCGAAGGAGACGTTGTTCTCCCGTGCCCAGCTCTCAAGCGATTCGAAGGCCGGCACAATCAGTGCGGAGAGGTACTTCTTGTTGTCGCCGATTATTGCCACCTGTTCGATATATTTTGATGCCAGAAGGCTGTTCTCGATGTTCTGCGGAGAGATGTTCTTGCCGCCGGAGGTGACGAGGATGTCCTTTATCCTGCCGGTGATCCTGAGATATCCGTCTTCATCAAGTTCACCGATATCACCGGTGCGGAAGAAGCCGTCATCAGTGAAGACCTCCTTGGTGGCCTCTTCGTTCTTATAGTATCCCTTCATGACCTGTGGACCCTTGATGAGGACTTCACCGCCTTCTCCGATCTTGATGATCGTGTCTTTCACTGCCGGACCCACGGACCCTGCCT
>DAISYU010000106.1:0-11404 GCA_036825155.1 Thermodesulfobacteriota bacterium | reverse complement strand
CAATGCTTAATGGATACAGGAGGTTCCACATGCCGATCGACAAGGAATTACTGAAGATTCTCGCCTGCCCGAAGTGCAAGGGCGATCTTGTTCTGGAAGACGATGAAAGCGGTCTTATCTGCAACAACTGCAAGCTCAAATACCGCATAGAAGACGATATCCCCATCATGCTCATCGATGAGGCAGTCCCGCTTGATTCATGAGCATGCATGATGAACGAGAGACAGCACGGCGCCTGAGCTCCCTGTCCAAGGCCGAAACAGCGATAATCCTCGGAACCGGCCTGGGGATCATGGAAGACGAGATCGCCATAGAGGAGTCTATCGATTACCGTGACATCCCTGGCTTCCCGGTCTCTTCTGTCACGAGCCACCAGGGCAGACTGCTTATCGGAAAACTCGGCGGCCGGGATGTTATCGTCATGAGCGGACGGTTCCACCTCTATGAGGGTTACACGGCAAAAGAGGTCACCTACCCCATACGTGTCTTTTCGCTCATGGGCATCAAGCAGGTCTTTATCTCCAATGCTGCAGGCGGGCTCAGGGCGGATCTCACACCGGGCAGCGCCATGCTTATCACCGACCACATCAATCTGACAGGACGCAATCCGCTCATCGGTCCCAATGACGATTGTATGGGCCCGCGTTTCCCGGAGATGACAGCGCCCTACAGCCCGTCCCTCAAGAAACGGGCGCGGGAATATGCCCAGAAAGAGCATATCGACCTGAAAGAAGGGGTATATGTGCAGGTTCCCGGGCCTTCAATGGAGACGGCTGCAGAGACGAGGATGCTGCAGATAATCGGTGCGGACGCCGTGGGCATGTCCACCGTGATGGAGGTCATTCAAACTGTCCACTGCGGCATGGATTGCCTTGCTATCTCGGCCATCACCAACAACAACGATCCGGATGACTACAAAGGCGCACCCATTGACGAGGTCATAGCCATGGCACACAGGGCGGGACCGACCATTGCATGTATATTCAGAGGAATACTTGAAGGCTAACGCCTTTTAAAAGGCGTTAGCCGTTTGAACAGCAGATATTGACCTTAGTGGGCAGCGGGAACTGCTTTCTCCCCCTTTTTCACTGCCGGCTTCCTGGCCGTCTTCCTGGGCTCTTTCTTTGGTTCTTTCTTCGTATCTTTGCCGTTTACAAATACCAGTTCGAGAACCTCATCCATGGAACTGACAGGGTGGAACCTCACCTTGCTCTTGATCATCGGCGGGATCTCTTCAAGGTCCTTCTTGTTCTCCCGTGGAATGATGATGTCGAAGATCTTGTTTCTGTGTGCAGCCAGGGCCTTCTCTTTCAGCCCGCCGATGGGAAGAACCTTGCCGCGAAGGGTGATTTCCCCGGTCATGGCGATATCCTTCCTCACGGCCTTGTTCGTCAGGGCCGAGATCACGGCTGTTGCCATGGTGATCCCTGCGGACGGTCCGTCCTTTGGGATGGCCCCTGCGGGCACATGGATATGCACGTCATTGTCACGGTTGAATGAAGTGGAAATGCCGAGCATTTCTGCGCGGGAACGGATATAGGTAAGACCTGCCTGTGCGGATTCCTTCATGACGTCGCCCAACTGGCCGGTCAGAACAACTGCCCCGCCCTTGCCTGCTTCGCATGGCAGGACCGATGTCTCGATATAGAGGATCTCGCCGCCGAACTGTGTCCATGCAAGCCCTGTTGAAACGCCGACTTCGTGTTCCTTGCGCTCCTGTTCAGGCATATACCTCGGCACACCGAGATAATTGGAGACGTTCTTCGCGGATACCCGGTACAGCTTCTTGCGCTTGCCTTCCTTCTCCGCGATATCGCGGGCAACCTTACGGCAGATAGAACCGATCTCCCGTTCAAGATTCCTGACACCTGCCTCCTTGGTGTAGTGATTCACGATATCAAGGATGGCCTCATCTGAGAATTTTGAGTCTTCTTCCTTCATGCCGTTTTCAATAACCTGCCTTCTCACCAGGTATCGTTTCGCTATCTGGAGCTTTTCCTGATCCGTGTATCCGGGCAGCTCTATGATCTCCATCCTGTCCTTGAGCGGACCAGGGATGGGGTCCATGAGGTTTGCCGTGGTGATAAACATCACCTTGGACAGATCAAAGGGCACGTTGAGGTAGTGATCCTGGAACGAGAAGTTCTGTTCAGGGTCGAGCACCTCGAGCAGGGCCGATGACGGGTCGCCCCTGAAGTCTGCTCCGATCTTGTCCACCTCGTCGATCATGAACACGGGGTTATTGGACCCTGCCTGCTTGATTCCCTGAATTATCCTGCCGGGCATGGCGCCGATATAGGTCCGTCTGTGACCCCGGATTTCCGCCTCATCTCTCACTCCGCCGATGGAGAGCCGGTAAAACTCTCTGCCAAGGGCACGGGCAATCGATTTACCCAGAGAGGTCTTCCCGACGCCAGGAGGACCGACAAAGCACAGTATCGCGCCTTTCTTCTCCGGGTTGAGTTTCCTAACGGCAAGGTATTCGAGTATCCGCTGCTTCACCTTATCGAGACCGTAATGATCCTCGTCAAGGATCTTTGCAGACGCCTTGATGTCGAGACTGTCCTGGGTTGAGTGACCCCACGGCAGGTCTGTCATCCAGTCGAGGTAGGTACGGATAATATTGGCCTCGGCAGAGTCCTGATGCATCATCTTCAGACGATCGAGCTGCTTGACGGACTCCTTCTTGACCTCTTCGGGCATGCCCGCCTTCTCGATCTTATCCTGATACTCTTCCACCTCCTTGCCCTTCTCGTCGACCTCGCCAAGTTCCTGTTGGATGGCACGCAGCTGCTCGCGCAGGAAGTATTCCCTCTGCGTCTTGCTCATCTCCTCTTTTGCCTGCGACTGGATCTTGGCCTGAACCTCCGAGAGTTCCATCTCCTTTGAGAGCAGGCCGTTTACATGCTTGAGCCGCTCGATGGGGTCGATGATCTCGAGGACATACTGGGATTCGTCAACCTTGAGCCTGAGGTTGGATGCCACCAGGTCCGCCAGCCTCCCGGGGTCGTCTATGGCCTCGAGGATGGAAAGGGCATCCGGAGAGACGATTCCTCTGAGCTGGAGGATTCTCTCTGACTGCTCCTTGACCGAGCGCATCATGGCCTCTACCTCGACGGTCACCTCCTTGATCTCGGGTTCGTCTATCTTCTCGATATCTACTGTATAAAAGCCGCCTTCGTCTTTATAGAACTTCTGGATACGGGCCTTGGCCACACCCTGGACCAGGATCTTCACCCTTCCGTCAGGCAGCTTCAGCATCCTGATCACCATGGCCACGGTTCCCACCGTATATATCTGATCCTCTTCCGGCTCTTCAATGGTGGAATCCTTCTGCGCGGCAAGGAAAATATACCTGTCTTTATTAAGGGCCTCGTCGACCGCCTTGATAGACAATCCTCTACCTACAAACAACGGCAGTATCATGTACGGATAAATCACCACATCCCTGATGGGGAGTAACGGAATATTCGTAGGTATATCGATTGCTTGTTTTTCATTCTCCATTCAACTCTCTCCTATTCGATCGTAATACGCTTAATCATCTTGGGCTTATTCTCTGATCGGGCCACCTTGATTGTCAGAACACCATCACAGAATTTCGCATCGACCTTTTCGATATCAAAAAGTTCCGGTATATCGAGCTCCCTTCTGAATTTCCCGAATCCTCTCTCCATCCTGATGTAACGAACACCTTTGTTCACAAGAGGATCCCGCTTCATCCCGGTAATGATCAGTGTCCTTCCAACAACCTCCACATTCACTTCTTCAGGGCTGACACCGGGGATTTCCACCTCGATGCACAGTTCGTCCGAATTTTCATACACATCCAGTGACGGATAATACACACCGAGCCGCTCCTCACTGCCTTCCGGCCCCAAGAGGAAACCAATAACTTCTTGAAATTTCAGGTTGAACATATGCCCTTCCTTATAATTTAGTATGCACTTAGTACCTTTATAGGATCACTCCATGTCAAGTCAAGACCTGCCAATCGTAATATCCCCAATAATCTCATCGGATAGATGCATTTGATAAATTAGCTCAATATTATCGGACAGATGTTTGCTTACACACTCTGAGAATCATCAGACCTGCCCCCTGAAGCGAAGGTGCGGGGAAACTGCCGAGGCCTTTGCTTTACATGACCGGGCAATGGTGATAAACAGCTTCTTTATGGCAGAAAAAACCGAGGCCCGGGTTACCATGATCTGGGGATTTGACGGCAAGACAGCCAGAAAGATCCCCCTGTTCACCACGGGGATATCAGCCGGATTTCCGTCCCCGGCGGATGACTTCATCGACAAGACCCTCGATCTGAACGAATTCCTCATCACGCACCCATCCGCCACGTTCTTCGTGCGCGTGGAGGGGACCTCCATGATCGAAGCCGGGATCAACCCGGGTGATATCCTGATTGTGGACAAGGCGCTGGAACCCCGCCCCGGCAGCATCGTCATCGCTGTCCTTGACGGCGAATTCACCGTAAAGAGGTACCAGATAAGCGGCGGGAGATATTACCTCCTCGCTGCCAACCCCGATTTCAAGCCCATTGAGATCAAGGAAAACATGATGGTGGAGATCTGGGGCGTGGTCACCTATGTGATCCACAAGGTGTGATACCATGCACAAGCTCTTTGCCCTGATAGACTGCAACAACTTCTATGTCTCCTGCGAGCGGATCTTCAATCCGTCCCTCGAGGGCAGGCCCGTGGTCGTGCTCTCGAACAACGACGGGTGCATCATCGCGCGGTCAAACGAGGCAAAGGCCCTCGGCATAAAGATGGGGCAGCCCATCTTCCAGTGCAGGGACCTCATGGCCCGGCATCAGGTGCACGTCTTCTCATCGAACTACAGCCTGTACGGCGATATCTCCCGCCGGGTCATGGACGTATTGGGGATATTCAGTCCCGATGTGGAGATGTACTCCATAGACGAGGCATTCCTGGGACTGGACGGCACGACAGGGGATCCTCTGGGCTATGCCGGGGAGATCAGGAAGACTGTAAGGAAATGGGTGGGGGTCCCGGTCTCCGTGGGGATCGGCCCATCGAAGACACTGGCAAAGGCAGCTGCACTCTTTGCCAAGAAGGACCCTTCCCTTGGCGGCGTATTCGACATTACCCTGTGCGCACAAAGCGCCCTTTCCGAGATCGATGTGGGGGATGTCTGGGGCATCGGACGACGCTACGGCCGTTTCCTCAGCCGGGCCGGAATACGCACTGCCCGCGACCTGCGGGATATGGACGATGCATGGGCAAAGAAGCACCTGAAGATAACCGGATTGCGAACAGTGATGGAGCTCAGAGGGATGTCCTGCATCCCCCTGGATCAGGACGATGCGCCGAAAAAGGCTATCGTCTGCTCCCGCTCGTTCGGCCGGAAGGTCTACCGCCTCGAAGAACTCAAGGAGGCCGCTGCAGCCTATACCTCGCGAGCAGCGGAAAAACTGAGGGCACAGGGAGGAGCAGCCGGCTTTATCGAGCTGGTGCTCATCGAATTCCCCTTCAACGAGGGGTTTCCGAAAACGTATATCTCCTCGGCGAATATCCCGGTTGCCACTGCCTATACACCGCAGCTCATCGGCTATGCCCATACACTTCTCGAGCGGATATACCGCCGGGGACCGGCGTACCGCAAGGTGGGCGTGATGCTTGCCGATATCGTTCCCAGAGGCCAGGTGCAGATGAACCTGTTCCACCAGCCCCCCGAAGGACCAAAAGAGGTGAACCTCATGCAGACCGTTGACCGGATAAACGCCCGCTTCGGATCAGGCACCATATCGTACGCAGCCGCCGGCTTCGACCGCCCGTGGTGGATGCGCCAGACGAGAAAATCCCCGCGGTTCACCACATCCTGGGAAGAGATCCCGCTCGTCAAGGCCTCATAGCCATCCTGCATGGCAGGAGAGCGTAAAGTCCCCCTCAAGCGGCGAACACCGCTTTCCTCGTCCCTGCCCCTTTCCTTTAAGGGAAAGCCGGCCTGTCTTACCTCATCATGTCATGCGTACTGTATGCGCAGCATGTACAGAGGACAGATGAGGGATGAACCGGGCTGGTAATTCCTGCACACTGAAGGCCGTGTCTCATAGATGGCGCACGCGTAGTGATCTTCCTCCCAGTTGAGAAACGGGCACCCGTGCAGGTAATGACCGTCTTCGTTGGATATGAGATGGTCACCTGCCCAGACCGCGTGCGTGTTCTCAATGACGTGGAGGATGTCCTCACGTCCCTGTTGCCTCCAGCGGGCAAGGTCTTCCTCGGTAGCAAAGGAGAGACAGTTTGCCAGGCAGCACTTGCCGCAGCGCTGGCATTTCGTAGTTGCACTATAATCCATGGTTGCAAGAAAATGCCGGTCGGCATTTTTTTTCATAATGCGCCTTCATCCCGCCGGAGTCAAGGATTATTCATCACATCATGTGCAACAGGATATAGCATTATATGAATATCATTGAATAATGGGACAGAGAGAGACAGAACGTGCACAGTAATAACGTTTCGGACATTTCCCCCTTTACTTGTTTCGGGATTTGGTCTATACAGTGCAGTGAATGAGTATTCATTCTTTATCAACTCTTGAATAATACGTCTTTTAACAGACACGAAAATTCATATAGAAGGGGGATCTCATGAAGGATGTAGTTATTGTTTCTGCATGCAGAACAGCTGTCGGAACCTTTGGCGGAAGCTTAAGAAATATGAACGGGGCACATATCGGGGCCGTTGCCATGAAAGGGGCGGTGGAACGTGCAGGGATAGACCCTGCAATGATCGATGATGTCCGGTTCGGGTGTTGCCTGGAGCCCGTAAATGCGCTCAACGTAGCACGTGTGTCAGCCCTGCTCGCAGGCATCCCTGACTCGGTAGCCGCTGTTACCGTCAACAGGGTATGCATATCCGGGATGGAGGCAACCGTAAGCGGTATGGCCATGATCCAGGCAGGTATGGCGGATATTATCCTGGCAGGCGGCACAGAACACATGTCAGGTGTTCCCTATGTGTCCCAGGATGCCAGATGGGGATGCAGACTTCAGGACAAGGCTCTCGAGGATGCCATGATTCATGGCCTGCACTGCGGATCACACATCATGCCGTTATCTGACGATGGTCCTCTCAATAAAGGTGCATTGTTCGATATGTATAAGGGAAAGCCGTATATCATGGGCCACACTGCAGAATTCATTGCGGAACTGTACAATATAACCAGAGAAGAAATGGACGAGGTTGCCCTGAGAAGTCACAACGGCGTGGAACGGGCGACAAATAATGGAGATTTCAAAGATGAGATCGTACCCATCGAGATACCGCAGAAGAAAGGAAAACCACCGGTAATATTCGACAAGGACGAACATTTCAGACCGAATCTCACCATGGATGACCTCAAAAAACTGCCACCCGCCTTTGTACCCAAAATCGGGAAAGTGACGGCAGGAAACGCTTCCGGACTCAATGACGGTGCAGCTGCCATGATCATCATGTCAGCTGACAAGGCGAAAGAGCTCGGGCTTACCCCCATTGCAAAGATAAAAGCAACCGGCCGAGGCGCCTGCCATCCAATGGTCATGGGCCTGAGCCCGGTGCCTGCAGTCAAAGACCTCCTCACGAGAAACCCGCAATATAAGCTCGACGACTTCGAACTCATCGAGCTCAACGAGGCCTTTGCCGCCCAGTACCTCGGTTGCGAAAAGGAACTCGGCCTGAACCGTGAGATCGTCAATGTCAACGGATCAGGGATCGGCATCGGTCATCCTGTGGGCTGCACCGGCGCACGCATCATGGTCTCGCTCATCTACGCCATGAAGAACAGGGGTAAACAGCTCGGACTCGCAACCATTTGTGGCGGCGGCGGTGTATCCCTGGCAACCATAATCGAGATGATGTAAGAGCAGTAGAGCAAGATATTGATTCGAGGCCGTACCAGTCTAAGCGGGTACGGCCTTTTTCACATACGCTATTCGACCGGGATCATGAATGAATTGTCTCAGTGTTCAATCCCTTCCCGCGCTTGTACGCCCCGGGTATAGTAGTGCTTGACCTCCTTCATCTCCGTGACGAGGTCCGCCGCCTCGATAATCCCCTGTGAAGCCCCCCTCCCGGTGAGGATAAGTTCCATCCCGTCAGGCTTGCGCCGTATGGTATCCAGGATATCATTCTGTGTTATGAGCTTGAACAGGCCTGCGGTAATCATCTCATCTGCAATGAGAATGTCACAGGTGTTTTCCTGCATAAGGCCCCATACCCGCTCCAATGCCTTGACCGCCATCTCCACATCCCTGGCATCGGGGGGATCGGAAATCCTGCAGAACTCCTTGTTTCCGAACTGCTCTATCTTCACCAGTCCTTCAAGCTTCGCTATTGTATTGAGTTCGCTGTAGTGCCGGCCTTTCATGAACTGGACAATCCTCGTTGCAAGCCCGCTTCCTGCAGCACGGAGTGCAAGGCCGAGTGCAGCGGTAGTCTTGCCCTTGCCGTTGCCTGTGTAGACATGGACATACCCCTTGCCGAGCTGTGAAGTCTTGATATTCATACCATCTGCCTCCTTCATCTCTCACCTGTGTTAAGGAACCGTGGGAACCAATGCAGTACAATCCAATACTGGTCTATCAAACCACGCACATATCACGGCGATAACGTTAGAGTCACGCGCACAGATCCGTACCGGAGAATCCGTGTATCTATGCGTTGAGCTCGGCTATCCCTTCAATGATATTGTCTTTTATGACATTCAATACTTCCCTATGGTTCAAAGGAACACCATCAAGGGCTGATCGTATCTCGGACGTATCCAGTGTATATGCTCTGTCGTTTTTGGTGTGAGTGTACAGGATATCAATGTCAGGATTTCCAATAATGAGGGCAACGAGGCACCCCGGAATATCACCGATGGGCTGCCTGTCAATGTGAGAATGCTGAAACTGTGCAAAGACCCGGGTGCCCTTTCCCACGTGTGACTCGATGGAGAACCTGCCTCCAGCCGTGATGGCGGCCTGTTTGAGCATGGGAAGACCCAGGCCCACCCTGCGCACCTTCTTCGTGGTATAAAACGGGTCCATGGCCTTCTCTATGGTGTCCTCGTCCATGCCTTTCCCGTTATCCTTGATCTCAAGGGAGAGGATATCGTTGACCATGTCTTCGACAAGGGTGATCTCGATGAGCGTGGCATCTGCCCGTGATGAATTCTCTGCTATGTCAAGGATGTGCAATGCCAGTTCGATCATATTCTTACTCCACGATATATCGTCCGTTTTCGTTCCTGAACGCCATCCTGATCTCTGATAAGCTCGCCTCTTCCAGACACATCTTCGTTGACGCCGCAGAGATATCCTTAATGAAATGGGCATCGGATGAGGTGATGAACGGGTATTGGTTCAGCTCAGGAAATTTTCTGCGCGCCTCGGCTATGCCAAGTCGTGCGGATATCTCCAGGGCATCAAAGGGTACATGTTCGGGTACGAAGCCCAGCTGGGAAATAACACTGAAACTCGGCCTGTCAATATGGGCTGCAATGGCCAGGCCGTCCAGTTCATGAACCGTTTCGACCACCTTCTCCATCGGGATGTTTGTAGCCCCGATGAGCAGCCTCTCATTAAAACCCTCCACCTCACCGACCTCATTGACGATCACCTGCATACCGAATGCGTCTTCATCATTGAGGCCGTCCAGATGATCGTATACATAGTCCTGAAGGCGGGATAACGCATCAAGGTGTTCAAAGAGCGCAATAATGTGGACCTCTTCCCTGCTCGCCACTTCCATGCCGCCAATGACTCTAAGGCCGGTTCCCTGTGCGGCCTTGGCAACATACCTGACATTTTCCGAGGTATTGTGGTCGCAGATAGCAATGATGTCGAGGTGCTGTTCAATGGCCTCCTGCACTATTGCAGCAGGGTGCATGTCCAGGTCTCCGCACGGAGAAAGACAGGTGTGCACATGGAGGTTACACGTATATGTCTTCGACATCGGCTCATTCAATGGTAGAACTCAACAGGAGTTGATCCCTAGCCATGATACATCAGATGATAGATCTTCCCCACCACCTCGAATTCGGACATATCACTCACAATGATGGGGATGCCCTCTTTCTGAGCCTTCTCAAGGGTGTCTTTGTCAGGGACGGCACCTTGAACAATGACGACGCCGGCATGTTCCTTCAAAGAGGCAACCGCGACAATGTTCTGATGCACCTGCCGTGTGACCCATATATTGCCTGCAGAACTGTTCGCCATGACATCACTCAGCAGATCCCCGGCATAGCCGCCCTCAACGTCTCTCTTGAGTTTCTCCCAGCAGCACTTACATTTTAAACCTAATTGTTCTACGATTGCTTCAAGCGTCATCTCTCGAATCCCCTTGCATTATTTTCCATTCAGATAAATCGTGCTTCTCACATACGTCCCTTCCCTCGGCACGGAAGATATCTCAAATTCATCGGAAAATCTTTTTATGTTCGCCAGTCCCATACCTGCACCAAAACCCAGCTCGCGGATGGAATCATCGGCAGTGGAATACCCCTCCTGAAGGGCAAGCTCGATATCTTCGATGCCGGCACCCACATCTTTCGCCTCTATTGTTATGGAATCCGGTTCGATATAGTACTGAATAGTACCCTGTTCAGCATAGGAAATGATGTTGATTTCGGCCTCGAAGGTCACGACCGCAGCTTTCCTGATGATACTTTCGGGGATACCCTTTTCCTTGAGCTTTTTCTTTATCTCGCTCGATACAATCCCGGCATCGACAAAGTCTCTTCCCTGTACCTGGAAGATTCCTTCAAGATATTCATCACCGGGCACTTGTCTTATCCTCAACAAGAATCTCGCGGACGCAACCGGTTATTCCTTCACGATACAGCCTGCCGCATGCCTCGAACATGATGTACTGAGTCCATAGAATGGGTATGCCGAGTTCTTTTGCTATATCTATGAATTTATCGGTAAGCGCCTTGCCACGGCACACAATGATAGCTGCAATGTCGAGTGCATAGGCGGTCCGTACTGACTGAGGGTTTGAAAGACCGGTGATCAATAAGCAACCGGAACGAGCAAAGGCAAGAACATCACTCATGAGATCTGCGCCAAAAGCGGTCTTTATTTCGAGATCAAGCTTGTCGTCTCCCACAATAACTTCCGCATCCAGCAGTTCCTTAATCTGTGCAAGGGTCACGCTTTCCACTCCACATTGAGATAGGCAGTGGTTATCATACGGCTCTATATCTGTCAATAAAATCCGATAAATATGAGAAAGTTATTAATCAGAGATATAGTAAGAATCCTGTGTTTATTCAGTGAGTTGATGGTAATTACGCCAACAGCGGAAGATCAAAGAGGTGATATTGGGTAATATGTGTTTCCCAGACGTAAATAAAAAGGCCATACCTTTTACGGTATGGCCTTTTTTATCCCCAT
>DAISYU010000105.1:0-11467 GCA_036825155.1 Thermodesulfobacteriota bacterium | reverse complement strand
CGTTCGATTACCACACGTTCAACCACCTGCACCCTGCCGGAGGCGTTGAGCTCATCGGCCAGCTGGGTGGCCAGAACAACCGAGATGCCGTCACGTTCGCTCAATGCACCTGTCTCCTGAAAATCGACAAAGGTCAGTACCATCGGGCGTGACGTCCAGGTATCTTCTGTGGTCGCGGTGAATATCTTTTTCTGTGAGCGGTACCGCTTTGAGAGATCCTCCACCAGTTTGTCTATCCGTTCCCGGTTCTTTGCGTCGTTCTGCAGGGCAATCATCTGTGCAGCCCTCCTGGCCAGGGCTGAAGCAAAGACATCGTCTTTGTCAAGGGACTGGCCCTTATTGTACATATCCAGGGCTTTGTCCCAATTCCCCTCTTTTTCGTAGGTGACGCCCTTGTTTGCCATGGCTTCCACATAGTACGGGTCTATCCGTACCGCCTGATCATAGAGATCTCTGGATTGCTGGTAGTCTCCGATACTGGCATAGAGGCGGCCGAGCTTGTTATACGCCCCTGCCTTCTGGAAGTCCTCGGCGCCGGGGTTCTGCACAGCCTTGGCATATTCCGCCTGGGCCTGGGCTTTCTTGTCCTGAGCGTAGAGGACATCTCCCTTGACGGCATGGATATATGCCCGCTCAGGAGCTGCATTCTCTACCGCTGAGGCCATTGCAAGGGCCTTCTCCGACTGACCCTTTGCCGCATACACGCTTGCCAGTCCTTCCTTGCCAAGGATTTCACCCTGGCCTTTTTCCGCTGTCATGGCTGCAAACGTCTTTTCAGCATCGTCAAGCTGACCGGCTTTCAAAGCGGCATAGCCCTTGATCATCTGTGCCTTGGCGTCTTTCGGGTCGTTCTTTACCGCTTCATCACTCAGTGCCTGGGCGAGAACAACCTCTTTCTGCTGTAATTTCCGCTCTGCCAGTTTGACGAGCATGACATTCGTTGTCTTGCCGCCGCCCTGGAAATAGTCGAGGAGCGTGAGATCGGGTCCCATGATGCAGGTGGTGGGCAGGATGAATTTGGCTTGATAGGCATCACTCACCGCGGCGTCGTCAAGGAGGATCGGGAATGCGGGGTTCGTTTTCTTTACAAAATCCGCCACGCTGTCTTTCGGGGAACGCGTGATGCCCCATACCCTCAGATCGGCGTCCTGGTATTTCTTTGCCAGGTTGTCCATGGTCAGGAGGCTTTCCTGGCTCGGCCTCGATGCAGCATCAAAAAAGTAGATGATCATCATGGGCCTGTCTTTCATCTGAGAGAGATCATAGGTCTTCCCATCCATTCCTTTGAGAGAAAAGAGCGGAACCTGTTTTCCCTCCTGGACCTGTGAATACCCTGTTCCGGTCATGCACAGAATAAGAACCAGGATAAACAGGGTGAAACCGTATTTAGCGCACCTCATTGTATCTCCTCCTCGCCATTTTTTCATTTATTGAATGAGAACTACACCGTAGTAGTATCTTATAATGAATGTATAACACTATCCAGACAATAATGCAGCGGAACTCAAGACAATGCCTGTTTCCACGCTGTCTCACTCGTTCTGTTCCCTGGAGGGAACCAGTCGTACTGACAGAGGGATCTCTCCTTTTTCCTCCAGGGCAATCTGTGCCTCCCATTCATAGTATTCGGGAAGGCTGAGGCGAACCTCATGTTTTCCCAGGGGTACATCGAGTTTAAGCGGGGTCTTTCCCTTGAACGAACCGTCGATGAAGATCTGCGCACCGACTGGTATGCTCTCCACGTTCAGGGATGTCAGTTCGACCTGCTCCTTAGGGGCTGCCGTCGTGTTTGATTCTTTCTTGCTCGTAGTAAGATAGAATGCCCCGGCTGAGAAGAGCAGGATGATCAGGACAAGCACAGAGATAATGGCTGTATAGGGCGGTTTTTTCGGTGCGGTCTCTTTGACGGCAGCGTCGGTCTCGAGCTTCCTGAGAAAATCTCTGTATGCTGCAGCCATTTCCTCACCGGTCTGGAACCGCTGCGACGCATCCTTATGCAGACCCTTCATGATCAGACTCGCCAGGGCCGGAGGGATGGATGGATTTATCGTGCTCGCGTCTTGAGGGTCGTCCAGGGTAATGGCCCTGAAGATTGCAGCGAGATTTTCTCCGGAATAGGGCCTCCTGCCTGCTGCCAGTTCATAGAGGATTACCCCGAGCGAATAGAGATCGGACCGGCCGTCGAGCGGTTGTCCCATGACCTGCTCCGGCGACATGTATACCGGGGTTCCCAGGATCTCTCCGGCGCGGGTCTGATCCTTCATGGACGGATCTTCTATCCTTGCGATACCGAAGTCGGTAAGCTTGACCTTACCCTCAGGGGTGAGCATGATATTGGACGGTTTGATGTCCCGGTGTACGATTCCCTTTTTATGTGCATAGTCAAGGCATTCCGCCAGCTGTACGGCCAGCTCCGCAATCTCGGGGAAGCTCAGGGTCCTTTCACGGATAATATCGTTGAACGGCCGGCCTTCCAGATACTCCATGGCCAGATAGATGGTGTCATGGTCCTGACCCACATCATAGATCGTGACGATATTCGGGTGAGAAAGGCGGCCGATGGCCATGGCCTCCTTGAGGAATCGTTTCACGAAGTCTTCACTGGTGACCCGGTCTTCCCGCAGGACCTTGAGCGCTATGGTGCGGTTGATTTGAGGATCCCTGGCCTGGTATACGACACCCATGGCACCCTTACCCAGTTCCTTTTGTATTTCATAGCGGCCGTAGTTCATATTGCTCCGTTCATATAATTAGTTGTGGAGGCTTCATGATTGCCCTGTCTGTCATCGCGAGGAATCCGCCGTGGCGGTCGACGAAGCAATGACGGGAGTCATTTTATGCAACGTCAATCTCCATCAGATTCCCTCATTCTGACTACTGGATTCTGGCTTCTGAATTCTGCCTCTTCCCTACTGTTTCATATCCCTTACAAAGGAGACGATGGTTTCATACGGGATAAGAAAACCAAGGGAATCAGTTCCTTTATGCCGTGCCTTGACCACGGCGACCAGATTGCCGAATGCGTCGAACACAGGGCTTCCGCTGCTTCCGGGATAAACCTTCATACTCACCTGCCAGAGGAAATGGTCGTTTACCGATCGAGGAGGACCGTTGATAAAGCCCTGGTAGACCGTTCCTCCGAGATTCTCCGGGCACCCGACCGAGTAGACCTTCTGCCCCATCCCCAACAGCCTGATGCCGTCGGCGAGCGAGACAAAGGTATTGAATTCCTGGTTCACATTGATCAGGGCAAGATCACGTTCGTAGTCGATCTTGATGATCACCCCTTTCAGCTTCAGGCCGTCAAACAGGGTCAGGGTCATTCCCCTGATGCCCTTGAGATAGTGTGCCGTGCAGAGAATCAGACCGGATGCATCCACAATGAACCCTGAGAACTGGATGGTATCACCGTCACCCAGGTCCGCCTGGATACACACCACGGATTCTATCCTTGCCAGGACCGGCGTGGGGATGGCAGCATTCGAGGCCTCCACGGCCGCATCAGAACCCTTGTGGTAACCGGAAAGGAAGTTCCATAATGCCTGGATGTGGGCTGTATCATGATTCTCGCCGCGGGAGTAGAAAGCCTGGACCTCTGTGGCAAGGGGAGAATTCTGCCTCAGGAGGATATCCCAGCGTTCACTGCCCTTTTCTGCTTCCATCCTGATGAGGCCTGCTTCCATGGCTCTGTGATAGACACTGAACCCGGCCCCGCTGAGCCAGTCGTCAACGATATCCTCCAGTTCCGATCTGGGGATGGGGTAATTCCTCGTGTTGTCCTGGACAGCAGCAGATGCGGCTGCTGCAAACAGCACGAGGAGCAACAGGATAGGGATGGTTATGTTTTTTATCATGATTCGATATGCATCAGGACCACAGTAACGTTGTCTTTCCCTCCACCGTCCTTGGCAAGGGCAATGAGAACATCGGCTGCCTCTGGCAGGCGGGGATACTGCCTGAGTGCCTGTAAGATAGTTTCGTCGCTGACCATATCGGTCAGACCGTCCGAGCACAAGAGGAACAGATCGCCCGGGTACGTTCTACCGCGTACCAGATCAAGGGAAGGGGTTTGTGTTGTGCCCACTGCACGCAGTATCACATTTCTCTGGAGATGCTTTGCCGCCTGTTCCGGCGTGATGATCCCCTGGTCAAGCTGGTCCTGCACCAGGGAATGGTCCTTGGTAAGTAGTTTCAACTGTCCGTTTCTCAACCGGTATGTCCTGCTGTCGCCCATATGGCCGAGCACAAACCCTTCATCGGTTATTGCCAGGAGCTCTGCCGTGCATCCCATTCCCGCATGATCGGGATTGCTTTTTATATGGTCCAGGATCCGCTGATTTGCGGTTATGAAGGCCTGCTGCATGTGGCCGACACGGAGTTCCTCTGAAAAAGAGCCGTGCTTTGAAAAGATTTCTGCAGCGGTTTCTACAAAGATGCTGCTGGCAATCTCTCCGGCGGCTGCGCCGCCCATACCGTCGGCGACTGTGCAGAAACCGGCCTGTATATCAACAGCAAAGGAATCTTCATTATTTTTACGGATAAGACCGGTGTCGGATTTCCCGAATGCATGTATAGTGAGATCCATATTTTCCTCAATTATCTTGACAGAAGATTGTCCATAATTGTAATTTTGTCTTCATCAAAGGGATCTTAAGAGAGTAGTCGCGCTTTGCGGAAGGGGATAATTCGATAAATCCAATGAGAGACAAACCCGTCATAGCAGTCCAGCTCATACATATCCAGGGGCCTTTGAAGGGCCAGATCCAGGAAGTCGCCGAAGACAGCATTCTGATCGGCCGGCATCCAACGTGCCATGTCCAGTTTCCAAAAGACCTTTCCATTGTTTCCCGCAGGCATGCTCAGATTGTGCGTAACGGCAACCGGTTTAAGCTTATCGACGAGAGTACGAACGGCACGTTTGTAAACGGCAAGCAGGTCAAAGAGACCTATCTCAAAGACGGCGACGTTCTGATGTTCTCCGAGGGTGGTCCCAAGGCGAGCTTCCTTACCAGGATTCTGGAAAATCAGCCCGCTGTGCAACCCGAGAGCCCGGTCGTTCCTGTACCGCCGGTAAAAGCCGCAAAGCCGGCTCAAGAGCCTGTTGCTCCACCTGTCCAGGAGCCTCCGCAGCAGCCCGTGGTTACTCCTCAGGCAGCAGCACCGCCACTGCCACAGGCAGCGGCGGTTGCCATCCAGAAGGTTCAGAAGTCTCTTATTGTGCAATATGGCCCCACGCTCAATTCATACCGGGAACTTCCCGTGACCATCGGATCATCACCAGGCAATGATCTGGTTCTCTCACACCCTGCAATACTTGATCGCCATGTCCAGATTTTCTTCTCAAACAACCAGTACTGGATCAAAGATCTCACCGGGAAAAATCTTGTCAGTATCAACTCCATGCCCATCGGTCTTCAGGCCGCGCTCAATGCGAACGATATTCTTGCACTGAGCCCGCAGGGGCCGAGGTTCACATTCCTGGGTCAGGGACGCCTTGCAGAAATCGAAGAACCTGTCAGTCAGCAGGCTCAGCCTGTGCCTGATACGCCGCAGGATACACCCCGGCAGGAAGGAGAGCGTAAATCCAAGGGAATAGGCGCACTCTATAAGGATATTTTCAAGAAATAACAGCAACACTTCACCGGCACCATTTTGAACACACTGTTATAAGACCGCTTCTGTGCGATATGCAGGGAAGCCCATGTTCCGGAGGAGATATGCATATTCCATCAATGCCATTTACCATTGTGGTCCTGGCCCCGTTCAATTCATGTGATGAGGCTGCCTGGAAAGAGGATCCTGTTGTCATAGATGCAACGACGTTCGACCAGGTTATGGAAACGCTGAATCCCATGTTTTCTATCTCAGTGCCCCGGGATATCTGTCCCGAGGGGCGACTGGATGTTACCTGCTCTAAGATGAAAGATTTTCATCCCGACGGCCTTGTGCAGCACAACAGATATTTAATGAACCTGCTGGACGCCAGGAAGTTTCTGAAAGAGGCTGAACAAAAAGGCATGACCTCTGATGAGATCCTCTCAGGCCTTAAACAGTGGCCGGATCTTCCTCCCCTGAGTATCCCCGACAAACCCGGTCCAACCGAGCGCACACCATCAAGTGCCGTTGATAATATCCTGAAGATGGTTGCCCTTCCGCAAGACAGTGCTGCCCCTGCCGAGAAAACCGCCCCGCTGACCGGCCAGGTCGATTCCATTGTGCAGCAGAATCTGCATCATATCTTTTCACATGATCAGTTCAGACGCTCAGAGGCAACCTGGCGGGGGTTGCGATTCCTGGTGAAGCAGGCCCCTGCTGAAGGTCCTGTCCGGATCCGGATCGTCCCGGTCAGTTTCGATACCATGGAAGAGACCCTGGAAGAACTGCTGGAGAAACTGGCCTACGATCTTCCGTCCCTCATCATGGTTGATCTTGGCTTTGACACCTCTGCGAGGTGCCATGACCTGCTGGAAAAGATCGCCTTGTTTTCAGAGACACTTCTTGTACCCTGCCTTACCTGGATCACACCGAAATTTTTCCACCTCGATACGTGGAATGAGCTGAACAGGCTCCCATATCTGCCCAACTACATGGACGAGATGAGCTTTGCCAAGTGGCGAACTCTCCGCGGCAAGTCAGCTGCACGATGGGTATCGTTGAGCTGCAACGGATTTTCAACACGCTATCCGTATGGCCCTGACAATCCAACCAGGCTGGTGCAGTTTGTGGAAGGCAAGCCTTTGTGGATTGCTCCGGTGTGGGCTGCCGGGGCTCTCATGGTGCAGAGCCTTTCTAAGTGCGGCTGGCCAACCCGTTTCACCGCCTTTTCTGAAGTTTTTCTCGAAGATCTTCCGCTGCACACCGATGGTACCGGCAAATCTCTGAGCACGGAGATTTTTATCACCGATGATCGGGCCGATCAAATCATCCGGTGCGGCATCATGCCGTTGACAGGACCCTATAATGCCGACATAGCCTGTATGCCCCTCGAGGCCACGGCAGGCGATGCCTCCTTGAGCTATCAGCTGTTTGTCTCCATTATCAGCCGGTTCATCCTGTGGTGCAGGGACCATTTCGGTGGTGAGATGACCCCGATGGAACTTGAAGATACCCTCAAGAAAGCATTTTCCCTGTTCTGGCAGCGGTCTTCACAGGCAGAGCCTGAAGAACTGGAGATTGCCGCAACCAAGACCGGGGAGGATGAACGTGTATTGGTCAGCCTTTCCATAAAACCATCACGCAAGGTACTGCCCTCGGCAGACCGGGTGGATATGGAGTTCTACTGGTAATTGCCGGACTCTCCTCTCTACTTCAGAGAGACGACAAATACGTCTGCTTCTTCCTCCTGGGAATACTCCCCAAAGAGGATCGAATCGGGGTGCCCTTCCACCCTCACAAAGTACGAGCTGTCCGGGCCAAGCTCGTTCTGAACGGCCCAGGCGATATATTCTTTTTCACCAAGACCAAGCTGCATGTCCTGGATGGGATAGTTCAGGGTGGATTTCTCCGGGAGCTGACCTTTAGGACCTACTGCCTGAAACGTGATTTTTGCACCGGCGACACCAAACAGGGCGCCGTTCCAGGTGGAGCCTGCCGGACCGATCTCGAACCACTGGCCGATCTGGGGATTGCCGTAGCAGTCCAGGCGGTATTCTGCGGCAGCCTTTTTACCAGGGGCATGTACCTTGGCCACGATTTTTGCGCCGAATGCCGGACTGTCTGCGGCCAGCACGTCTGCCCCCTGCAAAGGGGTCATCAGTTTGTCTGAAGAAATCGTCTCCCCCCCGGTCTGCAGGATCACGATGGGAAAATTCAGCCCGCGCTGAGACTGAACAGTGACTGCCAGCAGTGAGAGTCCATAGCGGATACTTGGATTTGAGAGCGATTCGGGAGAAGCGAGGATCGCCCACAGGGCAAGGTCCTTGTCAAGCATGACATCCCTCGGACCGATCCATGCCATCTTTTCAAGCTCGTCTGTCCAGAAGTGGCCCTGCACATCGAGCCCGTACCCTTTCAGGGCGGACATGATTTGTTTTACGTTTTCTTCGGATTTTTCCAGTGAGGTAAGCCACACTTTTTTCATATTTGTATCCTTTCTAAACCGGGACTTTTATGGTGCAATAATCACCTTTGTCTGGCTCGGTGCAATCTGGGCGCCTGCCGGGGCATTGGCGCTCGTACCGTTGTGAGCAGTCATGGACGTCAGATGAACGCACGGCTGCCCTTCGATCTTTACTGTGGAACTGCCTTTCTTGAAGGTGACCTTATCCATGTTCATGCCCGACATCACGCCTTTTCCTGTCCCGGCCTCATCCCCCATGGACTTGGGGATCTCTGACTTTGTCGTTAATACCTCCTTGCTAGAAAACTTCACTTTTGTAGAGGTCTTTTGAGCCTGGTTCAGCATGGCGGTATTCGGGTAGGGTATAGGGGCTTGTCCCACGGGCGGGGGCACCGGGGTCAGGCAGACATCGGGCAGAGCCATGCACTGCCCCCCTCCATTGGTCGATCCTGGGAATATTGCTGGCATATCAACGGCTCCCTTACTCTGTCGATCTTCAGCCGAGATGAATCTTCTCGGCCCTGATCTTGTAATCTTCTTCAGCTTTTACGAACGCCTTGTTGGATTTGAAGTGGAATGTCTTTTTTACCAGGGTGCGCATCCTGCCGGCCTTGAGCTGGCTCAGCTCTTCTACGCTCTGGAAGAGGTTCTGTGCCTTTTCGATCATGGTCTGCGCTGCTGTCTCGAGCCGCTCGGCAATAAGTTTCGCGTGCCCGATATTACCCAGGAGCTTCCTACCGGTGTAGACTGCCTCTTCGATCCGGAGATCTCCCCTGTGCGCCGACACGCCGATCTCATGGGTTTTCATATCCACGTGGTGGCCGTGAAAACTGATATCCTGTCCGGACTGGAAAGAGATGTTCCCCTTTTCCGCGACAAACTCCAGGTCGCCAGATGGCATATTCACCCGGGCCGTACCCGTTGCCTCGTCGTATTCGAAGAGCAGTTCCTTTTTTGCCGAGAACACCTTCATTTTCTGCTCCCCGGGTTTGCCGGAGGCCTCTGCGCTGGTGCCTCCGCTCAGAGAGATGGTTTCAGGGGAAAGTGTCGCAGTTTTCAAGAGACCAATGATGTACATTTCGTTCAAGTCTTCTCCTGCTGCAAGCACAATATCGCCAAGGGCCAGTTCATGGGTTCCTGCGATTGCGACGGCAGCCCATGTTTCAACGCTACCGGCGGACGTACTCAGCTGCACCATGACCCGGCCCTCATTCTCGTCTGCATCCACAACCCGGGCTTTTCCCAGGTACCGGGTCTCTTGCATCCAGGGATATTTCTCAGCAAGGTTCGACATGTTTTCCTCCAGAATCTGCTTCCTAAGTTTTCGGCGGCGGCGGGGTCCAATCCTCCGCCTCTGCAAGGTCCTTGTTCGTGTACTCGGCAAGGAGCAGGTTGGCTCCTTTGAAATTTGTTTTGGAATCATTGATCCGGTGAAGCGTGGACTGCCGCATGTTAGCTCCGCTAAAGTCTGTGCCGGTACAATCGGCATGGGAAAAGGTAGAGTAGATCAGGTTTGTCTTGTGGAAACGGGAGGCCAACAGGGACGCATTGTTGAACTCAGCGCGGTCCATCCGGGCGTTTGAAAAATCAGCCCCTGAGGCAACAGCCTTTTCAAACCTGGAAAACCGCAGGTCGGCGTCCGTGAAATTTGTATCTTTCAGCGTGCTTTGCGTAAAATTCGTTGTCCTGCATACGCAGTCCGTCAGGCGCGCCCCTGTGAGATCGGCCTTTGTAAGGTTTGCCTGGGTGAGAACTGCCCGGCTCAGGTCGGCCTGTTTAAGGTTGGCTCCGCTCAGGTCTGAATCGGTAAGATTGCAGTGCTTTAGATCCATGCCCTGAAAAATGCATCCTTGCAGGCTGCACAAAACAAATTCGGTTTTTTCGATACTGGTTGTGGTGAAATCAACCCCGTCAAGATCTGTCTGGAGAAGCGTTGCCCGGCGCAGGATGGCGCCTTCCATCGTACTTCCATCGAGCTGGCAGTAGTCGAACTGTGCACCCGTGAAATCCGCATTGGTAAGATCTGCCCCTGATGCGATGGTATCTTTCAGGACCGCTCCGGTAAAATTCACCTGTTTCAGGCAGGCTTCGGTAAAGTCGGCATCGCTTAGGTTGCAACCAGCGAGGTTTGCCCCGGTCATTTGTGCCTTGTTGAAATCGGTCTCGCTCAGGTCCATGCCGCTCAAGTCAATGCCTTCCATGGAGCAGTTAAGGAAGATGTGCCCTGTCAGCTCGGTATCACGCAAGATCGCCCTGTCCAGGTTCGAGTCTGAAAATTCGGCATCAGTGAGAACGCTGGCGCTCAGGTCCGAGCCGGAAAGGTCGGTCTGCGAAAATTGTGTTCCGGAAAGGTCTGCCCTGACAAAGGTTGAACCGGATGCCTTTGACTGTGAGAACACGCACCCGGTGAGCGTGCCGTCTGCAAAATCCTTTTCCGGAATGATGCAGTTGATGAAAGATGAGTCGGGCATGCTCTTAGGGATGTTCCTGGCATGTGACAGGTCTATATCACTCATCTCCACTGCAGTTATTTCCGTGTCTTCGAAATCAGCCTCAACAAATGTACACTGGATAAACCGGGCGCCCTTGATCAGGGACTTGCTAATACATGCCGAATCCAGACGAGAACCGCTGAAGGTGGTTTTTTCGATATGAGCCCGTGTCATATCTGCATTATCAAGTGCCACCTCTTCAAAGATTGTTTCTATAATAACTGTGTCTTTCAGTACGGCTCCCTTCATGCTGCAGCCGGCCTCATTAAAGTCATTTTCCGTCAGGCCGAAGTCTTCTAGGCTCAATTCCAGTGATTCCACATCGAGTTTTGACGGATCCGTTTTTATCATTTCTTCGAGATCCGGTGGTATCCTGATATCAGCCGGATCTCTTGTAAAAACCGGAAAGGTAGAGAACTTTACCGTGGAAAGGCAGGCGCCTGTGAGATCGGCGCTGTCAAAAATTGTGTTTGCAATCGTTGCATCAGATAGATCCGCCCCCATGAGCTCTGCACTGGAGAGATCCACCTGGATGAGAGTTGCACCTGAAAGCCGGACATTTTCAAGATCGGCACCTTTTAAGACCGTGTTCATGATGGTTGCATTCTCGAGATTGCCGCCCTTCATTTCAATGCCTGAGAGATCGATCCCCTCAATGACGGCACCTGCTAGTGACTGGCCCGACTGTATCCTCTCAAGGACATCTTCTCTTTTCAGGAATCGTTTCCCGAAATTCTTGAAATCCTCAATATTGAGGTTCTTTATAAAATCTTCAAAATTATCAAAATCCATACTGAATTAAATGCCTTATATGCTAATCTGTTTAGACCATTCACCCGGCTCAGGCCAGCTTCGTCATCTTCAGATTGGTTCTTTCAAAGATGGTCTTGTCTATGATCGCGTCAAGGAACTCGGC
>DAISYU010000104.1:0-11508 GCA_036825155.1 Thermodesulfobacteriota bacterium | reverse complement strand
TGGTGCGGGAATAACTCAGTGGTAGAGTGTAACCTTGCCAAGGTTAAAGTCGCGGGTTCGAATCCCGTTTCCCGCTCCATCACTTCTCCTTTTTCCCCCTCTCATCCGTTTCGCCTTCAAGTGCACCTGATGAGTGACTGACACCGCCTGATGCCCAGCGTCTTTTTCTTAGTGCGGGAGCGGCTTGAACCGCGATTAAAGGGTTGCATGGACAGGAAAGACAAAAAAACAGGACATGAGCCTGTTACCCATGTCCTGTTCCGTTCACACCTTAAATTCGGGTTTCTTTATTTTTTCCCAGCGCCTGACGCCTAGAGCCTTATTTTTGGCTGTGGGAACGGGTTTACCCGCGATGCAGGTCAGACCGCACCCAATGGTGCTCACACAGAGGGGTTTATTCCTTAACCTTGCACCTCCGACCTTATACCTTACACCTGCTGTATATTACGGATACGCCCGGTAGATCATTCTCGGGAACGGGATGGTCTCGCGTACGTGTTTGAGCCCGCAGATCCATGCCAGGGTTCGCTCTATCCCGAGCCCGAAGCCGGAGTGGGGCACGCTGCCGTATTTTCTCAGGTCGAGGTACCACTCGTATCGTTCAGGTTCGAGACCATTGTCCTTGATGGCCTTGAGCAGAACGTCATAGTCGTCTTCCCTCTGGGAACCGCCGATGATCTCCCCGTATCCTTCAGGCGCTAAAAGATCGGCGCAGTACACGTATTTCGGATTGTCGGGGTGCTGTTTCATATAAAAGGCCTTGGTCTGCTTCGGATAGTTCTCGATAAAGACCGGTTTGTCGAACATCTGGGTGATGACTGTTTCATCGTCCGCTCCGAGATCTGCACCCCACTGGATATCGGACCCCTGCTTGCGCAGGATATCGAGGGCCTCATCGTAACTTATCCGGTGAAACGGCGTGACCACCTTTTTCAAGGGCTCGATGTCCCGTTCCAGAAACAGCAGTTCCTGTTCCTTTTCTGCCAGGGTGTTCTGCACGATGTACGATACGAAATCCTCCTGGAGTTCGAGGTTCATCTTGTGGTCGTAAAACGCCATCTCTCCCTCCACCATCCAGAATTCCGTGAGGTGCCGTCTGGTCTTGGATCGCTCCGCCCTGAACGTGGGACCCAGGCAGTATACCTTGCCGAGACCAGAGATGGCTGCTTCGAGGTAGAGCTGACCTGTTTGCGACAGATAGGTCTTTCCGAGATCGAAGTAGTCCACCCAGAAGAGGTTCGATGTATCTTCTCCGCATGTGGTGGTAAAAATAGGAGTATCGATGAGGGTGAATCCGTTTTCATAAAAATAGTTTCTCACCTGCCTGACCAGGCAGTCCCGCACACGCATGATGGCTGTCTGTCTCGAAGAACGCAGCCAGAGGTGACGGTTGCTCAGGAGGAAATCCGGGCCGTGCTCCTTCTTTCCTATGGGGAATTCTTCGGACTTCTGGACGATCTCGATCCCGTTTGCCTGCACTTCAAAACCGCCGGCAGCTCTGCTCTCCTCCACTACTTTCCCGTGCACGATTATGGACGATTCGAGGGGGATCTTCTTGATTTCGGGATAGATCTCCCCGAGGGTATCCCTCTCGGCGATCACCTGGCAGATTCCTGTCCCGTCTCTGAAGATGATGAAAGAAACCCTGCCGCTGGATCTCCTGTTCGATACCCAGCCTTTTATGGTGACGTCTTCACCAATATGATCCGGAAAATCTATGATTGAACATTCCTGCATAAATACTCCTAGCCTTGTTGATCTGTGTTCTCATAGCGTATTAGGCGTTTGTTATCAATAAGAAACAAAATTCCGGCACGCTTGATAATTGTGTAACTTAATGGTATTTCTATAGCATGGATTTTGGATATAAAATTTGGATTGAGAAAGACGGGAATAATGTATTCGGAATGGGAATCTATAACCTCTTGAATCTCGTTGAGGAAACCGGATCTCTGCACAAGGCCGCCCAGGATCTCAAGATGTCTTACCGCGCTGCTTGGGGCAAGGTCAGAGACTACGAGGATCGGCTTGGCGTGGAGTTGCTCGAGAAGGGACGGCACGGCAGAACAGGTGCTCACCTCACTCCAGAGGGCAAGCTCATGATCGACCATTTCAGACGTGTTATGGAAGAAATGGACAAGCTCGTCTCAACAGGGCCGCTTGCTGACCTTATTGGGAAGATAGACAAGCTGGAAGCCCATCACTAGACAGTGGTTGTATGTTCCTTAGTGTCTACCGAATAATTGCGACCTTTTTCTGCGCCGGTTATGCGCCAAAGGCACCCGGTACGGTGGGAACGATTGCAGCGTTGCCTCTGTTTTTCATCATGAAAAGAATGTCGCTGCCGAGGTATCTCTGTGCAACTGCAATCCTTGCACTGCTCGGGGTGTTCGTCTCTCATAAGATGGAGGAGCACTGGGGGAGCGATCCGTCCCGGGTGGTCATTGATGAGGTTGTGGGCCTTCTCATCACCCTGGTCTCCCGTCCAAAGGGATGGAAGGAGATTGCCATCGGGGTACTGCTGTTTCGAGCACTTGATATCATCAAGCCTCCGCCTGTGGGTTATGTTGACAGCCATGTCTCAGGAGGTGTGGGGATCATGGCAGACGATATGATCGCCGGCGGGATCAGTGCCCTGCTGCTGCTCCTGATGCCCAAGAGGATGCTGCTCTAGGATGAATGCCTCGTTCATCATCACCGGTGCGGAGATCCTCAGTGGAATCCGTTCCGACGCCCTGCTCCAGCCCTTGAGTTCCATGCTCGCCTCCAGGGGTGTCTCCACGCTCGAGGTGAGGATGATCCCCGATAGCCCGCAGAAATTGTGTGCAGGCATAGTCGAGCTTGCCAAAACGTCGGATCTGATAGTGGTCACCGGCGGTCTCGGCCTGACACCCGACGACACGACCCATATGGCGATACAGGTGCTGGAAACGAAAAAATCCCTCAGAGTCGGCCCGCCCATTGAAAATCCAGTCGGGTCAGCCAAGGGGATAGACCTGAGGTTTGATAATACACGGGTGCTCTTTTTCCCTGGAGTTCCCCGTGAGACACTTGCCATGTTCCCATCCGTGCTCAACGACCTTCCTGCTGCAGCCCCTGTCACCACTTCAATAGCGGTATTCGGCCTGAGGGAGGTGGAGATTGCAAAGAGGCTCGGCCAGCTCGGCCACCAGTGCAGCTTCCTGCCCAAAGACAAAGAGGTGAGCGTGATCGCCCCGAAAGATTCCGGGCATCAGATCAGGGAACTCCTCGGGCGGCATGCCCTGGAGGGGGACGATCTTACCACAACCGTTGGGTCGATGCTCAAAGACCGGGGTTATACCTGTGCGACCGCGGAGTCGTGTACCGGGGGACTGGTTGCGCATCTTATCACCTCCCTTGCCGGCAGTTCGGATTTTTTCCTAGGATCTGTCGTATCGTACAGCAATGACGTTAAGGTCAAGGTCCTGGGTGTGGCGGAAGAAATCATCGCCGGGTACGGTGCCGTGAGCGAACAGGTTGCCCGCTCCATGCTCAAAGGGGCCCTGCGCCTGACCGGGGCCGATGTGGGTATTGCCACCACCGGCATAGCAGGTCCGGCAGGCGGCACACCGGAAAAACCGGTAGGTACCGTATGGATCGCTGCAGGCAGCGATCAGGATCAGATCGTGAAAGATTTCCGCTTTTCATTTGACAGGCAAGGGAATAAGATGATCTTTGCAAAGACCGCATTGTTTCTTTTGAGGGAATATATCCATGATCAGGACATTTATCGCACTACCCATTCCTGAAACCATCACGGATGCACTCCGCAATGCCATTTCCCTGCTTCGACGAATGAATTCAGGGGTGAAGTGGGTGCGGCCTGAATCCGTACATATTACCCTGAAATTTCTCGGCAATATCAAGGAGGAACTGGTAGAGCCCATATCTGAGGAACTGGACTCAATAGCCATCAGTTTCCCACAACTCGATCTGGGGTTGTCCGGTCTCGGGGTGTTCCCCAACATGAGCAGGCCAAGGGTGATATGGGTGGGTCTCAGCGGGGATGTAACTCCCCTGGGAAAACTTGCCGAAGAGATAGACAGGGGGTGCGCCAAATTCGGGATACAACCGGAGAAACGCCCGTTTAACGCGCACGTCACCCTGGGTAGACTAAAGGTGCCATCTATGGTAGATCTTGATATCGATCTCATGGAAGAGAACTATCGAGCAAAGGAAGTTGTTTTTTACAAGAGTGAACTATTGCCGACGGGAGCACGGTATACCATATTGCACAGCAGCAGCCTCGGACATAAAGGAGGGTGAGAATGGAAGAAGGAAGAAAGAGGGCATTGGAAGATGCAATAACAAAGATTGAACGTTCGCACGGCAAAGGTGCGATCATGAGGATGGGCTCGGATGCCGCAGCCAATAATGTCCCGGTCATATCAACGGGATCGCTTCTGCTGGATTATCAGGCCCTGACCATCGGCGGTATCCCCAGGGGAAGGGTAACGGAGATCTACGGCGCCGAATCCTCGGGAAAGACCACCCTGTCTTTGCACTGTATCGCTTCTGCCCAGGCCGCCGGCGGTGTCGCCGCATTCATCGATGCAGAGCATGCCCTCGATGTGTACTATGCAAAGAAGCTGGGAGTGAACATCGATGATCTCCTCGTGTCCCAGCCCGATTCAGGCGAACAGGCCCTGGATATTGCAGAGACTCTCGTGCGGTCCAATGCCGTGGATATCGTGGTGATCGATTCCGTCGCAGCCCTCGTTCCCCGGGCGGAAATAGAGGGGGATATGGGCGATTCCCACATGGGACTGCAGGCCCGTCTCATGTCACAGGCACTGCGGAAGCTTTCCGGAGCCATCTCCAAGACAAAGACCACCGCGGTATTCATCAACCAGACCAGGCAGAAGATCGGCATCCTCTACGGCAATCCCGAGACCACGACAGGGGGCAATGCATTAAAGTTCTATGCAAGCGTACGCCTCCAGATCAAGAATGCGGGCCCCATAAAAGACGGTACCTCAGTCATCGGCAACCGCACCAGGGTAAAGGTGGTAAAGAACAAGATGGCCCCTCCTTTCAAGGAAGTGGAGTTCGACATCATGTTCGGCGAAGGTATATCGAAATACGGTGAAATTCTTGATGTGGGCTCCCTGCCGGAAGTCGGCGTCATCGAAAAGTCAGGCGCCTGGTATAGTTTTAACAAGGAGCGGCTCGGACAGGGCCGGGAAGCGGCCAAGGCGTATCTGAAGGAGCACCCGGAGGTGTTCCAGCAGATCTACGACAGCATCAGGGATACATTTATACCGACAGAGGAAAAAATATCTCAAGGTGGAGATAACTAATATGGATATCAATGAAGTATTGAAGCAGGCGGTGGAAATGTCCGCCTCGGATATTCACATAAAGGTCGGCCTGCCACCGGTCGTGAGGAGATTCGGGGCACTGATCCCGCTGAGGGACCGTAAGAAACTCACCAATGATGATATCTCATCCATGGCCTACAGCATCATGAATCAGTACCAGCAGGCCAAGTTCGAAACCACGAACGAGATCGACCTGGCACACAGCCTGACCGACGTGGCTCGGTTCAGGGTGAACTGCTTCAGGCAGCGGGGAAGTTTCGGCATGGTATTCAGGGTCGTACCGACCGATCCTCCGGGTCTGGAGGATCTCGGCCTCCCGGAGGTGCTCAAGAAGATCAGTCTTGAACGCAAGGGCCTTATCCTCGTTACCGGGACAACGGGTTCGGGTAAGTCCACCACCATGGCTGCCATGGTGAACAACATCAACACCAACAGGAACTGCCATGTCATCACCATCGAGGACCCCATCGAGTTTTTGCACAAGGACCGGAAGTCCATCATAAACCAGCGGGAAGTGGGCTCGGACACCAATTCTTTTGCCATGGCGCTCAGAGCCGCACTCAGGCAGGATCCGGACGTGATACTCGTGGGAGAGATGCGTGACCGGGAGACAATCGATATCGCGCTGACCGCGGCTGAGACCGGTCACCTCGTGCTCTCCACCCTCCATACCCTGGACGCGGTGGAGACCATCATGAGGATCGTCTCTCAGTACCCGCCCCATCAGCACCTGCAGGTGCGTCTCCAGCTCGCGGGGGTTCTCAAGGCGGTCATATCCCAGAGGCTCATGCCCAAGGCCGACGGCCAGGGAGTAGTGCCTGCAGCCGAGGTCCTTGTCTCTACCGCACGGATTCGTGAGTGCATTACCGACGAGACCAGAACCGAAGAGATACCCGATGCTATTGCCGAAGGCCTGGTTGCCTACGGCATGCAGACCTTCGATCAGTCGCTGATGTCCCTGGTGCAGGAAGGCAAGATCAGTTACCACGAAGCCCTGCGTCAGGCCACCAATCCCAATGACTTCGCACTGCGGATGAAGGGGATTCGGGGCACGAGTGATTCCAAGTGGGATCAGTTCGAGGGGCAGACTGAAGAGAGTGAAGAAGAAACAGATGAGCAGAAAAAAACGACAATATTCCAGGACGGCAAGTATCGAGACTTCTGATGACGGGGTGCGCTATGCACTGGGGATCATTTCAAGAAGAGCTATATCCTCCTATGAGCTAAAAAAAAACTTGAGCTCAAGGGCGCTGATGGCGACGTCATCGAAGCAGCCATTGCGAGGATCGCGGACCTGGGATACCTTGACGATGCGGAATATACCCTGCGCAGGGCCAGGCTCATGGCGGAGAAAGGTTATTGCGACTTTTATATCCATTCCTCCCTTGAAGGCCTCGGCATTCCCTCAGGCATGATCGAGGGTGCACTGAGAAAGGTGAGCGAAGAGTTATCCGAAGAAACGAGGATACGCATGCTTGTGGAAAAGAGGAAGGGATTGGAGAAACAAAAAATGTTGCGGTTTCTGGCAAACCGAGGATTTTCCTTCGAGAAGATATTAAACGTCATAGGTGGAGTTGATTGATGAAAGGATCTGAGATTCGCACAATGTTTTTAAAGTATTTCGAGGAAAAGGGACACACGATCTGTCCCAGTTCCTCGTTAGTCCCGGCAGACGACCCCTCTCTGCTGTTCACCAATGCCGGCATGGTGCAGTTTAAATCGACGTTTCTGGGCACCGAAAAGAGGCCGTACTCCAGGGCAACGACCTCACAGAAGTGTGTACGGGCCGGCGGCAAGCATAACGACCTGGAGAATGTGGGAAGGACGGCGAGGCATCACACCTTTTTCGAGATGCTGGGCAATTTTTCCTTTGGCGACTATTTCAAGCAGGGGGCCATCGAATACGCCTGGGACCTTCTCGTGGACAGGATGGGACTTGACCCCGACAAGCTCTGGGCAAGCGTTCATACCAGTGACGACGAAGCGTACAATCTGTGGAGAGACGTCATCAAGATCAGTGAAGACCGTATCTTAAGGCTCGGGGACAAGGACAACTTCTGGGCCATGGGAGATACCGGACCGTGCGGACCCTGTTCGGAGATTCTCTATGACCAGGGCCCGTCCGTGGGATGCGGGAGACCGGAATGCAAGATCGGCGAATGTGATTGTGACCGGTACCTCGAGATATGGAACCTGGTGTTTATGCAGTTCAATAAGGATGCACAGGGGAACACAACACCGCTGCCGAACCCTAACATCGACACCGGCATGGGGCTCGAGCGCATTACCGCCATCATGCAGGGGGTCCAGAGCAATTACGATACGGATCTGTTTGCCCCGCTTCTTTCATATATCCAGGACATTTCAGGGATCAGATACGGGACCAGAGAGGAGATGGACGTTTCCATCAGGGTGGTGGCCGACCATGCCAGGGCCAGCGCATTTCTCGTGGGGGACGGCGTGCTGCCTTCCAACGAGGGGAGAGGATACGTGCTCAGGCGGATCATGCGCAGGGCTGCACGTCATGGCAAACTCCTCGGGCTGAGCGATACGTTCCTGCACAAGGTCTCACTGAAGGTCATACAGGAGATGGGTGATGTGTATCCGGAACTGAAAGGCCGGAGAGACTTCATAGACAAGGTCATTGTCAATGAGGAGGAGCGGTTCTTGAAGACGCTGGACAGGGGGCTTTCCCTGCTCGATGAGATCATGTCCTCTCTGAAGAGGAAAGGAGAGACCTCAATCCCGGGCGAAGAGGTCTTCATGCTGTACGACACGTTCGGATTCCCGGTGGATCTCACCGAGGACATTGCCAGCAAGGAAGGCCTGCACGTTGACAACGAGGGGTTCAACGAGCAGATGGAAAAACAGCGGGAAAAGGCCCGGGTTTCGTCTCATTTTGCCGAGGCATCGAATGGCGGAGCAGGGATCAGTTCCATCTCCGGAAAAGGCGCCGTCAGGTTCGTGGGCTACGATACCTTCGAGTCGAGAGGAACCGTGCTCGAAATACAGCGCAAATCAAAAGACGGCACTGTTGAGATTGCCCAGGAGATCGCCGCCGGGGACGAGGCCCTGGTGATCACTGATGTTACGCCGTTCTATGGTGAGTCAGGCGGACAGGTAGGAGATACAGGACTGATCAGGGCAGAGGGCATGACGGCCGATGTCGTCGATACGCTGAAGACCGAAGATGGGATTATCCTCCATTCGATAAAGGTCACCTCCGGGGTCCTGAAGAAAGACCAGGAAGTTACCCTTGCCGTGGACAGCGGCAGACGCAGGAGCATCATGCGGCACCACAGCGCAACGCATCTGCTCCAGCGGGCTCTGCGGGATGTGCTCGGTGATCATGTTCACCAGTCTGGATCGCTTGTGAATGATAAGAGACTCAGGTTCGATTTTACCCACTTTGCCGCCCTGAGTGAAGCGGAGCTGGAAAAGGTAGAGGCCATCGTCAATCAGTATGTGCTGGAGGATCTGCCTGTACGCACCCGGCTCACCACCAAGGAGGATGCAATGGCACAGGGTGCCATGGCCCTGTTCGACGAGAAGTACGGAGATGAAGTACGTATGGTCACGATGGGTGAGGATGTCTCACGGGAACTCTGCGGAGGAACCCACAGCCATTCCACCGGTGAGATCGGAGCAGTGAAGATCCTCTCCGAATCGAGTGTGTCGGCCGGGCTGCGAAGGATAGAGGCCGTTGCCGGAACCCAGGCCCTGGAATACTTCCGTTCCCTGTCAAAGGTGGTCACCGGGATAACCGACACCCTGAAGTGTTCCCCTCCGGAGATTCTGGACAGGATCACAGGACTTCAGAAAAGGATCAAGGAGCAGGATCTGGCAATAAAAGATCTCAATCTGAGAATAGCCACCGGCAGAGGCGGCTCGTCGGATGAAGAAACCTTTGCGGCAGACAGCTTCAAGGTCGTAGTCAAGAAGGTGGATCTTGAGGATATTGCCCAGATCCGTGAGATGGGCGACAGGATAAAACAGAAGCTTGAAACCGGGGTGGTGTTCCTCGCCTCACCGGCAAAGGGCAAAGCCACGTTCATGATCATGGTCACAGACAATCTGCAGGGCAAGGTGGATGCAGGAAAACTGATGAAAGACCTCTGCAGTGCAATCGGAGGCAGGGGCGGAGGAAAGGCCCTGTTCGCCCAGGGCGGTGCACCTGACACGGATCGGATTGACCAGGCAATAGAGGTCTTCAAAGAGGCCATTAAGGGGGAGAGATGAGGCAGGCGAACGTTACGCGCAAGACCAAGGAGACCAATATCTCGGTTACATTGAACCTGGATGGCGGAGATATCCGGATTGACATACCGTCGGGGTTTCTTGGCCATATGCTTGACGCGCTGTCAAAACATGCAGGTCTGGGGCTTGAGATCAAGGCTGCAGGTGATGTCCATGTCGACCTCCACCACACGGTGGAAGACATCGGCATCGTGCTCGGTCAGGCCTTGCAGAAAGCCCTGGGGGACAAGAGGGGCATAACCAGGTACGGACTGGCAAAGGTCCCCATGGACGAATCGCTGGTGGAAGTGTGCCTGGACATCTCGGGAAGGCCGTATTTTCAGATCCACGGCACGGCTGAATTTCGTGGCCAGGCCGGCGATCTGGACCTTGAGCTTGTTCCTGAATTCTTCCGGGCGCTGGCCTTCAATGCAGGGATAACGCTGCATATGAGCGTATTTGCCTCGGGCAACGGCCACCACCTTGCAGAGGCCTGTTTCAAGGCCTTTGCCCGCGCCATCAAAGAGGCCGTGACCGTATCCGGAACGGAGATCCCTTCAACCAAAGCGAGTTTATGAAATTCAGGCATGCAAAGGTTAAGACCCTCGACAGCCACACCTATCCAGGCCGGCCCTGCTGGGTGGAAATAGACGGAAACGGCCAGGATATCGAGGCGGTCGTGGATCACTGGCGAGAGGCATATATCGATGCCAGCTTTTATCCCCAGGAATACTTCAAGGTGCTCACCGCTGACAGGAATGTCTATGTCCTGCGCTACAGCACATTGTTCAAGAGCTGGTGGATCAGTGAGTCCGGAGAGAAGGAATGATTGTTATCCCTGCTATTGATCTGCACGAAGGAAACGTTGTCCGTCTGAAAAAGGGTGTGTTCGATGATGTGACCTGCTACAGCAAAGACCCTGCAGAGGTCGCCCTGGCATTCAAGGATGCAGGAGCGAAGCGTATACATGTGGTGGACCTGGATGGTTCCGTTGAGGGCAAAGGGGTGAACACCTCCGCTATAGCCTCCATATGCGCAAGCGCAGGAGTCGAGGTGGAACTGGGAGGCGGCATCAGGAGCATCGATGACGCGCGCAGGGTGTTTGACCTGGGTGTTACGTACGCCATCTTAGGGACCATGGTGGTGAAGGACCCGGATACCGCAAAGGAGATCATCGCCAGATTTCCCGGCAAGGTGGCTATCGGAATAGATGCGCTGAAGGGCAGGGTGGCCGTGCACGGGTGGAAGGAAGTAACCGACCGGACAGCACTGGCGCTGGCAAAGGACTTCGAGGAGGTCTCTCCCGCCTTTGTCGTATACACCGACATCGACCGGGACGGCATGCTTACCGGCCCGAACATCGATGAGACACGGACCATGGCCGAAGGGGTGAACATCCCCGTGGTTGCATCGGGAGGGGTATCGAGCACCGAGGATCTGATCACACTATCCGGCATACCCAAACTCATGGGGGCCATTACCGGCAAGGCCCTGTACGAAGGAAAGATTGACCTGAAACAGGCCATAGCAAAGATTGAAATCTGACGATGGAGGTATAAGAGATGGGATGTATCTTCTGCAAGATCGTGGACGGTGAGGTGCCCTCGACAAAGGTCTACGAGGATGATCTGGTACTTGCCTTTGACGACATACAACCCCAGACACCGGTTCATGTCGTCATCGTGCCGAAACAGCATATTGAAAACCTCAATGAACTCTCAGACAGCCCCACCTGGTTCGCCATGCTGGGGGCAGCCCAGGAGGTCGCCAGGATAAAGGGCATAGCAGAAAGTGGCTACAGGATCGTGATCAACTGCGGCAAGGACGGCACGCAGATCATCTGGCACCTTCATCTCCATGTCATGGGCGGCAAGCTGCTGGACAGCAAGATGGGGTGAAAAAACAGAATTCGAGAATCCAGTATCCAGAA
>DAISYU010000103.1:0-11516 GCA_036825155.1 Thermodesulfobacteriota bacterium | reverse complement strand
CGGATCATCGATGAGAGCGCAAAAGAGGTCCCCAACGGCAGTGAGGGGATCATCGGCGTCAAACTGCCGCTTCCCCCGGGCTGCCTTCCCACCCTGTGGCAAAAGGATGATGCCTATGTTTCATCCTATCTCAGCGACTATGCGGGGTACTATGCAACCGGTGATGGAGGATACAAGGATGAAGACGGCTACCTCTATATCATGGGCAGGGTCGACGACATCATCAATGTAGCAGGCCACAGGCTCTCCACCGGCGGTATGGAGGAAGTGGTCGCCCAGCATCCGGACGTGGCCGAGTGCGCTGTTATCGGCGTCGAAGACAACCTGAAAGGGCAGGTCCCTGTCGGTTTTGTGGTCTTGAAGGCCGGTTCGACCAAGGCCAAGGAAGAGGTGCAGAAAGAGGTTGTGGGCATGGTCCGCTCGGAAATCGGCCCCCTTGCCTGTCTCAAGGATGTGACCGTGGTTGCGAGGCTGCCCAAGACCAGAAGCGGAAAGATCCTGCGCGCCACCATGAGAAAAATCGCAGACGGACAGGAGTTCAAGGTGCCGTCCACCATTGAAGACCCTGCGGTCCTTGCCGAGATAGGAGAGGCACTCAAGGAAATCGGCTACCCGAGATAAAATTAGGCTATAGGTTTTTAGGCTGTAGGCTTTTAGAAAATTAGCAACTTCATACAAAAAAACTAACAGCCTACAGTCTACAGCCTACAGCCTACAGAGGCATTTCTTTCAGGGCACCTATGGCTCTGAGTATATGAAAGGAAAAATTATGACTGAACAGAAAATTGGAAACCCGGCAGTGGTCGGTCTGGCAGGATTCGGCATGACCACTCTGGTCTTGCAGTTTCATAACGTGGGATGGTGCGGTCTCGGTCCGGTACTGGTTCTGGGCCTTATCTTCGGAGGCCTTGCACAGATGATCGCAGGCCTTCAGGAGATCAAAACCGGCAACAACTTCGGGTACAGCGCGTTCACTGCATATGGCGCGTTCTGGATAGGGCTTGCGCTCATCTTTGTGTGCAACCATTTCGGAATATACAAGACCAGCACCACCGATCTGGGATGGTACCTCGTGGGATGGACACTCTATACCGCGATCATGTGGATCGGGTCCATGCGTGTCAACGGTGCCCTCGCATTCACCTTTACCCTCCTCCTGATCGGATTTGTACTGCTGGATATCGGCCACTTCGGATATCCGGCAATGAACAAGGTCGCAGGCTACGAGCTTATGGTCTGTGCCTTAAGCGCCTGGTATGTGATGGCACATGCAATATTTGCTGATGTGTTCGGCAGGGATGTCCTCCCTGTGGGCAAACCGTGGATTTGATAACAGAGCTCAAAATCGTTCCTCCTTAACGTTTGAGCAATCCGGTGGCATCTCATCAGTGGTGTCACCGGATTCTTTCTCCACCCGTTGAAAAAGACAGTCAGCTGCATTGCAGCCAATAGCACGCCTACAGTACGAGTATGACTGCCGGATGCCCCTGTAATGCCTCGTAAATCCTGGTACGATCTTCTTCGTCCGCCACCATGATCTCGAGGTTCATGCAGTGGTACTTTTTATGCCTGCTGCTGTGCGACGGGGTTATGGTATAGACCTGACCGGACAGAATCTCAAAGGCAGCCTCGCGCATGTGCGTCTGGTCAGTACCGAAGATCTTGTAGATCCATGTGCAGGGATATTTTATCTTGAGTTTTCCATAAATGGGCCTGAACATCAGGAACTATCACTAGCAAGTCATGCCAGTCCAGGCAACAGGAAATATCAGATCGAGGGCCGGACTCTTTTCATGGCAAAGCCGGGAATCCCCGGCTTTGCCCGTGGTTTCTCATCAGTTTTGTACTGCCTGTTCGATGAATACCCTTTTGGGGAGTTTACATGTCTCCTTTTCCGCACAAGCCGATGCCTCAAGGGCCATGGCCAGGGCGTTTTTCTCATAATACGTGGCCGGCTCATACGTCCACCCGGCCTCGAGCCGTTTCTGCTCTCTCTTCGTAGCGGCGTGAATGAACCTCCCCAGAAGCGGGGCAATGATCCTGGTCTTCCACCCGAATTCCCTGTAGATATCCTGCAGCATTTCTCTGAGCGTATTGTACATCTGCGACTCGCCCTTATACCATCTCTTCATTGCCCATACTGCCGAAGCATAGGTGGTCTTCAGAGAACGTATCTCCCATTGAAAACGTTTGCGGATGCAGGGATCGGGATGATTTTTATATCGCTTCCAGCCTGCAAGCAAGACCCGCATCATCCTGGCGAGGCTGGGACCGTTCACCTCAAAATCGCGAACAAAAGCGCTGCGGAGGTATCCGGTCTCCTCGCCGGAGCGTATGTATTTATGACGGTAATTGAACCGGTACTGGCCGTGATTGTCAGCAGCAGGCCGTTCATCCTCTCCCAGAAGAGTCCCGTTCTTGTGGTGCTGCTTATAGAGGGGGGTGCCGGGAACGGGAGTATAGAGCATGAACTGATGAAAGACCGTGTTGTGGCTCACCGCATAATCGATGATCTCATCGATATTCTCAGGGCAGTGGTCCTCCAGACCGATAATGGTTGACCCCAGTACGCGGATCCCATGGGATTGCAGTTGATTAACCAGGTCCTTCGTGTCTACACCACTGAGCTTCTTGTATGAACTGTTCTCCCCCTCGAGGCCCATCCAGACCCAGGAGATGCCCAGGCGGACCAGCTGCTCGATGGTATAGGATTTCAATACCCTTGCAGAAGAAAACACAAACAGGGACCACGCCTTGTCATGTTCCTTCATCAGTTCAAGGAGCCGCAATGCCCGGCTGCGGTGGAGGAGAAAGTTCTCGTCCATGACAAAGAAGGACCGAACGTTAAGCCGTTCTTCTATGTCCACCATGACCCTGAAAAGATCGTCACCGGATTCAAAGAAATTGATAAACTTGCCCTTGCCTCCGAACAGGGCCGATGTGGAACAGAAATTACACCCCATGGGACATCCCACCGAGGGTATTAACATCGCCGCAGTGTCCCCTGCCTTTTCAGGAGGGTTTATACCGAGGATGCGAGTGCCGAATCCGGAATACACGTATGGGTGTTTTATCGGGGCATCCTCATCCAGCCCCAGAAATTTTCTGAACCAGCGGACCCCGTCACCTTTGCAGATAAAGTCCACGTCAGCCATTCCAGCAAGGTCAGGCATGTTCGCAATATGCCCCCCCACGACAATTGTTGCCCGGGGAAGATAGGTGCGAATCAGTTCGCACATCCGTACTACCTTGCCGATATTGGGTACAATAGCGCTGATCCCTACGATATCATATGAGTTAGAGGAGATCTCATGGATGAATCGTTCCTGATCGGGAAAGTCCAGCAGGGTGCACGGTGCATCGATATTCTCCTTCAGCAGCATCAGCCCGAAGGAACGGTGAAACATACGCAGGGAAAAAGGTCCCTGCTCCCTCGTTACCTGATTGTGGTAAAGCTCCATGGGATTGATTTTGCGGCTTCCGTATTCATCGTCTCTGGCATACGGACCGAACACGCTTGTCAATAAAATGTTCGCTTCAGATCCAAGTGGATGCACTGGCATAGATGCGGTCATGAAAATTCTCCTTGGAAAAAGATAATAGGGCAGACATAGTGCATCCCGGAGGAGATTGACAAACTAATTATTTGTATTCACATTAGAATTACACATCATTTTCAATTAATTTACACATTGGGATACAGCCCTGATGAGGAAGGAGATGATAAAAAATGAGGATAAAACGTACAAACGTGTTAATTTTCAAAGGCAAACAGTATTGTCTCAGGTGATCCGGGCTCTGCCTTACGCCCCATGCTGATGACCCCGCGCTGACCCAGCACAGTCTCGTCATTATGGACAAAGAGGGGTTCTTTGTGGTCCTCACATACGAATGTCCCGTTTGTGCTCTGGTCGATGAGAATGAACTTGCCCCGGTGAAACTCGATACGGGCATGGATGCGGGAGGTGATGGCATCATCCACAACCAGATCGTTCTGTGCCTGTCTGCCCAGGGTAACACTCGGGTTGTTGCTGTCCACATACACTTCCTTCTCCCCGAGCCTGAGACGGAGACGGCTGTTATGTGCCTGTTGCACAAGGTCCTCGGAGATCATGATGGTCAGAGTCTCTTCCTCCCAGATTACCTCATAGATAATGAACTCGCCTCCCCTGCCCTTGATGGTTGTCCGGTCTATACACCTGATATCCACTCCGGCCCCCTCGGGCAAAGCATAGATAGTCTGCTGGGTCGTGATAATCTGTCTCGGCTTGGCAAGAGATACCATCCGTGCAGCGACGTTGACTGCATCACCGAAGACGTCTCTGCCTTGGCTGATAACCGGGCCTATATGCAGACCGATCCGAATGTTCGGTTTCATGCTCTGCCCCTTTATGATCGGGGGCATGGAATCGATAGCCTTCTGCATTCGGATTGCAGCATGGATCGCCATATCGGCGCGCGGGAACGTACTCATCACCTCATCACCAATGGTCTTGATAATAGTGCCCCCATGCTGAATGACGGCCTCCGAGAGTACTGAGATGCAGCTGCTCACCAGCTTGTGTGCATGTGCATCCCCCAGGTTCTCGTACATACTTGTACTGCCGGATATATCCGCGAACAGGATCGCAAGGATCAGGTCTTCTTGAGACATGATATATTTTTATGGCTTTGGTGGTGCTGTGTCAAGGAGAGAAACACTCTTGTTCTCAGTACATATCCGGATAGAATCTCTGAATAAATTTTTTCTGATCATCATGTAAATTTTTCACAAAAATAATGAGTTTCGAAAACCCTCTTGTTATCAAAATGTTATATATAAGGAGCCCTTCACTCCGCCCTATATTACCGCTTAATCAATTGTTTTAATTAGTCTTTTACCGTTGTCCGAAAAATAAAAGTTTCGGATCCAAACTGACGATAAGACAAAAATATGTACCGGGGAACAAGCACCAGTGCCGAACAGACTCAGGGCCGGAATCATACCATTGCTGATGCCATCGGGTTCTGCAAAAGGCCGATCACAGAATAATACATCAATGAGAAAAGGGACGCTGTCATGTCTAAACCAACGTACGAAGAACTTGAGCAAAGACTGGCCAGACTCGAGACTGAGTTTCACCTGAAAGAAAAAGCTTTACAGGAAACCGAAGAACGGTATCGGTCGCTTTTTGAAAGGTCATTTGATGCTGTCTACCTCCATGACTTCAATGGCAGATTCCTTGATGCCAGCGACAGCGCCCTGAATATGCTGGGATATACAAGAGAAGATATCGCCACACTCAACTTCGCCTCACTCATTTCTGAAGACCAGATTCCCCTGGCCAGGCAGAGTCTTGAGGAACTGTATCGGACAGGGACTCAGAAAATCCCTGTTGAGTTCCATCTGAGGTGCAAAGACGGCAGCTATGTCTGGGTGGAAACAAACGGATCCATCCTGTACAGAAACGGTGAGCCATGTGCTGTCCAGGGAATAGCACGTGATATAACAAAACGTAAAGAAACAGAGGAGGCGCTTCGCAGAAGCGAAGCGCGTTACCGCGTCCTTGCAGAAAATTCCTCCGATGTTATCTGGACTATGACACTCGAGGGCGTGTTCACTTATGTGAGTCCGTCAGTACAGGCATTGACCGGATTTACCCCTGACGAGGTCCTTCAGATCTCCCTGGAGAAATATGTTGTCCCGGAATCTCTGTCACTGATTCTGCGTGAACTGGAAATGCAACTCTCCATGCCGGCCGAGAAACGCTCTTCTTCCCAGGTCCTCGAGCTCAGACAGTATACAAAAGACGGATCAATAATCGATATCGAGACAACCACGACCTGGATCCTGGATGATAGTGGTGAGCCCGTGGGTCTCCAGGGGAGCACGAGGGACATCTCTGACAGGAAGAAGGCAGAGGATGCACTCCGCCAGAGCGAAGAACGTTTCAGGGACCTGGCGGAACTCCTGCCGGAGACGGTCTACGAGACAGATGAAAACGGAAAGCTCACCTATGTAAACCAGATCTCATTCAAGAAGTTCGGATACACTCAGGAGGACTTCGAACAGGGCGTGAGTGTATTTGACATGCTCATACCTTCTGACCACGAAAAGGGAATGAAAAATATTGAACGGATCAAAGAAGGCACGCATCTCGGCTTAAGCGAGTATGAGGCTCTCCGCAGTGACGGCAGTACATTTCCCTCCCTGGTACATTCCACTGCAATCCTGAAAGACGGCAAACCTTCGGGGCTTAGGGGCTTTCTGATCGATATCTCGGAAAAAAAGAATCTGGAGCAACAGCTGGTACGGGCACAGAAAATGGAGGCAATCGGGACCCTGGCCGGTGGGATAGCACATGATTTCAATAACCTGCTCATGGGGATCCTGGGCAATGTCTCCCTGATGCAGATGGATAAGACGATGAGTGAGACTCAACGGGAGCGTCTCAAGAACATGGAGCAGTATTTACAGCGGGGCTCGGACCTGGCACGGCAGCTTCTGGGGTTTGCCCGGGGTGGCAAGTACGAGGTAAGACCCACGAATATCGGAGCATTTATACAGAACAGTGCAGAATTATTCGGCCGCACCAAAAAAGAGGTACACATCCATTGCAAGTTCGATGATGATCTATGGGCAGTAGAAGTAGACCAGGGACAGATCGAGCAGGTGATGCTGAACCTGTATGTAAATGCCTGGCAGGCCATGCCGGGAGGGGGAGATCTGTTCCTGTCCGCGGAGAACGACTATCTGGACATGAACTGCGTGAAGCCGCATGGTGTCAAGCCCGGGAACTATGTAAAGATCTCGGTTACCGACACGGGAGTGGGCATGGATGCAGCAACCAGGGACCGTGTCTTCGAGCCTTTCTTCACCACAAAAGAGCGGGGCCGGGGTACCGGTCTGGGGCTGGCATCAGCGTACGGGATCATCAAGAACCACGGGGGTTTTATCACGGTCGAGAGCGAGCTTGGGGTGGAAACCACATTTACGTTCTACCTGCCGGCCTCTCAAAGACCGGTTGAAACGGAACCAGTAAAGATTGAAGAGATAAAACAGGGTAATGAGACCGTACTGCTCATCGATGATGAAGAGATGATCACCAAAGTAGGAGCAGAAATGCTTGTGAATCTTGGGTACAACGTACTCCCGGCAAACGGCGGCCGGGAAGGAATAGAGGTGTTCCGAAAGAACTCAAGCAGGATCGACCTGGTGATCCTGGACATGATCATGCCTGATATGGGGGGCAAAGAGACCTTTGAACGGCTCAAGGACATCGATCCCTCGGTAAAGGTCCTTCTCTCGAGCGGGTACAGTCTCGGGGGACCTGCAAAGGAGATCATGGAAAGGGGTTGCGCAGGCTTTCTTCAGAAGCCCTTTACCATCGAGAAACTCTCGAAGAGGGTCCGCAGCGTCCTGGGGGATAATGAAAAAGATGAGACGAGTCTTGACACCGTACCGCCCAGAACCGCGATGAAATGAATCATCTAAAGGAGATAAATGGGGGAACGTCCATGAAATCATGACATTCCATCTATCTGCTTTTATGAAAGAATTCGAATATTAAAATCAAATGTCCATATTTTCCTGTTCCTTCCGTTTATTTCCAAAAAAATGAAACCCTTTGCATTGCGGATAAAAAAGGTCTAGTAGATAGCCATTCTACTGGAAAGAAGCGCTATATGAGTGAATTAGACAAGTTAACGAGTCCGTCTATCTTTATAGGCCAACAGGGTAAGAACGGCATCATCAGCTTCGGATCGGGTCAGCCCGATCTCCCCCCGCCCAGAGAAGCGACAGAGGGAATCAATATCCGCCACGACCTCAGGTATGGGCTGATACAGGGTGAGTACGAGCTGCGTGCCGCCCTGTCGAAAGAATATCCGAATTCCACTGCCGAGAATTTCATCATTACGAACGGTGCCTCCGAAGGGCTCGACCTCATCTTCAGGGCAATGGGAGAGGGAAAGGTCCTTCTACCAAAGCCATACTACTATTCATACCCCTCTCTCATCAGGCTCGCAGGCATGGAACCTGTATTCACCGAGTTGAATCGCGGAAGGATTGACATGGATGATTTCCGGAAAAAGATAGACGGGTGCGCTGCAGTACTGATCAATTCACCGTCCAATCCAACCGGAAGGATCGAGTCTATCGATACCCTGAAAGAAATCGAGGAAATAACCCGAGAGAAAAGGATCTATGTGGTCTCCGACGAGGTGTACAAGGACCTCATCTACGAACGGGAGAACTATCATATCCAGGGCGACCAGGTCATAACCGTGAACTCCTTCTCAAAGACCTATGCCATGTGCGGAGTGAGGGTCGGGTATTTGTGGAGCAGCGATCAGAGCATAGTGGACAAGGCCATCGAGATCAAGACCCATACCTCAATGAACACCAACCTGGTGGGCCAAGATATGGCAATGAGGGCAATGAAGGCCCCCAGGGAATATGTCGTCGCCCAGCAGAATATATGGCGCGAGAGACGGGACATCATCTATAAGGGCCTTTGCGATCTGGGACTGGATCTGTGGAAGCCGGAAGGGGCATTCTATGTCCTGCCCAGGGTGAGCAGGCCCAGAGAACTCGTCTGGACCCTTTACAAAAAGTACAATGTGATTACATACCTGGGCGAATGGTTCGGTGCACCTGACAGAATCCGTTTAAGCTATGCCCTGGACAAGAAAGAGATCGAAGAGGGATTGAACAGGGTGGAACTTGCCCTGAAGAGTCTCGGCATATAAGATTATAGTGTTATATTTTTCTGCAGTTGAGGGATCGTGGAAAAGGACAATCCGGAGAGAACGAGGTGGTGGATTGCGGCAGCGGCCGTGTTGATGCAGCTCTGCCTGGGCACGGTCTATGCCTGGTCCATATTCAAGAAGCCAATGATGTCCGCTCATGGGTGGAGCGAAACGCAGACCCAGGGTGCATTCATGATCTATGCTGCAGTGTTTGCCCTGGCGGTTGCATTCGGCGGCAGACTTATCGACACAAAAGGTCCCCGGATCATCGGTGCCATCGGCGGCGCGCTCTTCGGCACAGGGCTTCTTCTTTCGGGGCTTGCAAATACCCTTGAGCATATCTGGATGCTTTACATTGCCTACGGAATCATAGCCGGCCTGGGAGGAGGGTTCGGCTACATTACCCCGGTTACCACGCTGATCCGGTGGTTTCCTGACAAGCGGGGTCTGGTCACGGGGCTGGCGGTCATGGGTTACGGGCTCGGCTCCTTCGTCATGGGAAATATCGGGCCTTCACTCATCATGAAATCAGGAGTCGCCACTACCTTCTTCATATGGGGCGCCATAAGCCTCGTTGTTGTACTGTGCATGGTCACACTGCTTAAGAATCCTCCTGAAAACTGGCACCCTGCAAGCTCCAGGCCCGTTCATGCAGATACGGATACCGTATCTGCAGCAGTATCGTTCACCTTTTCCCAGGCAGCAAGGACCCCGCAGTTCTGGATCCTCTGGCTCATACTGTTCCTGACCGTCACTGCGGGACTGGGACTGATATCTCAGCTCTCCCCCATGGCACAGGATGTGATGAAAGCCGCTTTTGGAGGTGAACCTTCAGCCGAACAGATAAAATCGATCGTCATAATCTCCGGTACGATCGTTGCCATAGGAGCGATATTCAACGGTATCGGCCGGCTTGCCTGGGCATGGACCTCCGATGCCGTGGGGAGAAAGGCGGTTTTTGCAGCCCTGTTCATAACGCAGGCTGCCGGGTATATTCTGCTTGCACATGCTGGCGGGTTGCTCCCGTTTGCAGCCCTGGCCTGTTATCTTCTTGCATGCTACGGCGGATCGCTGGCTTCCTTGCCGGCCTTTGTGGCCGACGAATTCGGTCCTGAGCATATCGGGAAGATCTACGGCACGATCTTTACAGCATGTGCAGTTGCCGGGATTGTCGGCCCGTATATCTTCGCCCGCATAAAAGAACTCACCGGCAGTTTTCAGGTTGCCCTGTATATTGAATCCGCACTTCTCCTTGCCGGTTTTGTCCTTGCAGTAACTTTTCAGAAACCTTCAATGAGCACACAGGGAAAAAATGGTTGAACCTCAAACGAAGCCGGGTAGGCCTGTCTGATGAAACCGTCCGTATCTCTCCTGATGGCCAGGCAGATATAATTGCCGTTTTATTTCTCGTGCCCGATATCGCGAAACACAGCATTCATCACTCTCTTCATTCCTGTAGATCTCTTTAAATACTGACCTTATATGTTTACATCCCATCATGCCAAAAGCCTGCTTCTGCAGTCAGGTCTTCATATTTATCGGCAGAAGCTTACCGTATTACTGATTGACTCGCTGAGATTTTCCCGGTATGTGTGTCAGTGAATCTCTCAGAGGGACAGGGATTTTTGCTGACAGGGACCCCTTACAGCAGAAATGATTCTATCCCGGTGAAGGGAAGTCTGGTAGAATGCCGGATCTGTCCTGCCTTGCTCAAGGCGACGCAGGACTGAAAAATACAACTGGGAAAGGAATGGTCACATGATTAGAGTAGCATTTATCGGTTGGCGTGGCATGGTAGGGTCTGTTCTCATGGATCGTATGATCGAGGAGAACGATTTTACAGGTTTTGAGCCCGTCTTTTTCACCACCTCACAGGTGGGTCAGACCGGGCCTGATATCGGTATGGATATTGATCCGCTTAAGGACGCATACGATATCACAGAGCTCACTACAACCGATATCATCGTTACCTGCCAGGGAAGTGACCACACAAAGAAGGTGTATCCGCAATTGCGTCAGAAAGGATGGAAGGGCTTCTGGATCGATGCATCATCCGCACTACGCATGAATGAGGACAGTATCATAGTACTGGACCCGGTAAACCGTAATGTCATAGACGAGGGCATTGCATCGGGAGTGAAGGACTTTATCGGCGGCAACTGCACCGTGAGCCTCATGCTCATGGGATTGGGCGGATTGTTCCACCAGGGCCTCGTGGAGTGGATAACCTCCATGACCTATCAGGCGGCCTCGGGGGCTGGGGCAAAGAACATGCGCGAACTTATCGAACAGATGGCCTGTATCGGTGCTGCCTCAAAAAACCTGCTCGATAACCCATCCAGTGCGGCCCTTGATCTTGATAAACGCGTTATAGACACAATGCGCGACGGCTCTTTCCCCACCGCAAATTTCGGCTTCCCCCTTGCCGGAAGCGTACTGCCCTGGATCGACTCGGAACTGGAAAACGGCCAGAGCAGGGAGGAATGGAAGGGCATCGCCGAGACCAACAAGATCCTCGGAACAAAAAAGACCATCCCTATCGACGGGCTGTGCGTGAGAATCGGTGCCATGCGCTGCCATTCTCAGGCACTCACCATAAAACTGACCCGGGATGTCCCGCTCGACGAGATCACAGGAATCATCTCGGGAGCAAATGACTGGGTAAAGGTGATTCCCAATACCAAGGAAGAAACCCTGAAACACCTCACCCCGGCAGCAGTGACCGGCAGGCTCGATGTCCCGGTAGGCAGGATCAGGAAGCTCAATATCTCTCCTGAATACCTTAC
>DAISYU010000102.1:0-11589 GCA_036825155.1 Thermodesulfobacteriota bacterium | reverse complement strand
GTGGTCTTTGTCATGAACCACAGGAGCAATATCGATTATATCCTGGTAGCCTACATGCTGGCCCAGCAGATATCGCTGAGCTATGCGGTGGGCGAGTGGGCCCGGGTATGGCCCCTTGAACACATCTTCAAGTCATTCGGTGCATACTTTATCCGCCGAAGATTCCGCGAGCCGCTCTACCACCTGGTGCTCGAAAAGTATGTGCAGCTCATCAGTCTTCAGGGGGTAACTCAGGGCATCTTCCTTGAAGGGGGGCTGTCACGTGACGGGAATTTCCGCTCAGCGAAGATCGGCATCCTGGATTATATCATCAGGATCAAGAAGAATCCCGCTTTTGAGAAGGACCTGGTCTTTGTGCCTGCGGCCATCAACTACGACTGGGTGCTCGAGGACCGCACGCTCATGCAGGAGTGGAAGAAGGGTAAGGAAAAGAGCGGGTTCAAGGACCACGCATCATCTTTCGCGAGGATCTTGATCAAGGGACCGGCGACGCTGGGGGCCAACCTGGCCAGGTATTGCACCAGAAGGCTGAAACATCACGGGTATGCGAGTGTAAGCTTCGGGGACCCGGTGTTTCTCTCGGATTTTATTGCTCAGCAGGAAGAGGATATCTTCCTCCTCGACCGGTACGACAGGCTTTCCCACATACAGACCTTTGCAGACAGATTGCTGGAACGGATCGGGTCCACCATACCGGTGACCCCGGTGTGCATCACCGCTCATGCGCTCCTTTCGTTCAACGGCTATGACCTTTCGAAGACAGACCTTATCCGAGAGGTTTCTAACTTGCGCAGTATCATCAGGGAAAAAGGCGGCCGCATTGTGCTGGGAAAGACCTTTGAGAGCAGTGTGAGCATCCACCGGCATCTCATGGAAGAAAAGCAGGACCGGAGACAGGAACTGGTGACCTTTGAAGAAGATCTGCTGGATTTCGAGGATGCCCGGCACACGGTTGACGTTGCCCTGGACCTGCTGAGGAGGAGAAAGATCATTTCCCTTGTGAACGAAGAGATCACCATCAGCGAAAAGAGAAGACCTTTCCTGGAATACTATGCAAACTCGCTGAGCATGCTCAGTCTGAAAACCACACAGGAGAAGTTGTAATCAGCGTTTTGCCTCCTGTTACTCAGGGCTGAACCCCGCTTTCATTCAAGGGTCGGTCCGAAACCTCTCCCGCTGCCGGGACGGTAGTCGCCATGCATCATCATATGGCGGCCCCTGCCTCCCCACCATTCGAAACCTGTTGCATCCCTGGGCAGTGTGCGTGCATAGCTCAAAAGGTCGACGACCTCGCGTTCACTCCACCCGTTTATGATGGCGGATGGCATCCTGGTACCCGGCTGGCCGGCCCTGACCTTGTGAATGAACTCCCAGGGGTTCTCAAACGCTATGGTGCCGACAAATTCCGGTTTTTCTGTGTCCCCGAAGTTTATCGCGGTGCCTGCCCCGCCATGACACATATGGGTGCAGTTTCTCCTGAACAGATAGCTTCCCAGCCTTGAATCTCCCCCTAAGGGTTCCCCTTCGCTGTCCACTAACTTACTCATGTCGATCACGCCCTCTTTCATGAACAGGGCAAGGTCGGCAATGTCTTCAGTGCTGATGTTCCCGGTGTAGTCGTGCTTCTCGAGGGCTCCTGTATTGACGGCCTCGAGTTCAGGGATGGACATCTTGGCTGAAGCCTCGTGAATCCCCTTGAATCCGGTATAGTGGGACCCTTTGCCGTAAGCCCCGTCTTTGCCGCGATAGTCCCATCCGTGGCATTCCTTGCACCTATACGTGTCGTACCCGCTTCTCTTGTTCGTGCTCTGATCTGCCCACAGTGGGTGGTCTTTGTCGGGTTTTTCCGTGTCGATCGTGGTTTTCCACCAATCATCATACAGTTGCCCGCCCCGGCTTATGCGGATCAGTCTTTCGAGCGCATCGTATTCCGCCTGTGAATATTGCCGGGGATATCCCTGCCCGTGTGGACCGCCCATCATACCTCCTCCCATCTGGGACCAGGCAAAGGTTGCAAATGCGGCCAGAATCGATACAACAATGAAGATCCTTTTCATAAGCTCCTCCCGTATACGATCTGCCGGTTCTGAGAATAATTTAATGGGACAATACGGGAATACCTGTGTATCCACCGGCAATAAGACACCATGTCTGACTATAGAGAATTATCCCTGTTGCATTTCATTGCACAATGCAGAACCAGTCAATGCATTTTCTAAGATAAGCCATGGAACAGACAAATCAAGGCATCATGGTGATTATCGCCTCTTTCACTCTGCTCGCACATAAGAGAACTTATAAGGGCAGGGAAAAGATAAAACAGCTCCCGTTCTCTCCGTCGCTTTCAACCCATATGGAGCCGCCATGCAGTTCGATTGCCATCTTGCAGTAGGTGAGTCCCAGGCCGGTGGTGTATCTCCTGCCGTCCTTTTTCCTCTGCAACTGCACGAACTTCTCAAAGATGGAGAGCTGATGTTCCTCGGGGATTCCCGGGCCGTTGTCCCGGACAAAGAACCTGATCCGGCCTGCCTCCTGAAAATCATATCCCACCTCGACACGATCCCCCTGGGGACAGTGCTGGATGGCGTTTGTGAGGAGATTGTGCAGGACCCTGATGAGCAGCCCCTTGTCTGCTTCAAAGGTGATCTCCTGCTGCGGCAGAGCGGGCTTTCGAACCTCAATTGATTTTTCCCGGGCAAGACCCGTGAGGTGTGATACCGCTTCACGGATGAATTCATCGGGATCCAACTTTTCCGATAACATGCGGAGGCTGCCGTCTTCCATGCGGGCAATATCGAGGAGATCGATGATCATGGAGTAGAGCAGATCGCAGCTGGATTGTGCCTGCTCGACAAATTCCTTGTTGTCTTCGCTCACAACATAGGAAAGAATATCAAGATTGGCTATCACCTCGGAGATCGGACCTTTCAGATCATGGATGAGCATATTGAAGAGCTCGGTACGGAGTTTTTCGAGCCTTCTCAGTTGAGAATTTTTCTCCTTGAGAACCCGTTTTTTTCTCTTCAGGGACTCGGCGAGACGATTGTTCTCCAGGGCCCCGATGAAATTCCCGGCAATAGTCAGGAGAACTTCCTGCTCGTCATGAGTAAACCCGTCCGAATTCACCCTGTCAGTCACGTTCAGTACCCCCAGGACCTTGTCATTGAACATGATGGGTGTGACGAGAAAAGCATCTTTCTTGTAATGGTCAAATCGTTTCTGAAAGAGGTCGGCACAGGAATCATCCTTGCTATAGAATGGCTTTTTGTTCTTAACGACCCAGGTTGAAGGGGTGTCCTCATCGAGGGACTGGGTTTTTCCGACAAGGTCGGGTTTCAACGATGAAACTATTTCGAGTTTTTTCCTGCTTTTGATCACCATGACAGAGGCCTGTTCGGCATGAAAACACCTCACGACCTCCGAAAGGATACTGTCGAGCTTGGATTTGAAGGAAAGCCTACGGCTGTTGGATATACCGTTGATCCTCATAATGGACTGCAGCACACTGTCTTCTACCTTCACACCATCTCTCCCGTTGTAATCATTCCATGTGTGGTGCTGCTCTTACAGACACTTTCTCAGAAGGGTTCTCGCGTCTGAATGGTACGGATCGATTTCCAGGACCGCCTTGATCACCCCCTCTGCCCGCAGCTTCTGCTTCAAGACCAGGAGGGTTTCTGCAATGTGCAGCTTTACCTTGATATTCTTGGCATCGGCCTTGTCTACCTCAAGAAAGTAGGGCAGCGCCATCTTATGCTGGCCCATATGTTCATATGCCCTGCCGATCTTCAACAGCAGATCATGCCGTGTGGGAATCTGTCTGAGGATGAACTTCATGAGATTTATCGCATAGGGGTACATCTCATGCTCGAAACAGAAATTGCTCAATGACTCATGGAGGCCCAGGGTATCGTCGGTCAGTTCAAGGGCTTTATTGAACACTTTGACTGCCTGGTCGGCCATGCCTTTTTTGACAAGGATCTTTCCGAAGTCTATCGCCCTGGATATGTGTCTGGGGCTGATATTCATTGCCTGGTAATAGCACTGAGCAGCTTTGTCGATCTGATTGCGCTGAAGGTAGATCTGCCCCAGGTAATGAAATGCGAATACATCGAGTTTGTTCATGTCCGTTGCATGCATAAACCACTTCTTGGCCTCATTGAGATGACCCTTCTTGTAGAAATAGTATCCCAGTTCCCGTACCGGCCTTGAGGATTTGTTGTTTGCAAACACAGCCTTCTTGGCCTCAATGATGGCAGCATCTATGTCTCCTGCTTCTTCGAGGTCCCGTGCCTTTTTCAGGTGTGATACCATAGGGGCAGGATTGTTGACCTTGTCGATCACGTGTTTGATCTTGTCGCCCAGCGACTGGGTTGTGAGCGGCTTGAGGATATATGCATCGATATCCGATTCAGCGGCCTCCGCAACGATTTCCTGGTTTGCCTCCGCGGTCACCATAATTATCGGCAAATCACGCAGTCTCCGGTCATCCCGTATAAGACCCACAAGTTCGACACCGTTCATATTAGGCATGTTCCAGTCAAGAATGATAAGATCGACGGACTTTTCCTTCAAAATCCTCCAGCCCTCTTTCCCATCCTCTGCAAAATAGAAGGCACTCCCGTATTTCAGCACCATCATCATACCGCGGATAGATTTGCGCATCCCCTCGGAATCATCAACAATGAGAACCTTCATGTTTTCCAAATCGATCATTATACACTCCCTGCAAAGACAACCCCGAAGGGTACATAACATTGATTCGGCCACTTTGAGGGAAACATTAGTCACCTTTTTGTTTTTATTAACTATATGGAATCCGGTTCTTTTTACATCAAACCACGGATCCGGCCTGTGTCGTTTTCTGTATGACCGAACCGGTCGGATTTTCTCTGGGAGAAGATGGCTGCACCATCAGAAAAAACAACCCAAGCATAGCCCTCTGGTAGAGGACAAAAGCGCCTGTCTAGAGCATCGCTGTGAAATATCGGTTGATAAGAGAGTCGATTTTTTATAATATAATTCTGTTTGGTTTCTGTATTCTTGAAATTAAAAAGGTATTGAGGAGTCTTCGCATGAAGACCTGTCTTAAAGGGGAGGGTAAGCCATTGAAGAAGAATATCATCGTACTCCTGGCCGTGCTGCTGTTGGCAGGCATTCTTGTCAGCGGATGTCCGCTCAAAGAGCGACTGAAAAAACACAAATCGACTCCTAAACCCGATCCGGTTGTGAAGATAGAACCGGTCATGACCTTCACCTTTGATGACAAGAACAACAACAACAAATTCGAACCCTGGTATAACGAAAAGCTCCTGGAGGAGAAATGGTTCTTTCGTGACAACGAAGACATTATCATCTTCATCCCCCATGAAGATGCCAGAAAGGGGGATGAGGTATACTACTGCATTGAAGCGCCCAACGGCACGAAGATAACCAATCGTTTCACCCTGATGAGCGACGGGGGATGTCTGAAGATACAGGGCGGGTGCACAAAGCATGACAATCCACAAGAGAAGATCACCTGTACGAAACTGGGCAAGTATCTGGTGGCAACCGGGGATTATGGGACCTTTGAGATAACTGCGTACCTCAATGAAAAAGAGCTCGGGAAAAAGGCCATCAAGATCTGGCCGAAAGACAAGAAGTAGATGATGAAATGACCGCCCCTGTATACTGTTAAAGAGCTGCCAGGGAGGAGAATATGGAGAATATGAACCTGATTGCACCGTGTGGCGTTTATTGCGGAGTATGTCCTCAGATGATCGCTTATAAGAACAATGATGAGCGGTTAAAACAAAAGCTTGCCATGAACTTTGGCCTGCAGCCTGAAGACATTGCGTGTGAAGGGTGCAGATCTGACAAGCCTTTTGTCTTCTGCACTGCATGTGCGATAAAGACCTGCGTGAACGACAAGGGGATCGAGAGCTGTGCAGAGTGCGGCGAATTTCCCTGTGACACCATAGAGAACTTCCCGGTGAAACAATTCATCAAGAAGGTGAAGTGGGATGTCGAAGAACGGCGCAGACTCGGCAAGGACCAATGGATTGCCAGAACCATTGAAATGAATTCCTGCCCCTCCTGCGGGACCCTGAATCATTGGGTGGCAAAAAAGTGCATCTCCTGTAAAGAAGAGCTTCCTCAGAGGTATTCATGACATTGAATTCCCTGCATGAATGCGATGGAAATCCACTCCATGTCTAAAAAGGGATATCGCACCGAAAGAAACGGCAGGGCAGGCTGAGGCCCTGCCGTTGTTTTCCTACAGGCCCACCATGCTCAAGGCTTCTCCGACATCGAGCCATACATTGGCCGTATAGGTGAAACCGGGCACCCCGTAATATGCGACATAACGATTGTTGATATGCTCCACTGCATCCGCAAGCCGTGCGCGGTCGAATTCGTACAGGGCAACTGCCTGTATTCCCTCGCCTTTCGTGCTGTGGATAAAAGGACCCTTCATGGTAATATAGTCTGCCAGTGTCTCCTGGTCTTTGAATCTTTTCCCCATCTCCACCGCCCCTTCCGGGAGCCATTGTGAATGAACAATGACAACCATACCTGACCTCCTTTTCTCTTCTTTGTTTCTGGTACGTTTACTTTCGTGCAGGATGCACTCTCCTGCACACCCACGGGACCGTTACCTTCTCTCACCTCCTTTCTGTAATACTTGCGAGGTGCTTATGTGATTTATTGAGAGTTATTTCCCGGCTGGTGAACAATCCCTGGATATAAGCGGGATCAATGCAGAGGTATGAAACTAAAATGGTATCTGCAAGAACGTACAAACGGGTATAATAGTAGCTCCATCCCCTGGCAAGTCAAGAGATGCAGTGGAATAAATATGCAGCATGCTTGTCATCTGACGGCTGCGCATATTTTCCGTGCCAGAGGACGTAATTTTGTATATAATAATTTTTTTATGCTGTTGTAACAGCGCCTTGTGCTGAAGGGAGAGCTCACTATGAAGTGCACGCTGATGATTGCCGGGATCATTGCATGTCTGGTGGTATGTCAAGGGCAAGGCCTTGCCCAGATCTATAATCAGACCTGCCAGAGTGCCGAATACGCCCGCATGCTCAACCGCAACGCGGCTACGGATGCCACAGACATCATTGTGTACAATCCGGCGGGTCTTACTGATCTGAGTGAAGGACTTCATCTCAACGTATCAAATCAGGTATGGTTTCGCAGACCGAACCATACATTCTCGGATCCTTTGGGAGGAATGGATCTGAAGTATGAGCAGAAGGCTACGGACTGGTTCGTGCCGAATCTCCATGCAGCCTGCAAGAAGGAAGATTGGGCCCTGTTCGGATCAATCTATATCCCCGGCGGCGGTGCAGCCATTGACTACCCCCATGGATCTTTTTCCACCCGGGCGCTCGGAGCGGAGATCATCGGGCCGGATGGACCCGCATACCTCTACTACCGGGGCCTGGACAGCGAACGCATCGAGGCAAGCTCCCTCTACCTCGCAGCGAGCATCGGCGGGGCGTACAAACTTTCAGAGAAGGTATCAGTTGCACTCGGTATCCGCACCATTACCGTGAGAAACCGGATAAAAGGTGGTCTGGTGCTGACGGATGGATTCTTTGGACCTTTGACCCCAGATGTCCCCCTTGAGGTGAGTGTCAAAGAGGCGGATACCGGCTGGGGATTGGTGGCTGGCATCCAGCTGAGGCTGAATGAGGATTTGAATGCAGCTCTGCATTATGAATCTCCTGTAAGGCTGAACCTCAAGACCGATATCGGCAGCAGTGACACTATCAGTGAGGAGGCAGGGCTGTTCAGTGACGGGCAAAGAAACCGGAGAGATTTTCCACCCATGATCGGTATCGGCGTATCATACAGATTCTCGCCGGAGTTCAGGGCTGAACTGGACTTCAACTACTGGTTCCAGGAAGCCTCAAACTGGGGAAGGGCGCCGGAAGGTCGGAAGATATCAGATCTTGCAGGTGACTCGTTCAGCTTCGGCGCTGCCGCGGCATACAAGGTCTTGCCCCGGCTGGAGATAAGTGCAGGATTATTGTACACGATCTATGCCTGGAACGACCTGGACGCCTACTACAACGCCAACCTGGGCGCAGTCGAGGTATTCTATTCAGACGACCTCATGATCGGGCTCGGCTTTGCCTATGAAATAAAGAGCAAAGTGAAACTGAACTTCGGCACCGGCTACATCATCTACAAGGACGAGACCATCGAGACGGCCATAGGCGAAGTCGATATAGAGAATACCTCCTCATTTGCACTGGCATTGGGTCTTGATTATGGCTTTTAATCATCATGCTCAGATACTCCCACTGATGATAGAACAGGTGAAAAGTAACGGCATCCCATATTTTTGAAGTCTTCATACCCCAAAAAGTGTTACCTATGTCCTTGACACGTACACCCCATGAAGCCGTCCTTCGGATTCGCTCCGTCGCTTGAAAAAATACGCTCGCAATAAACTCGCTTCGCTCAGACAGGAATTGCTCGCCACCGGATTTCTCCTGCGCTCCCTCACCGGCTTCCAAGGTGATTTTAAAGACTGAGGTATTCTCACGTAATGTACAGATAGTTATAGGGATTATTTATCTTTCTCGTGTTGAAGAAAGCTATGATTTATCGCAGAAATCTCCAACCTTGTTCAATCATAAATAATATCCACGTGATCTTCAGATGACTTAAAAGCCAAAGAAGGAAAAATTATACATCAATGGGGAAAGCTTCCTTTTTGTCTGTAGCGTGCCCTGCTCAATTGCCAGGCCGTCGGGATCAACAATGGCTCAGTCGATTAACCGTCGATTTCAATATCAACTATACTCTTATTTATACACAATGCCTGCAGCTAGTGATCACTTCGAATAATGACTGTGAGAAGGATCTCTATACCATTCAACCTCATCCTTCAAAGCGTCACGGATAGGGGAGTACGAAAATCCCAGCTCTTGCTCTGCCTTACTGCCATCGGCATTACAGCCTTCCTTTAAAGCCCTCATGGCATCTGTAGACATCCCCCACAGGGGTGGCCGTTTCGTCACATTGGCAAGAAATGTGAGGATACTGGCATTGAAAAGGGCAAGACTGTCGGGCATGTTCATCAAGGGCCGGGAAACACCGGATAATTCGCCGAGCATGTTGTAGAATTCATCGAAAGTTAACTTGGTATTCCCTACGATATATTTCTCGCCGATATTGTTCGACATCTCTGCCGCCTTGAGGATGGCCTCAGCGACATCCTGGACATGCACGTAGGTCATAACACTTTTATTGAAAACCGTTGCAGGCAGTTTATGGTGAATAAACCGATCTATAGATGCCCCAGAAATGCTGGCATCACCACTTCCAAGGACTGCGCCAGGATAGATCATGACCAGGGGCAGGCCCCTTTCCTTGTACAGATCCCATGCGATGAGATCCCCTTCATACTTGGAACGGGCATACTCACTGAATCTTAAAGGCCCCACGGCGCTTTCTTCTGAGAATGGAGATTCCTTAGGTTTTCCATAGACCACGACAGTGCTCACATGAACAACTTTAGAGATACCGGCCTCCAGGGCACATTCCAGGGCATTGCGCGTCCCTTCTATGTTCACGCTTTTGTACCGATACTTTTCCCTCTCCCAATAGGAATACACGTTGGCGAGATTCAAAAGCCAGTCACAGCCATTCATCCCATCTCTCAGGGAATCCCGATCCGTCACGTCACCGATGACAAGCTGAGCACCCAACTCTTCCAATTCCTTGGAATCACTTGTTTCCCTCACCAGGCAGACCATTTCGTGTTTTGTCCGGGACATTCTTCGTACCAGGTGACGACCAATAAATCCTGTACCACCAGTTACGAATGCCTTCATGTGTACCTCCCTTAAAAAATAATGTGCTTCGCTGGTAACCTTATATCAATCTGTATTCCCATAACGTTCCAGGAGCTTATAGATAGCCTTACTGCCAAAATCCATTGACTCAACAGGAATTCGTTCATTATCCGCATGAGTGTATTGTGTGAAGTTGAAATCCGGGGGCAGATTCATGGGCAGAAATCCATAGGTCTGTATACCTAACCGAGAGAAATATCGTCCATCAGTTACTGCAGGCAGGAGCAAAGGCATTGGTTCACCTGCTGGATCATCTTCCTTCAGTATTTGAGCTAGAGTGTCAAACAGAGCCATATCAGGTTCTTCAGGAACAGGGTCGAAGATCAGAGTCTCGAAATCAGCATCTGACAGGAGAAGTGTTTTGAGCTCGGCAATGACATCTTCCGGTTTAAACCCGGGAAGAATATACGATGCCATATAAATTTCAATCTTATTCGGGATCATAATGTTGTTTGTTTGGCCGCCCTCAATCTTTAATGCATTGACCGTATTATGGAATAACGGATGCAAAGTTCTTCCCTTTTCGCCCAATATCTTCAAAACATGATCCGTCAACCGCGGGTTGAGAAGGAGACGCAATATCTTTTTGCTAGGGAAAGGAAGTGCTGAACTCATTGCTTCAATCATTCTATGCGGAATCGGTGTTACATGGGCGGGGAGAAGCTGTTTGTCCAGATTGGCAAGCAGATTGGCAAGGTTTGCTGATACATTGCCTTTCGGTGGGAGGAGGCTTCCATATCCATCAGGACCGTTCATAACCACTCTCATCCGAGACCGCTGCTTCTCTGTTACCTGGATCTGGTAGAATTTCTCTTTTCCGAGATAAAAAGGAAATCCTCCAAATTCTCCGATCGAATATCGTACACCTTCGAACTGCTCAGGATGATTTTCTATAAGGTATTGCGCACCAAAATCACTCCCTGTCTCTTCATCAGCCAGAACGCACAATATCACATCACCTCTTGGTCTCAACCCAGTGGCTTTTGCCTGCAGAAAAGCAGACAACATCATAGCCACTCCCCCCTTCATGTCGAGGGCGCCCCTTCCCCATACATAACCTTCGGCTACCTTCCCTTCAAAGGGTGGATACTTCCATTTATCAGGATTTGTCGGGACTACATCCACATGCCCCTGGAGCAACAGGGGCGGTGCATCACCTGTGCCTTCTATACGGGCCAGGAGATTAGGGCGGGAAGGTTCTTTTGCTAAGATACTGGTTTTGAACCCTGCTGTGGTGAGAAGATGATCAATATAAGACACGCATTCCTTCTCATTGCCCGGGGGGTTTGTCGTGTTGAAACGTATAAGGTTTTGGAGCAATTCCACTGGCCTCTGATAGATAGTCAGAGATTCATCCGGTCCGGAGGTATTCATTCTTGCCCTCCTCAAGATCCAATTTTAATTCACTATAATATTCATAATAATTTCCTTTGGTAGAAAATCAACAAAGGCAGATGTTGTACATTTAAGTTATGACTACAGATCACGTGATATGGCATCGTCCTTTAGTGTATATAAGCTCTATAGGTCTTAACTATCTCACGTCCGATAAATTATAAGCACCCAATGAAGCACCTCGGCTCCGGACAAAACGGGGACCCCTTGGAAGCCAGTGAACGAATGCACAAAAATTCGGGAAAAGAGCGGATTCTGTTTGAGCGAAGCGAGTTCATCCGCGGCCCGAATTTTTCAAATGAGCGAACAAACTCCGTCAGGAGTGGCTTCT
>DAISYU010000101.1:8934-11607 GCA_036825155.1 Thermodesulfobacteriota bacterium | reverse complement strand
TACTGCAGGCTGCGGTAGGATGGGCTGAGAAGCCCGAACAGAACAACGAAGACTGCAAGGGAAATGCCCCCCACGCCAACGGTCAGCGGTGCGCTGAAGGCATCGGCAAAGACTCCCATGATCATGTTGCCAAAGGGCAGGGCCGAGAATGTCAGCAGGTAGATGCTCATGACCCGGCCGTGGTAGCGACTGTCGGTGGCATCCATAATAAGGGTGGCATTGAGCGCAAGGTAGGATGAAGAAACCGCGCCCACGATAAAGAGCATGACCATGCCCAGGGAAAAAGAATCTCCGAATGCGAAGACAGCAAGCGTCAGACCGAAGGAAGCCCCGAGACACAGCTGCACGATGCCCGGCCACAGTAATTGACGGATAGTTGCTATTGCAAGCGCCCCCACAAGCGCCCCGATACCGCTTGCCATCATGAGAAGTCCCAGGCCCTTCGGGCCCACGGCAAAAATATTTTTTGCGAATACCGGCATCAGTGCCTGATAGGGCAGGCCGAGAATTATGGGTGCAATGCTCAGTACCAGCAGAACAAGCAGGATTGGATTTCTCCGCATATAGGAAATACCGTCTGTCACGGCCGAGAACTGCGAGGTGTTTTTCGCTTCTGCATGTGCCCCGCGGTCGGCGATCCTCAAAAGGCTCACCATAACTACAGCGGACATAACCGCCATGATTGCGTACACGCCGCCGATGTTCATCCATGGCTTGCTGATCAGCCATCCGGCCAGGGGAGGGCCGATTACGCGGCAGGCGTTGAGCCCTGCGCCGTTGAGTGCAATGGCATTCATCAGGCGTGCAGAGCTTGTCAGTTCTGCAACAAATGCCTGCCGTGCCGGCATGTGAAAGGTGAATGCGGAGCCCATGATAAAGGAGACAACCACCATGTGCCAGATTCTGATGAGACCGGAGATGACCAGCAGCGCCATTATCACTGACATCACAGTAATAGTTGCCTGGCTGAGCATGAGGATGGTGCGTTTTGAATACCGGTCAGCCGCCATGCCGCCGATCAGTGAAAGCAGCAGCATGGGAACCCCGAATCCCAGGGATACGTACCCGATCGATTTTGCCGACCCGGTAAGCTCATACGCAAGATACCCATTGGTGAAGAAATACATCTGCATTGCAAGGATGCCCGGCAGCATACTGAGCCAGAGGGTGCGGAAGTCGCGCTCCAGCAGAGCTGGGAATATTCCCAGCCACCTGGATATAAAGGTTGCTGGTGTGATTTCACGGTCACTCATGAGCTTGGCGGTGGTCTGAGGAAATGAGACACGGCACCCCTTTCATCTTGGTATAGATAAAGAGGTTCATGTTCGCGCCTTTTGCCTGGAGCCTTTCCTTAAAGGCTGCTCACATAGTGATAGATCATCTCGGTGAGTTCATCCATGAGCCGGTCCCTGTTCAGGGGAGAGTCGAGGAACTTCACGCTGTGGGCGATGTTTTCCACTGCGCTGTGGATCACCTTCGATATCTCCATGAGTTCATCGGGGTCTCTGTTGGTGCAGTAGGGACGGATGAGTTCGCTTAATATGACGAGCTGTTCGGCTTCGACGTCGTCGAAGAGCTTTTTCACGTCTTTGTCGGAGAACTTGAGTACGAGGGCCTCTTTGTGGAACGAGGGGTGACGGTCGAACACGGCGAAGGCCTTGTCGATATGCTGCCGGACATTCTCCTGTATCGAGATGGTCTCGTCACTCTTCAATGAATAGACATCGGTGACAAATGCATCGAGATGCTCCTTGAGGATCTCCAGGAACAGGGTCCTCTTGTTCTCGAAATAGCTGTAGAAGGTCCCGATTGAGACACCTGCACTCCTGGCGATCTCATTAGAGCTTGTGCCGTTGATGCCCTTTTTTGCAAACAGTGTAAGGGCCGCCTTCTCTATCTTCTTCTTTCTCTCGATACTCCGTTTCTGCTGGGGAATGCGTACGCGCTTCATGGCTCCTTTCCGTGAAACCGTCTTTTTGCCGGGTGTTGTCTCCTCGGTATGATTCATGTCAGAGAACTAATACCCGGGATGGTCTGTGTCAACCAGAAAATGTGAATATTTGCTCACATTGATCTTGACACGGATCTTAGATGTCTTTATTGATAATAAACATGAGCGAGGGCTCATGTTGAAATTGTCATATTGGGGAGGGTGCATATGAAGGCTCTGGTAACCGGGGCAACAGGCTTTATCGGATCTGTCCTGTGCAGGGAACTTGTCAGGCAGGGCCACCAGGTCAGGGCACTGGCGCTGCCTGGTGAAGATACCACGGGGCTGGCTGAGATCAATGCCGAGATCCGATGTGGAAACCTGCTGAACAAGGACGACATCAAAGGGATCTGCGAAGGAATTGACACGGTCTTTCACCTCGCCGGCCGGGTAACCGACTGGGGGAAGCGGGAGCAGTTCTACCAGGCTATCTATGATGCAACGGTAAATCTCATCACTGAGGCTGCGAATCAGGCCAAGAGGTTCGTGTACATAAGCTCGATAGCAGCCATCGGTTTCGGCCGCCACATGAATGGCATCAAGGAGAGCGACCCTGCTTTCAGATCAGGCATCCCGTACAACGATGCCAAGCTCGACACCGAAAAGCTGGTCCTGGCTTTTCATGAATCAGGCATCATCGACTGCACCATCATCCGCCCGGCCAATGTCACAGGGCCGGGCAG
>DAISYU010000101.1:3226-8834 GCA_036825155.1 Thermodesulfobacteriota bacterium | reverse complement strand
CAGGCATCATCGACTGCACCATCATCCGCCCGGCCAATGTCACAGGGCCGGGCAGTGCATGGGTCCGTGATATCATCGACAAGATGCTGGTCATGCCCATGCCGCTCATCGACGGCGGCAGGCACAGCTCGAGCTTCATCTATGTGGACAACCTTGTGGACGGCATCATCCTGGCAGCCACATCGGATGTCGGCAAGGGAAAGATCTACCAGTTAAGGGACGACTGGGATGTGACCTGGAAGCAGTATATCAACGATCTCGGCTCGTTCATCGGCAAGAAGCCGGTCGGGAGCATCCCCTATGGACCGGCGCGGATGCTCGGCGCGGTCATGGACGCTGTCTGCACGCCATTGAAACTGCGTCCGCCTATCTCACGCATGGCTGTCGACATTACCGGCAGGAACAATGACGTGGACACGTCCCTGGCTCTGACAGAGCTGGGTTGGAAGACAAGGGTCACATACCCCGAGGCACTGGAGAAGATCGGGGCATGGGTGCAAGCAACGTATAAAAATTGAGGGGGGGCTTTTTATGAGTTTATCACTGTTACTCTTCATTCTTTCGCTGAAGCTCAAGGCAGCTTCGAAGACAAACAAGAAATTTAAGAACTACATAGGCACCATAGAGCTGAAGATACTCATCAAGACGGCAAACAACGAGAGGGGCAGGCTCTTCGTATTTACCAAGGGCAAGGTGTCATCCATGAAAGGAGCAAACCATGTCAGCGATGCAGCCCTTGTCTGGTCAGACCCGGTCACCGCGGTCAGAGTCATGCTCAAGGGCACCGACGAGGCCTCGTTCAAGGCAGCTGCGAAAGGAAAGCTCAAGGTCGAAGGTATGGCATACTATGTCCAGTGGTTCAATGACGCGGTAAAGATCATCATGTAGTCCGGTTCAGGTTTTCTATAGAGATTAAGGACTGTGGAATAAATCAAGGGGGAGAATATGAAACAGATACTCGGCGGTCATCTGGTTGGTAAATATCTCAGAGAGATCGAAAAGGTCGACACGGTCTTCTGTATATCGGGCGGCCATATAGAGTCCATCCTGGACAGTTTTACCGAATATAAGATACGCACCATCGATGTGCGTCACGAGCAGGCTGCTGCCATGATGGCCCATGCCTGGTCGGTTTATGCAGGCACTCCCGGCGTATGCCTCGTTACGGCAGGCCCGGGTTTCACCAATGCCGTAACCGGCATAGCCAATGCGTATCTGGACAATGCACCCCTGGTTGTGCTTTGCGGCAAGCATCCTCTGCGGGACGACCTGAAGGGGGCGCTTCAGGAGATGAACCAGATTGAGGTGGTCAAATCCATTACCAAATGGTCTGCTATCTGCTATGAAACAAAGCGCATCCCCGAATATTTGAACATGGCCTTCCGGCACGCTGTCGAGGGCAGGCCTGGTCCGGTCTTCCTGGAACTGCCCCCGGACATCCTGAACAGGAAGATACCTCTTGAAGATGCGCCCATTCCTAAACGCAACAACAAGAAGTATACGTCGCATCCGGACGATGAAGAATTGAAGAAGGCGGCAAAGGTCATCAATAAAGCGAAAAAACCGATTTTCCTTGGCGGCAGCGGTGTGGGTTTGAGCTGCTGCGACTCGTCGCTCAGCCAGTTCATCGACAGGTCGGGCATGCCTTTCATACTCATGAACTACGGGAGGGGAGAGCTTCCGGACAATCATCCCATGTCCCTGTGGGATTGCGGCAATGTGGGCGTGCAGTTGGGAATCACACAGGCGGATGTGATCGTTGCCGTGGGTTTCCGTTTCAACTGGCTACTCCAGTCCGGGGCTATCATCCCGCCCGGCACCAAGGTCGTGCGTATTGACATCGATCCTCATGAGATCGACCGGAACCGGGTTGCGGATGTGGGCCTCGTGGGAGATGCCTCTTCCGTTCTTACTCATCTGACCCCGTTTATCAAACGAAAAGATCACAAAACCTGGATCGAGAATCTCCGCAATGCCAGCTACGCTTTTATCGGTTCAGAGCTCGAGGCCAGGGAGGTGCCGTCGAACCCCATACATCCCATACGGCTCGTTGCCCAGATCCAGAAATACGTGGGAGATGATGCTGTCTACGTCATCGACGGAGGCGACACCCAGTATTTCGGGCTCGTGGGGTTTACCTCGAAGGAAAAGGCAGGGGTCATGGCCACAGCTGCAGGGCTTCTCGGTTGCCTGGGCACCGGCATACCCTTTGCCATGGCAGCCAAGCTGGCCCGGCCCCATAAAAAGGTCGTGCTTCTGCACGGTGACGGGTCTTTCGGATTCAATTCAATGGAGTTCGACACCATGGTGCGTCACAACATCCCGGTGGTGTGCGTGGTGAACAACGACCAGGCCTGGGGCATGATCAAGCACAGCCAGGAGCTCTCCATCGGTGCGGACAGGCTCCAGTGCTGCGAGCTCGGCATACGGCCCTATGACAAGATGGTAGAGGGCCTCGGCGGATATGGTGAGTTTGTCACAAAGGACGAAGACATCATCCCGGCATTGAAACGTGCATTCGAATCCGGCAAGCCTGCCTGCATAAATGTGCTCACCGACCCGACAGTGACAAGCCCGGCAACACCGCTCTTCTACCAGTCGCTGAAAATGGAGTGATGCCATGAAAGCGCTCATGTTCAACATAACGGTACCCGGCTATCTGGTGCTCCAGGTGCTGGGCAGGATGAACAGGAAGAATTATTATGACGGCCCCTTTGCCACGGTGAAGCTTGCAGACGTTGCCGAACCCCAGCTTGTAGACCAGGACTGGGTCAAGCTCAAGGTAAAGCTCTGCGGCTTCTGCGGAAGTGATCTGAATCTTATCCAGGTAAAAGATTCGCCCATGGCATCTCCTTTCACCTCATTCCCCTGCATCTTCGGACACGAGGTGTATGCCGAGGTGGTCGAGGCAGGGAGCCGGGTTGAAGGCCTCACAAAAGGCGATAGGGTGACGGTGAATCCCGGGCTGACCTGCGCGGTCAGGGGCATCTCGCCGGAGTGTCCGTCCTGTGCAGCGGGACGCCCCGGCTGCTGCGAAAATTATGCTGAAGGCGCATTTGCCCCCGGCATGTTTACCGGCATCTGCAAGGATGTCGGCGGGGGGTTCGCAGAATACATGGTGGTGCACAAGTCCCAGGTCTATAAGGTGCCCCATGGTGTGAGCAATGAGTCGGCATCCCTTGTCGAGCCGCTGTCGGTCGGTCTTCAGGCCGTGCTCGACAACAGGCCGAAAGACAACGAACAGGTACTGGTGATCGGCGGAGGAGTGATCGGGAGCATGATCGTCAAGGCCATCCGGGGTCTTGACATCGGCTGCTCCATTACGGTTGCCGAGCCGGGCGCATTCGCTGCCGAATTCGTGAAGAGATCGGGCGCCGATCATGTGGTCAGCGGCAACCTTATCGATGCTGCGGAAAAGATTGCCGGTGCAAAGGCCTACAAGCCCATGCTCGGTGAACGCATCGTCCAGGGCGGGTTCGACAGGGTGTTCGATACCGTGGGCCATTCCCCTACAGTGCAGAAGGCGCTGATCGTTACAAAAGGCGATGGCACCATGAGCCTCGTGGGCATCGGCAACAAGATAACCTTCGACCCGACGCCTGTGTGGCTCAAGCTCCTGACTGTAAAGGGCTGCTACGGCTACGGGTACCACGAAACCGACAGCGGGCCAAAGCATGCCTTTGACATTGCCATTGAACTCCTGGACAAGAAGAAGGTCCATGTGGAAGACATGCTCACCCATACGTTCCCCATCGAGAATTACAAAGAACTCATCGACACGAACATGAACAAGACACGTCACCAGGCTCTCAAAACAGCCATCAGGTTCTGAAAATATAACACTGTGGGAGCGCCTTCAGGCGCGATAAGGAGGAATCATGATTTTCTTTGATGAACTGTTAGAGGCACAGGATTTCCGGGCCGCTGTGGAGGATATCGGCAAAGACTTCAGGGCCAGGTTCGCTCTGCCGCCAATCCACCAGCTGGGCCTCGTGGTCCCTGATGTGGAAAAGGCGGCTGATGAGCTCGAGGCCAAAGGTCTTGGTCCCTTCTTCATTGTGGACGGCAGTGTGGATATCTGGAAAGAACGTGGCGAGGATAAATCGTTTGCAGGCAAGATGGGTCTTGCCCACTACCAGGGCTATGAGATCGAGCTTTTAGAGCCCGGCAATGGATCCGACTTCTACAGGCAGTGTCTCGATAGCGGCAGACCGGTGGTGCAGCACATGGGGTTCCTGGTGAATGACGTGGATATCTGGTCATCCGTACTCTCCCAGGCAGGCTGCCCGGTGTGGGTCAAGGGTGATATGGGTGTCTGGCCGGTGCGGACCAGATTTACGTACATGGATACGGTGAAGGAATCCGGTCTCATCATGGAATTTATCTGCTGGAGCATACTCGGCATGGTCTTCGAACCGCCATCTCTGCTCTACCGCGGCCTCGCACACCTGGAGAAGCGTCTGGGGATCAGGTCGATTTCGATGTAAAAAAAGCAAGACTTGGGGCTCAAGATTGTATGAGGCGCTAGGCGCTGGGCACTGGGCGCTAGGAAAAACAAAGACTAAAGAGACCTGGATTCCCATCTGCACGGGAATGACCTTTGTTCCCTTTTTCCCAGTCGTCCCCGCGTAGGCGGGGACCCAGAAACAATTGAAGAATCGCACCGCAGAGTGCTGAGATCGTAGAGATTATAAACCTTTTCTCCAATCGGGAGACGGCGATTGGAGAAAGAAATACCTTGTAGAAAGGCTTGAAAAGAACCTGGATTTCCTACTTATAGGACAAGCCCGCCTATGCAGGAATGATCAGGTATAATCATCTAAGCATCTGAAATAATAGAACCAAAACTATTTAGAAAATTGTTTTCTTCCGATGAAGCATCAAACTGTTCAAGCCAGTCAGCAATGTAATCTATATCAATATCAGGGTTTCTCACCAGGATAGACCTCACATCCTCGAGGTCGCGAGGGCGGCCTGCAAAGATTTTGTGGATAATCAGGTCCTCGACCGAGGCAAAACAAACCTCGATATTTCTAATCATTATTTTCTTTGCTCTTTGGATAGCCTGAGTCTCGTATGGGGAATATGAAAAGATGAAGTCCACCCTGATACCTGTCTCTTCGTGCAAACACGGCAGCACCATAGTCTGCCGCACAAATTGCTGAATATCCTGTGGGAGAGGTTTTAGAGACAGTTTTTCTATAATACCGAGCAGTTCCTCAAGGTGGTCGACATCCACTCCAAGAGTGATGTCGATATCTCTGGTTAACCTCGGTTCGCCATAGAGTAGTACAGCCTGCCCACCGATGATCATATAGGGGATTTTATGATCCTGAAGAACTGTTCCTAGCCCGGCAAGGATTTTTTCAAACATGAATTCAGCACCTTTGCCAGACGGATGTCTGTGTCAATGCCTTCCAGGTGATCTTTGGGCGGGAGCACACCCAATGATACGCCTTCTTCCCAAAGGGATACAAATATTTTCATCGCCTGAGCATGAGTGAGTTTTCCCTGATGCAGGGCAATGTCATCATTAAGCTTATTGATGAGATCGGGCCTCCTGAGCATTGCTTCTCCAAAAAAGAATATAAAATACTATACCATATTC
>DAISYU010000101.1:0-3126 GCA_036825155.1 Thermodesulfobacteriota bacterium | reverse complement strand
GAAGGCAGAAGGGAAGACCTGAAAAACTAATCGGGACTTGGGGAGCAGGAACTTTTTATAAAAACAGCATTCAGTATCCAGAATTCAGAATCCAGAATAAGAAGAAAGTCTTTGCATAACCACCATGTTCGTCATTGCGAGCATAGCGAAGCAATCTAAACAAATACAGGCAGATTGAGATCGCTTCGTCATCCGCCGCGGCGGATTCCTCGCGATGACAGGATTGATGGAGTAATGAGAACAAAGAAAAGACACAATTCGGGAGACGGATACACATACCTGCAAAGCTTATGAAGCGTATGCTACTATGGGCCTCTCAGAATTCCCTCAGCGATTCGGATATCCCCTTGTGGATCTCGTACCAGAAGTCTAAAGCGGCACCGTGCTTGTCTTTATCAAACCGGTCGATCCATTCGAGCAGCTCGCGGTCCTGTACTCCGTCCACATCGTGTTTGCGCTTGAGGAACAGATGGATGAAATCCATGACACGCTCGCTCTCCCAGAAGATCGATGCGTTCCTGCTCGAGATGCGGCTGGCGGTCATGGCATTGTTTGCCAGGAACTGTTTCTTCAATCCATAGAGTGATTCGACGATTTCAGGGATCATGTCCTCGGCCCATGCCCTGTGGAACCGGCATATGCCGAGATTGTCCATGGTCAGTTCTGCCTGGAAACGCTGTGCGTCTTTTCTGCCCAGCTCTCGCGGCGGCAGGAACTCCTTGCCGTAGTGCATGTAGTATTTGCCCATGATCGACATGGGAGAGAAGACCCCGGGTGTCCAGTACTGGTTGGGAACCATCCACCCTTTGCGGGCAAAGGACGCATACAAGAACCTGTCGAGAATATCCTTTGATTTTTCCCGGGAGATCCGGCGGGCACACTTTCGCGCCCCCTCGCTCAGATCGATGATCCCTCTCTTTTCGATAATGGCATCGAGAAGAGACATGGCCACCTGGGAGTTCTTCAGAGAATCTTCAACGACTCTGAACCCATGGTGGGAAAAGACCGGTTCGAGATCCGGTATGCCCAGTTCATCGTGGCTGAGAAGTCTTTCCGCCAGGCATTCCATCAACCACGAGAGGACTCCGCCCACTGATATGGCATCGAATCCGTACATGTCGGCGCGGTGCGTGACCTGTTCTGCCGCACGCTGGTCAAAGATGCCGCACAACGGCCCCATGGCCTGATAGGGCTCATAGTCTTTCTTGTATTCGCCGAGCATTTTCTTGCACACCGCCGAACACGGCTCGCCACAGGTGCGCTGCTGTTTCGTCTCTATGGTTTCCTCGTTGAACTGCTTGAGATAATGGTTGATGATGAAGGAATCATGGATTTTCAGCCGTTCGCTCTCATCCAGGTATATGCTGGTATAGTTGAAGGAGAGCATTGAGCCGCCGATTGTGGTATAGTTCACGCCAAAGGTTCCGCCGGTGGAGAATTTCGGGTCGAAGCGATACTTGGTGGTGGCCTCAAAATCCTTGGCGGCAAGTTTCTGGTTATACTTGTTCTCGAACCACTGATCGGCAACCTTCCTGTCGCGGAAGTCTTCGTCAATATAGGTTCCTCCATAGATCACGGCTGCAATCCCGTGCTCTTTCAGCATCTTTGTGCCCAGACCGCCTCTGCCCGCCCAGGTGTCGACGTAACTGACCTTTCCCCTGGAGATCGGGGCCGAGCAGATCGATCCGAAATCCGTAACAATGGCGGCAGGGCCTGTGGCAAGGATTCGGGGTTCGTCCTCATAGCGGTGGCCGAAGTTCTCATATATGTGATCCATGATGGAATAGACTCCGCCTCTCCCACTTTTCCAGGTACTGAATATGTCCAGGGCGTGGACCTCCGCCTGGATTTCCTCTCCATGAATCCTGTTCAGGTACAGCACCGATGGAGCGGACGACCGGTTCACGATAGAGAGCATATCGATGCCCAGGTTGTCGAAGACCAGCCCTGCACCGCCCATTGAAGAGATGAAAAACCCACCCCAGCAGGGAGAAAAAGAGGTGAAGATGAGGCGGTTCGATCCGGGAAAGATGGACCCTGCCAGAAGCCCCGTTGCAATGTTCAGGCTGTTGAACCTGCCACAAAGGTGGAGGCCAAGATCGACAGGGCCAAAGAAATCGCCCAACTCATAGCGTTTGACCCGGTAGAATCCGCTTGCTGCATCGACGATGAGGACCTTCAGAAATATCTTTTTATCCATATGTTTTATTCACCGGTCTCACAGGGAGTCTTTATGGATGGTAGTCTCAGAGTCCTGTTCGCCAGGTTCATATCTCTTTGCGAATCGGCACAGGGACATGATCATGCAGGCAGATCTTTCATGAACGTTTCCGTCGAAGGAACATCTGCAATGTGTTTTCCATAGTGGACAAATTTCAGAACCTTATCACCGCCCACTACAAAAACAGCAGGGAGCTGTGTTTCCCTGCCCTCGAACTTCCCGTGCCTGTATCCCTTGAATGTTGCAGCGACTGCAGCTATGAGTCCCGCAGGATGTATGTACTTGAGAATATTGCCGGGGCTCACCCGATAGAGTTGGTAAATTGACCTCTGGGGGTCGCAGATGATGGTAAACGGCCAGTCTTCTTTTGTCGTGGAAGAAGCAACGGTATCGGGAGAACTTTGTATGATAACAAAGAGTGATGCACCTTTCTTTTTTACCAGGTCGATCTCACGCTTTAGATTGGCCATATCGATCTGGCAGATCGGACACCCGAGGTAACGGAGAAAAACCAGTACAGCAGGCTTTTTGCCCGCTGATTCATAGAATCCTTTTTCATTATCCCAGGGGGTTATGTATTTGAAGTCAGGGGCAGTGTCTCCAACCTTCATCTGTGAGTTTGTCATTCTTGTACCTCCTTGTGTTTATAATACATTCCACAGGTGCACGCTTCACTGTAATAACGATGATTATGTATAAATTAAGAGGAACCGTGGAGAAGGGAAGGGCACATCGTGCAACCGGTATGATACCGACGAGTTGGAATCAGACCTGTTCTCACGTCATGAGACCTTTGCACAAAATGAATGTTGTCATTGCGAGCAACCCTCAGCTGGCTTTGCCTGCTTTTATTAATGGAAGTAACCTTTATTAATGTCAGACCATTGCAAAATGCAGTCATTGCG
>DAISYU010000100.1:0-11944 GCA_036825155.1 Thermodesulfobacteriota bacterium | reverse complement strand
TATTTTGTGAGCAAGGGGATCGCCAGGCTCAAGGAATTAGTGGGGGATGAGGTGGTGATCAGGCCGTGGCTGCAGTCATTTCCCCTGCGGGTAACCATTGGGTACGGGCCTGAATTCATTCAGGAACAGATCATGGCTTCGATGGATTCAGGTGGGGTGGGCTGGCTTCTGTGGAGTCCTGGTAACTATTACCAGGAGGCGTATACAGCCATGGAACATCTATGGCTCGGCAACGATAAGCCCGGTCAGGATGTTCGCACGGAACAATCTGGCGGAAGCGCATGGGAATCGAACCCACCAAGGACGCTCGACGCACCCCACACCGGATTTGAAGTCCGGGGGACCCACCAGGACCCGTCCGCTTCCACTGGCGGTACATAACACACTTTTCCCTAAAAGATCAAACATTGAGACCGGTATTCTGATGCTAAGATAATCTATCTTCTCTTCACGGAACCAGGCCCGCCGATGCTCCTTATTTTATGACATTCAGCGACGCTGAATGAGATGATTATCCTGTTCTTACTGTACAGTCTCTTCCTTACTCCCTGAATATGAAAAACATTCATCCTTGACAGAGTACAGGATTTATTGTCTTTGGTGAAGGTATGACAACAAGACTGTTTGTATGCGTTGCCATATCTACCTGCCTCCATGCCCTTGTCATTATTCAGCCCTGGCATATCATGGCTGGATCAGAGAGTATGGATATTGTTCCTGTTACCGTGCCTGTGCAACTTGTAGAAGAGACAGATATGGAGGCCCTCCTGGAAGAGGCCGGGCAAGAACAGGAGATACCTGATGAGGGTGTTTCTTTCGAGGTCGAGGGGGAAGTGAGCGCCGATTACCTGGATCTGCTCAAGATAAAGATATTTAATGCCTGGGAGTATCCTGAAGATGCTATCGAAAAGGGTTATGACGGTATTGTGAGAATTGCCTTTGAGCTCGATGGATCGGGAAACCTCACCGAGATAGGAATCTTGTCCAGTTCCGGCCACTACAGTCTCGACGCCGCTGCCATGGGGGCCATAGAACAGGCAAGCCCCTACGGCCCGTTCACCGAGGACGTCGCAACCAGGACATTGAAGATAACCGGCAACTTCAGGTACGTGCTGGACTGATAATGACCTGATTATCCCCGATGGTTCCTCGGCACTGTGCATGGGTGAATGACGGGTGTGCCTGTGAACAGAGACTCTTCATGAGATGAACCGTTCCTTAGATCTTGCATATATTTTCCTATAGGTTTAGAAGGTATCCATGCGATTTCTCCTCACGAATGATGACGGTATTTATGCTCAGGGGCTTGCTGCAATAAAGCAGGCATTGGAACGTGTCGGGGACGTGGTTGTTATTGCACCGGTTACCGAACAATCTGCGGTGGGACACACCATCACCATCTCCGATCCTTTGAAGGTAATCCCCATATATCGGAGCGGGACGTTCTACGGATACGGGATTACGGGCTCTCCCGCAGACTGTGTTAAGCTCGGTATTTCCTGTATCATGGATGACCCCCCCGATGTGGTGGTTTCAGGGATAAACAAGGGTGAAAACGTGGGGATCAATGTCCTGTATTCAGGAACAGTCTCCGCTGCCACCGAGGCCCTCATACTGGGACATACGGGTGTTGCCCTGTCGGTCGACAACTACCTGCATCCTGATTACACCGCGGCGAGCATATTCGGAGCACGGCTTGCCTCAAGGCTTGCTGCGTTAAAGGATCCACTCCCCTTTGCCCTGAATGTCAATTGTCCTTCCATCCCGATTCAGGAGATTAAAGGAGTCAAGATCACCCGCCAGGGGGATTCGCGGATCGTGGACAAATTTGTGAAAAGGGAAAACCCGCGCGGGACCACCTATTACTGGCAGGCAGGGTGGACCAAGGTAATCGATAATGCGGAAGACACGGATGCCGTGTGTCTGTTAAACAAGATGATATCCATCACCCCGATACACTACAAGCTCGGATACCATGAACATAACAGCGACCTTGAACAGCTGGACATGGAGGGTATACTCCGTGGGGATTGAAACCCTCGAGGCCAGTATCGGGTATACATTCAGGGATAAGGATCTCCTGCAGGAGGCCATGACCCATACTACGTATGTAAATGAACACAAAGAGTCCATCATCAGCGACAATCAACGGCTGGAGTTTCTTGGCGACTCCATTGTGAATGCTGTTGTCACCGCAAAGCTGTTCGCCCAGTTTCAAGACGATAAGGAGGGATCGCTGACAAAGAAACGGGCCGAGATTATCAGCGAGACCGCCCTGTCCAAGATCGCCCGTCATATCGGTCTCGGAACGTATCTGAACCTCGGCAGGGGTGAGGATATGGACGGCGGCAGGGAAAAGCCATCCATCCTTGCAGATGCATATGAGGCCCTTGTGGGGGCTGTTTTTCTCGACAGTTCGTACGATACGGTCAGTGCTGTTGTAGGAAAACACTTTGAGTCTGCATTCGGGACTTTGGAACATATCTCGACAACAGACTACAAGAGTACGTTGCTGGAGTTCTGCCAGGCAGAGTATAAGTGCCTGCCCAAGATTCTTGTGGTTGACGAGGCCGGCCCGGAGCATGAAAAAGAGTTTGTGATAAATGTCTATTTAAGTGGTAGAATAGTAGGCCAGGGAAGAGGTAAGAATAAAAAACAGGCCGCTCAGATGGCATGCAAGGAGGCATTGCGATTGCTGGACTATCCCCTGTAGTTGTACCCATATTCGTATCCAATGTAGGGTGTCCTCACCGGTGCATATTCTGTGACCAGACACAGTTCTCCGACCCTGTCTCCCCTGAGGATGTCCCCCGGATCGTCAACGATTTCATCGCATCCTGCGACAGGGTGGAGAGGCGTCGCAGGCTGATCGCATTCTACGGGGGTACCTTTACCGGTATAGAAGAACATCTCCTGGGGAGGTATCTGGATGCAGCAACACGTCTGCTGAAACAGGGGGTGATACACGGGGTCAAGGCATCGACCCGGCCGGACATGGTCTCTCCCGAGATCCTCGGCAGACTTAAAAGAGCCGGATTTGTGGAACTGGAGCTCGGCGCCCAGTCAATGGATAACAGGGTTCTGAGTGATTCCAGGAGGGGCCATCGGGCCGAAGACACAGCCCAAGCCTCTCAACTCATAAAAGACTCCGGCATGCAACTCGGCCTCCAGATTATGCCCGGGCTTCCCGGAGAAGACAGGCAGAGTTTCCTTCAGACCGTAGATGCCGTTGTCGGGCTGAACCCGGATACCGCCAGGATATATCCTACGGTGGTACTGAGCGGGACAGGCCTTGAAAAGCTCTTTGAGAGAGGTGAGTACATGCCTCTGGATCTCGATGAGGCCCTCTTGAGGAGCCTCTATGCTTATATCAGGCTCACCATGAGCGGCACGACGGTCCTCAGGATGGGGCTGCCTCCGTCATCACTGCTCAGGATAGTTGCAGGTCCGTACCACGAATCATTCGGCTTTCTCGTGAAGGCGAGGGCCTTCAGGATAATGGCAGCGAGACTGATGAACGAGGTGGGTGCTGATGCAGAGTTCCTCGTTCACCCGAGAGATATCCCGGAACTTGTGGGATACAGGAGACAGAACATAGAGGATTTACACTTTTCATACAGTTTTGACGAAATGTTACCGAGGGGATATATACAGGCAAAAGGTGCGTCAGAAAGGGGTTGTTTACAACTTCAGGATATTATAGAGTATATTTTATGAACTCAGACATTATTGATGTAGGGTCTGTGCCTGTTCTTCCCGAACTGGCAGATCATGTAATCAGGATGGCGCTGGCCGATGATGTTTCCGTTGCCAAACTTGCCGGTCTTATCGAAAAAGATCAAGCACTTACCGCGCGGATACTCTCCCTGGCGAACTCCACCTACTATAAGCGCTCACGGAGTATCTACACGGTGCGTGATGCGGTTGTGGTGATTGGCTTCGAGTCTGTACGTACCGTTGCATTGGGTGTTTCCGTCCTTGGCATGTTTCCCACCGTGAAGGACACAGGCCTGGATTATAAGAATTTCTGGAGGCATTCTATGGCCTGCGCACTCTATGCCGAGGCCATGATGGAAACCGTATCGCCTCCTCTTGCGGCAAAGGCATTCTGTGCCGGGCTGCTTCACGACATCGGCAAACTGGTGCTCGACCGTTCAAGACCTGACGATTACGGCCGGGCGCTGAGGATTTCAAAGGAAGGGACAAAGCCGCTCCATGAGATCGAACAGGAGATCATTGGTACCAGCCATACGGAAGTCGGTCGTGATGTGCTCGCGTACTGGAAACTCCCGCAGGTCTATGAAGAGAGTGTCTGGTGTCATCACGCACCGGTAAAGGTCATCGATGATGAACAGTACCGGATATCCGGAATGGTTCATATTGCAAATATACTCGCCCACATGACCTGTGTGGGGACATCCGGCAACAACTTCCCGCAGAGAATATCGAATCCGCTTCTCAAGCGGTTCGGAATCGAATCTGATATCCTTGATGGCCTCATGGAACGGGTGCCGGGGCAGATCGATGCCATTTGTGAGGAGATCGGAATCGGCAAACCCTCAGAAGGCCTGTTCGGTATGGTGAATATGGCAAATATGAGGCTGGTTGATATCTCGTTGAAACTCCAACAGAACTCGGTAGAGATATCCCTTGCCAGAAAACGCTCTGAGACATTGATCAGGCTGCTTACCCTGCTCAATACCGCTTCGAAAGTTTCCGAAGTGCTTGAATATTCGGCGCGGCATCTGTTTGAAGCGGGACTCATTAAAGGGTTCCTGGGGGGACTGAAACTGGGGAAACTCCATCTGGTCTATGAAAAGATCTCTGATAGCATGCCAAGATTTGTCAAGGCAGGAGATGAAGAACTCAAGTCCATGATCCATTCGCATAATTACACGGCGGGGATGATGCTCCCTGCCGGCGTGTTTGTCTATCTGGAACTTGCAGATGGCGATCTCGGGAAGGATCAGGATTTTATTTCATCGATAATCGGCGCCATAGCTTCCTCCCTTAGGCGTACCCATGCGGAAAAAACCGTTGCCGATGAAAAGGCTGTTTTGAGGGATGCCTTAAAGAGCGCATCTGTAGAGAAACAACATGCCGAGGAGATGTTGCGGCTCAACCAGGAACTCATAGATGCCTCTTCGTTCGGACTGTCCCTGATCGATGAGAACAACCATGTGCGAAGTGAGAATGAGGAATCCCGCAAGATCAGGGACCTGCTGGCTGTTTCAGGCGACGATATTGTTGGAATGCTCGACCAGAGTGCAACCAAGGTAAGCCAGGAACTGAAATCCGCGATTGTATCACGTTTAGAGCAGAGCATTTTATGGCCTGATAATACTCATACCTACAGGATCGAGACACGGCCGATCAAGGTGAATAACTGGATGCTCGTCGTGATCTGGGACATCACCGAGGAACTCGAAGAGCAGCGCAGAAGACTTGCGTATGCAAAGATGTCTATTGTGGGTTCCCTGGCTGCATCCATGGCCCATAACATGAAGAGCCCCCTGGGGGCCATACACGGGTTCGGGAGTATCATCAAGGAAGACTTGAGCCAGGGGAACATACAAATCATGCGCGACAATCAGCAGGATCAGGATGTCTCCGATATGATAGCGAACATTATCACCGCATCGGAAAACGTGCTGAAGATTGTCAATCAGCTGCTCAATTTCACGAGGAAATGGGAGAGCCCCGAGGGAGACATCGACCTCCAGGGGTTTATCGAAGGGATCTTCCAGATTGTCTCGTCTCAGGCTGCCTCTGCTGGGGTGAGACTTGTGCAGGAGATAGAAGCAGGCAGTGTCCGGATAAAGGCGGAAGCACTCGAACAGGTGTTGATCAATCTGTTGATCAATGCCATCAAGGCATCATCCAAGGACTCCGAGGTTCATGTCAGGGCGTTGAGAAGGGATGACGGCGTCGAGTTCTGTGTTGAAGATCATGGTATCGGAATGGAGGAAAAACAGATAGAGAGGATATTTGAACCTCTCTATACGGCATGGCCGTTAAAAACGGGAATGGGTCTCGGGCTTTCCCTGGCAAAGGATATCGTGGATTCTATGGGAGGCAGGATTATCGTGACATCGAAACCAGGGGAAGGCTCCACATTTACAGTATGGATACCCGAAGGTAAGGGATAGTCATGAGTCAGAAGATTTTAATAGTCGAGGATGATCCTGTATTCAGAAACTATCTGTATCAGGTCCTCAAATATGATTTTGAAGTGGTAACCGCAGCCGGACCGCTGGAAGCGCTGCAGGCATTGAAGCACGACGAGTACGGTCTGATGATCACTGATCTCAGAATGCCTGATATGGACGGCAGGGCCCTTGTGGAAAAGGTGCACAGCGATATCGATCCCAACCTTATGGTGATTGTCATAACGGCATTTGAAGACGACTGGCCCATGGATGTGGCCATGACATCGAATGTGTTCAGGTACCTGCGGAAAGGGGCATTTCTGCCCAGTGAGTTGAAGCAGAATGTCTCAAAGGCATTTGAGATGCGCGGGTCCATTGTCTCTTTAGAAGAGTATAAAAGACGTGCGGATGTCAGCGAGGAACTCTATAAGGATCTGTTTGATAAATCCAATGATGCACTCCTGATTGCGGACGAAGACCTTAGGCCTGTAGCTCTGAACAGGCGGTTCGAGGAATTAAGCGGCTACTTCCCGGACGAGCTCAGAGACATGACCCTCTACGATATTATCGATGAATCGGACCGGCAGCGGGCACGGCTGGCCTTTGATGAACAGCTTTCCGGAGGGCTCCCTGCTTCAATCACCGTACACTTTGTGGACAAGGACGGATCAAAGCGACATGTCAAGCTCAATCCCTGGGTGTTCAGCGATCTGCAGGGCATGCCCAATGCAGTGTTCTGTATGGCAAGACAGATCGATACAGATACGCAGGTGAGACCCAAGGCAGGAGATATCATCGAGGAACTGGAGAATAAGGAGCGCGAGATCCAGACGCTTTCGATAAATTTTAGAAGACTTGCCGATCACGCAAAGGATATGATCATCTGGCTGGATCAGAATTTCATCTGTGAATATCTCAACGCAGAGGTTCAAAGGACCCTGGGATATTCTCCCGATGAGTTCCTCGGGAAAAAGATACCCTTCGAGGAGATTGTCCATGTGGACGATATCCATCTGATTCGGGAGTGGCAGGATGCCGCGAAGAACAAGGTCCCCGAGATGGAAGGGGATTTGCGGGTATACACCAAGACCCGCTACATGATCTACCTTTCCTATCGGCTATCCCTGCAGTATGATGCGGCAGGATCCTTCCTGGGGCTCGATATTGTAGCAGAGGATATTACCCAGCAGAAACTCGCTGAACAGGAACTGAGAAGGGCAAACAAAAAGATCCAGGAATTCAACGAGCGGCTTGCCAATGGCGTCAGCAAGAAGATACGGGAGCTGCGGGAGTCTGAAGAGCGCTGCAAGCAGATTGTCGAAGACTCGTACGATATCATATTCTCCATCGATACCGATGCCAGGATCGTATATATGAACAGAAGAGGCCTTCAGACTCTGAGACTTACTCATGATGAGGTCTATTTGAGGCCGTGCCGTGATTTCCTCTCAGACGAGTCTTCTGAGAAGAAACTGGAAAATATGATTGATCTGATCACCAGGGGCAAGAGTCCCGAGCCTTTTGATATCTCCATAGAAACACCCCAGGGCAGGAAGATCTTTCGGACCACGCTCTCTCAGATCGGACAGGACGCTCAGACCGAATTCGTGTGTATCGCACGGGATATCAGCGATGAGCTCTTCAATGGCAAGAGGCTGCAACTGCTTGCCAATATCGAGGACTACAGTGCGGATGCCATTATCGGGCTCGATGCCGAAAGGAACATTGTTTCCTGGAATCAGGGGGCATCCGAAATGTTCGGCTGGTCTCAGCAGGAGGTGATCGGGAAACCTGCCTTTATTATTGTGCCTGATAAAGGGATAAAAGAGGCAGGCGAGATCCTTGAAGAGGTGCAGAAGAAGGGGCTGGTAAAGGATCGTGAAATACTGACAAAAACAAAGACAGGACAGATCCTCGATGTAATGATGACCATCACTGCACTGAAGGACTCCACAGGCAGGATATTCGGATTCTCCTCGATAATCAAGGATCTCACGGAAAAGAAAAAGATGGAGGTTGCCCTTATCCAGTCCGAACGGCTTGCCGCCACGGGAAAACTCTCGGCCAGCATAGCCCACGAGATCAACAACCCGCTCTACGGTATCCGGAGCTGCCTGAACCATGTGCTTTCTGCCGGGGAAGGGGGGGTGGATCACCAGTTTGTACGCCTTGCAATCAAGGAGACCGACCGGATTGCGGATCTCATACGTAATATGAAGACGTTTTACCTGCCTAATGAGGGGCGAGCACAGAAGGTAGATGTCAACGAGATGTTGCGTGATGTGTTCATCCTCAACAGGAAGTACCTCGAAGAACATATGGTGAAGCTTCAGTTCAATCCCGAAGATTCCTATGCCATCGAATGCGTCCCGGACCAGATCAAGCAGGTCTTCATCAATATTATTGCCAATGCCGTAGAGGCCATGCCGGATGGCGGTGAGCTCTTTGTGCGTACATCAAGTTCAGAGCACGAAGGTACGGTCAGTATTTTTTTTGAGGATACCGGTGTGGGTATTGCTACTGATGATCTCCCGTTGATATTCGACATGTTCTATTCCAAAAAACCCATGGTGAAAGGGGTCGGGCTCGGCCTTTCTGTAAGCTATGGGATAATAAAGCGGCATGGCGGGACCATAGAGGTGAAGAGTGTTGAGGGTAAAGGCTCCACGTTCACCGTGATAGTGCCGGTAAAGACCCTGTGGGCCAGGCAGATGCAGCTTGATCTCTGATACCATGAACGATTCAGTCAAATCCGGGTTTGTGACAATCGCCGGCAAGCCGAATGTGGGTAAGTCCACCTTTCTCAACCATGTGCTAGGTGAGAAGATATCTATTACCACCAGCAAACCACAGACCACCAGAGACCGGATATTGGGCATCTGGAATGTCCCTGACGCGCAGATTGTCTTTCTGGATACTCCGGGGCTTCATGTATCTGACAAGGCCCTGAACCGGTACATGATCGAAAAGGCCATCGCCACCATGAACGATGCCGATATTGTCATGGTCATGGCTGAGCCGAAAGAAACGGCAGAAAGCCTCTGCCTGATCACACCCTATCTTGAGCAGTCCCCCAATGACAAGATCCTCGTCCTCAACAAGATCGACATGATGCCACAGGACCTGGTGGACGAAAAGATAGCGGAACTCGCCACGGCCTATGACTTCCGTCATGCATGCGGCATTTCATCGGTCAATGGAGAGGGGGTTGAAGCACTCATGAATGTTTTAAAGAAGGTGCTCCCCGAAGGACCCAGGTATTTTCCGGAAGACCTGTTAACGGATCTGTCCGTGCGGTTTCTCAGCAAGGAACTGATCAGGGAGAAGGTGTTTGCCCTTACCCGAAAGGAGATCCCCTATGCAGTGGCTGTAGAGATCGAGGAGTTCCGGGAAGGCGACCCCACGTATATCAGGGCTGTCATTCATGTGGAGAAGTCATCACAGAAGGGGATCGTCATCGGTGCCGGTGGCGCGATGCTCAGGACCATAGGGAAAGAGGCCCGCCTCGATATCCAGAGGCTCATCGGCACAAAGGTCTTTCTCGAACTGTTCGTGAAGGTAACAAAGGACTGGACAAAGAGACCGAAGATTCTGAGAGAACTGGGGTATAAGTAACATGAGTGTCGTTGCCATTGTCGGAAGACCAAATGTGGGGAAATCAACCCTGTTCAATTCGCTCATAGGGCAGAGAAGGGCCATTGTCGGGCCTGAGCGAGGTATTACCCGGGACAGGTTGTACGCACGCCTGGTCATGGATGACGGGATAGAGGTGGACCTGGTTGATACCGGGGGATTTGACACCATCACGGATGGCTCGTTTGCCAGATCCATGCGCGAACAGACCCTGCAGGCCATAGGCGATGCCGACATTATAGTGTGTCTGTTCGACACGCAGACCGGGATCACGCCTGATGATGAGGAACTGGTCAAGACACTGAGACAATCGGGGGCTGACGTCATCTATGTAGCCAATAAAGTGGATGATCCGAATCTGGCTGCTGCTTCTGCCTGGCTCTATGAGCTGGGTTTGGACGACTTCATTGAGATATCCGCACGAAAGAAGACCGGACTGGAAAGGCTTATCGAACAGATTAAAGCACACGTCCGAAAGCATCCGCGGGAGCCCATCGAGGACGAGACCGATGCCGTGCGGGTGAGTATCCTTGGCAGGCCGAATGTGGGCAAGTCGCTCCTGCTCAATAAGATCATTGGAGAAAACCGCGCCATTGTGTCCGATGAGGCCGGCACGACGCGCGATTATGTCGATATCCGTATTGCCCATGAAGGAAAAGAGTATGTCTTCGTGGACACCGCCGGGATCAGGAGAAAATCACGCATACAAGATTCACTGGAACGCCTCAGTGTCATGCGTTCGCTGCAGAATGTGAATATGTCGCATATCTGTCTGCTGCTTGTTGATCCGTTTGAAGGTGTGACGGACCAGGATAAACGACTGTGCCGCATCATTATGGAGCATGGCAGGGGATTCATGTTGATCGTGAACAAGAGCGATCTCATCGATACCGCCAGACGCGAGGAGATCAGGCGTACCGTCAGGCACGATCTGAGGTTCCTGCCTGATGTAAAGGTGGTCTTTATCTCCGCCCTGACAGGGAAGAATGTCGCCAGGCTCTACCCCATGATTGACTCACTTTTTGGAAAGACCACCATGAACATACCCACCGCCAAAATAAACCGGGTTTTTGCAGATATCGTGAGTGCAAATCCGCCTCCTGCAGTGAAGGGGAGGCAATTGAAGTTTTTCTACATCAACCAGACAGGGACCGTTCCTCCGCAGTTTCGTGTTGTGTCCAATTTCCCTAAGGCAGTGCCCGAGAACTATCACCGCTACCTCTCCCATGCCCTCAAAAAGGCCTGCGGCATGGAAGGAATCTCCATCAAACTTTTCTTTGCCGGGAAATAACTTCTATTTTTATTGTTGACAGGAGCAGGTGCATATGTTTCTATAAGCAGAAACCGTTACTACATATAGAAACACAGGTGATATTTCCGGGCTGAAAGGAGAGGTTGTACATTTATTGACAGGGAATGGCAGCATGATAATGGCATATGTTTTTATTTCAAAGAGATGCGGGCATTGGATCTCTTTTACAACGGGCTCCAAATAATCGGCTTTTACAGGCGCTCCTTTCGAAAGCTGATTTCAAGAACTATTGCCCCTTAAGCTCAACACATGCCGTGCATTTCCAGATCCATCAATTGATTTAATGCAGCTGAAAGATGAAAGAAGAAGCAGAACGGATAAACTACTGAGAAGAAAAGGAGGGTGTTATGACAGTAAAGGTATTGTTGAATGAGGATGAGATTCCACGGCAATGGTATAATCTTGCAGCCGATCTTCCCTCACCCATGCAACCGCCGCTTGGACCGGATGGAAATCCCATCAGTCCCGACGCTCTTGCACCGGTATTCCCCATGAATCTTATTGAGCAGGAGGTATCACAGGAGAGATGGATCGATATCCCGGAGGGGATTCTGGAGATCCTCTATCGATGGCGTCCGTCGCCTCTTAGGCGTGCGGTTTACCTTGAAAAGGCGCTCGGTACCCCTGCAAGGATCTACTACAAGGACGAAGGGGTTTCTCCCCCTGGAAGTCATAAACCCAACACAGCAGTAGCACAGGCGTGGTATAACAAAGAATTCGGCATCAAACGGATTACCACGGAAACCGGTGCCGGACAGTGGGGCAGTGCCCTGGCATTTGCGTGCGGCCTGCTGGGCCTTCAGTGCAAGGTCTATATGGTGAGGATCAGCTTCGATCAGAAACCGTTTCG
>DAISYU010000099.1:6179-11952 GCA_036825155.1 Thermodesulfobacteriota bacterium | reverse complement strand
GAAGGCCGTTTGCGCTGGTGGCTGTAAATGCACGTGCCCCGGCAGAACTTGCTGCGATACAGACGGCAAGGGCCGAGTGTTCGCTTTCAACAGGAATGTATTGGGCCTGCATGTCCTGGGCCTCGATGAGTTCGGAGAGTTTTTCCGTCAGCGGCGTTTGGGGGGTAATGGGATATGCAGCGATCACCTGTGCACGGGAAAGTTTCACCCCCAGGGCGGCAGCGACGTTTCCTGATTCTATGATTTGCATTGCCCTATGTATCCTCCTCGATGAAGCTGGATTCTTCAACCATGGTGATTGACTTGGTGGGGCACTCCTGTGCGCAGATCCCGCAGCCTTTGCAATAGTCGTAATCTATCTGTGGAGGAATGCTTCGCGATATAACCCCGTCCGGGCAGTAGAGCCAGCATATGTAGCAGGCCGGGGCCCCTCGTTTTGACGGGATACAGCTGCTTTGATCCAATACCGGCCGCAGTATTCTCCACGAACCTGTCTTGCCTGCGTCTCCCGGGCCTGATTTGCTGTGTGATGTCCTTGTGCAGTAGTCATCGCCCATCATACACCTCCAATGAGGGTGTTTTCATAGGTGAGCAGGGCTGCTCTTGCATTCTCCGCCGGCCTTCTCCTGACAAATTCGTCCTCGATGGCGTGCGTGAGCGTGTCGATATCGGTGAGATCCGTTGCCCGTGCAAAGGCGCCGATAATGCCGCTGTTGACCACACCCTGGGGCAGACCTGCCGTACTTGCCAGATGAGTCACATCAGCGACGGCGACCCGTGCGTCATCGAAGCTGTATGCTTCAAGAGGTCTGGGCGTATTGATGATGATGAGCCCTCCGGGTTTTAATCCGCTCGTGATATCCGACTCTTCTAAGAGTACATGGTCCAGGACAATGATGATGTCGGGGTGCTGGGTGGGTGAGAGGTCGTAGATCCTGTTCTTTGAAAGTTTCAGAGAGGTGAATACCGGGGCTCCTCTTCGCTCGGTACCAAAGGTCGGTACCATGACAACACCCGGGAACCCGGTCTCAAAGGTCGCCTTTGCCACGATCTTGGCGGCGGTTATCGCTCCTTGTCCGCCTCTGCCGTGCCATCTAATCTCAATAGTATCCCTTTTCATGTCTATGCCCGCCATTGATCTAAGTGTTTCCTCTATGTGCGAGGAGGGCTTTTGGCCAAACCCTTGTTAGCGTGGGATTTCCTGCATGTCAAGTCTCATAAAACAAGAGAATCTCAGTCAAACACACACAGCCCATGTAATGGACTCCCGCACGGACGGCACCGGTACCTGTATGATAGTCTCATTCTGTCTGGTCCCTGAACTGCCGATAGTGGGTTCGCAGATCATGATACCAATAGGCCGAACACTCGCACGGCTATAGCTGTGCACGTGCTACATGCCGGAAGTCCGCCCCAGACTATATAACAACATAAGATTTTAATCAAGGCACATACTTTGCATAAGGTGTTTCAATGGAGAAGAGATCCTTACTACATAAGGAGCAGGTATGATTGCAAGACACGTGAGTGAGCAAGACATCAGGAAGGAACTATTTGCAAAAGAATACAGCAGCAGCAGAACCCTTGCCCTGTTCACGGAGAGCATTGTTTTACTCCTGACCAATACGAACACACATCAGGCTTTTATGGACCTCGTGTCACTGATGGGTCAGACCTTTCCCCTGGCTGCGCCTGCATTGTACATCCACAGCGCGGGATCTCAGGCCCGGGTGTACTCGATGCTGGAAAGGGTGGAGACAGGGGATCGTGAAGCTTTGAAGATGCTCTCTACCAAGGCCTATTCCTACCATAGGGTGATTGTCGGGGGACATCCTCCCATTATTCAGAAACGCAAGCATGTTCTCTTGATGAACACCCCCTCCGTCAAGGTAATCCTCTGCATCAACTCCGGAATGCATGATGAGATTTTTGGTGAATGGGTCAAAATATTGGCGCCTGCGGTGACAAAACTCATGGATCATGAGGTGCTCATGCACATGGCGTATCGGGACGGACTTACCAGCCTGCTCAATTATCGTGCCTTTGACGAGATGCTCAGATCGGAGACAGACCGGGCGGGAAGGTATGAGACCACCTTTTCCATCATGATGATCGACATTGACTACTTTAAGAAAGTGAATGATGATTTTGGGCATCCGATCGGGGATGTGGTGCTGAAGGACCTCGCTGATGCACTTATAGACTGTGTCCGCAAGAGTGACCGGGTGTTTCGTTACGGAGGAGAGGAGTTTGCAATCATATTACCGCACACCGGACTTGAAAAGGCCTTAAGACTTGCGGAAAGAATACGACATACGATTGAGAAGATGAGCTTTATCGGAGGGTTGCACATAACGGTCAGCATCGGTATCGGGCAATATAGTGATGGACTAACTCCGGGCGATCTAGTAAAACAGGCGGATGAGGGCCTCTATCTGGCGAAGAACAGGGGCCGAAACAGGGTAGGAACAGCTAAGGATATGATATGAATATTGATAACTTGCTTGATTTGCAGGAGGGCGTGTATGCCCTTTCCACTGCCGGGGACAAGGTTCCAGGCTCGGTGAGAGAGATCTTTGGTGATGATATCTTTATATTCTCTCCTGAGAAAACACTGGGTATTGAACAAGGCAGTCTGGTGAAGATATCAGATGGACAGGATTCGATCCTTGCCAAGGTAGTAGAGCACACGGAAGACGGCATAAAAATGTGCATCGAGTGTTATGCATCTCCGGGTAACGAACGGCGGCAGGATGTCCGCATATATGACAAGGTCTATTTCACTGCCAAGTTCCTCTGTAAGGAAAACGAAAAGGGGAAAGTTCTCCCTGCCGCACTGGAGCGGATAAAGGCAAACAAGCTCATCATCGATTCATTTCTCAAAGGCAAGTACGGATATCCCGGGGTCGATGAGATGCCGTACACGAAAGAATCCCCATACAACCAGGCCCTATGGGAAATGAACAGAAAGCTCGATCTGCTTATACACATGTATCTGGCTGAAGACTTCAAGGACCTCATGGGTACCTCACCGAGGGATGTTAATATATCAGCGTCCGGAATCAGGTTCATTACCGATGATGAATTTGAACTCGGTGATGTTGTTGAGGTAAAAATGATCCTGCCCATGGTGCCGCTGCTGTTCATACGATTTGTGGGAGATGTGATACGCCTGAAATCGGTGACAAGTTACGAAACACCGCGCAGTGCAGCCACCATCCAGTTTCTCCAGGTTGATCCTGAAACAAAGGACGATATCATCCGGTATCTGTTCAGGAGGCAGCGGGAGCTCATCAGGATGAGGCAGGACTGATCACCCCTTAAAGGGCTTGGGTGGATTCTCTCCCGGCCAGGATCCTCTTTGGACGTTGACACCTCTGAGGTGAATTACCTATAGTTCTCCCTTGTGAAAACATATACTCGATACATAAAGGAGATCGGAATCTGTCTGCTGCTTGGCCTCGTTCTCGTGGGCATGGTGGCTGCGCTCGATGCGTATCGGGAGATCAGAAAGATCGGGGTCGGCTCCATCTGGCATGTTCCTTCACGGATCTACAGCAGGGAATGTCCGATTGTCCCGGGAATGGATATCGACACCCTGGGACTCAAGGGCAGGCTCGATCGTCTGCGATATCGACCGGTGTTGAATGTGACCTCCCCGGGTGAGTATGCATGGGACTCAGGGGGGCTCACCATTTTTCTCCACCCGTTTGAATACGTGGGCAAAAAAGTGCAGTCCAGGCTGGTCAGGCTCATTATCACCGAGAACAGGATCGAGGAGATAATCAGTATCGATTCCGCTCAGTATATTGATTCCGTCGTCCTGGAACCGGAATGCATCACGGAGATCTTCGACGAGCGTTTTGAAGACCGTACCGTCATCAGCCTTGAAGAGTGCCCCGACTACCTGCTCGATGCCCTTATAGTGACCGAGGACAGGAGATTTTACGATCACTGGGGGATCGATGTGAGGTCACTTGTGCGGGCAGCGCTCGCAAACATGCGCAAGGGAGGGATCGTCGAAGGGGGATCCACCATTACCCAGCAGCTTATAAAGAATCTCTTCCTCACTCATAAACGGACATACGGCCGGAAGTTCAAAGAGATGTGGATGGCGTTTATCATGGAGGCTGTCTACTCCAAAGAAGAGATCCTGGGCATGTATATCAACGAGATCTACATGGGCAGGCGGGGATATAGCGGCATATACGGTCTCGGCAGGGCCGCGAGGCTGTTCTTTGACAAGGACATCTCAGACATAGATATTACCGAGGCGGCACTGCTCGCCGGCATCATCCGTGCCCCGAACCGGTATTCTCCCTACTTGTATCCTGCCAGAGCGCTCGCCCGGCGGAATACGATCCTGGAACTCATGAGCGAAGAGGGCAAAATAAGTGAGGAGCTCTTTGAAGAGGAGAAAAACACGCCGATAGAAGTCATCCCGATCGAGCCCAAGCTCAAGTATGCACCCTATTTTATCGACCATGTTTTGAGCCTGATCCAGGACCAGTATCCTGTCAGCGGGCTTGCAAAGGGTGGGTATCGGATCTTCACCACCCTTGATATGCACATGCAGGAGACTGCCCAGTCTCTGTTGGAGCACTCTCTGAAGGGCAAAGACGAGATCGATGGAGCGGTGATCATCAACGATCCTGTTACCGGAGACATCCTGGCCATGGTGGGTGGAAAGAGTTATGCTGCCTCACAGTTCAACCGTTCAATCCAGATAAAAAGGCATATCGGCTCTCTCATCAAGCCCGTCATCTATTATACGGCGTTGCGCAGAGGCTATACCTTGTCCTCCTTTGTTGACGACAGTCCTGTCACCATAGAACTCACAGACTCCACGCAGTGGGATCCCGAGAATTTCGACGGGAAGAGCCACGGGAGTGTCATGCTCAGGGACGCCCTCGCCCATTCGTACAATCAGGCAACCGTGAGGACGGGCCTCGATGTCGGCATAGACGCAATTGCAGCTGAGATTCGCGGGGTTCTCCCCACACTTGCTGTACAGGAGAATCCATCACTCCTGCTCGGGGCGCTTGACTGTTCCCCTGTCGAGGTGGCAACACTCTACAGTGCATTTGCAAATGGCGGATACAGATCCCAGCCAGGGTGTATCGATGCCATTGTGAACGAAAACGGCACTGTTCTCTGGCAGAATATACATCATCACGGACAAAAGATTCTGGATCCTGCCATTACATATATTCTCAATACCGCTCTGCAGGAGGTCGTTACCTCCGGCACGGCACGGGCCTCGAAGATGTATGGCATGCCGGAGGGAGTATGCGGAAAGACCGGCACGACCAACGACTTGAGGGATTCCTGGTTTGTGGGCTTCACAAAAGATATCGTCGTGACCGTGTGGCTCGGCAATGATGACTTCCAGCCCATAGAGCTTACCGGGGCAAGAGGCGCCATGCCGATTGCATCCATGATTCTCGCGCGGCTTGCCCACCAGGATACATGGACCCCGCCGGCCGATATCGTATTCTGCTCCATCGACCCGGTTAACGGAAAGCTTGCCAGCCGCTGGTGCAAAGATCCCATAAAACTTCCATACATACAGGGCACACAACCCATCGAAGTCTCGGATGTCGGCGTTCCCAAGGTGTTGAAGTTCTTTAAATCGATCCTGGAAGATTGATCCTGCCATGGCCGTTCTTTTTCAGTACTGACGGCAGACCGGCCGTCAGGGTGTTTTTCAGGGCCGGTGAATGCTCTGGCATGCAGCAATGCGGTACATCGAGCATGAGGTATGTGTTTGAAG
>DAISYU010000099.1:0-6079 GCA_036825155.1 Thermodesulfobacteriota bacterium | reverse complement strand
CTTTGGACAAACAGACAGTATGCTAGCACGCACTATGGATTTCCGGGATACCTACTGTGTCTGGTGCGACATGAGAAAAAGGGAACTGGATGAGTGCAGAGATTGTCTCAAGTATCGAAAATACCATGGTGGCGAGGATCTGGTACTGGATGAAGAGGCATTCTGCGGCACATGCATCCATAACCACAGTGAGGAGCTTAAGGTATACTGCACAACAAATCGTCGTCTCCAGCGAGGCAGCGGCGAGCCGTTTGATTGCTACAAATTTTTTCCCGAGATGAAAAAAAAGAAATGAAACAGGTTCATGTTGTCACCATCTTCCTCTGCCATAAGGGAAAGGTATGCCTGGTGCGCAGATCTCAGGAGGCCAGCACATATAAGGGTCACTGGTCGGGCATCAGCGGATATCTCGAGGGTGATCCTGCCGAACACTTTATGGTGGAACTCCAGGAGGAAACCTCGCTCACCCCGTACGAATATACCCTCCTCAGGAAGGCAGAACCGTATGTGATCCCCGACGAACAGCACGGCCATCACTGGCATGTGCACCCCTTTCTCTGTGAGGTTCACGATCCGACGAGGATCTCTCTGGACTGGGAGAACACTGAACTGCAGTGGATTGAACCGGACGAGATCCGGCACAAGCAGACCGTGCCCGCACTGTGGGAAGTCTATGAGAGGGTTTCAAGGCTGCCTCTGGAAAAAGAGGTGGATCTTGTCTTCCAGCAGCTCAAGGAAGATATGCACAGCGGGGCACGGCAGATTGCAATGAAGGCGCTGGAGTTTCTGGAGAACATCTGTGAGAGAAGCAATGCAGCATCTGCGAAGATCCTCCTTGCAGACCTGCGCTATTTCTGTGACCGGATAAGCTCGGTACGGCCATCCATGGCCATTATTCCCACAACGCTCGAACTTGTATTGACCGAGCTTGGACAAATATCCCGCCTTGATGTCAAAGATGCGGGAATGAGAATATGCCGGATTATAGGGTTGCACAGACAGGAAATGGAGCGGTCGGTCGACCTGGCTGCAAGGCATCTCAAGTATATCATTCCGGAGGGTGCCACCGTGCTGGTCCATTCATACAGTTCTTCCATCCTCGCCGCCTTGGATATCCTGCAGGAGAAACAGTGCACGCTTGTTGTGACCGAGTCCAGACCGGCAATGGAAGGCAGGATGACTGCAAAGATTGCAGCAGAAAAAGGGATGAGAGTTATCCTGATCACAGATGCCCTGGCGGCACACACAATGGCTGAAGTGGATATTGTCCTCTTAGGAACTGACAGCATCGAACAGGACGGATCAATAGTCAATAAGGCAGGGTCTTCTCTGGTGGCACAAGCCGCCCACGCGGCAGGGGTAAAGGTCTACGTCATTGGCGAGATGAGAAAGATCTCATTGAGAAATGAACCGGTGGAACTTGAGCAGGGTGCCTCCCGGGAGGTATGGCCCGATGCCCCGGACGCCATTGATGTCAGGAATGTGTACTTTGACCGGACGCTTCCGAGGTACATTACCGGAATCATTCTTGAAAACGACATCGTAGAACCGTACCAGATAAGGATGACAGCGCATTCCATGCAGGCACGTCGTCGCAGTTTGAGCGCTGCCGATTCCTGAAAATCTTATCGAGGATTCAGCACGAACAAGAGTTTGTGATTGCATTGTTGGGTTTTTGGTTCTATACCCTTGAAAAAAATATCCCTCCTGTTCATTGAATAAGAGGGCAGTGTGAAAGATACACGCAGAGAAAGGCAGGCACTAATGGTAACAGACAGAAGAATCATGGACAACAATGCTGCTCTTTTAAAGAGTGATTGCCATCTTTTTTAAGGGGGTCTCATGAATATCTATTCCTGGCTGAAAGACAATGCTGAAAAAAGGCCTGACAAGGTATGTCTGAGGTTCAAGGACACGGAAATGACCTTCCGGGAATTATTCCGGCACACCGGATCTCTGGGGAGTGCCCTTAAAGATGCAGGTATTGCCCGGGGGGATCATGTAACCGTAGTACTCCCAAACATGCCCGAGTTTGTTATTTCCTACATGGCTGTTATCGGGATCGGGGCGGTGGTCACCCCGATAAACCCGACATTTACCTCGCGGGAACTCGAGCACATCCTCAAGGATTCCGATTCCCGGGGAATTATCCTGGAGTCGGGAAACCGTGACACCTATGATGCCATACAGGATCAATGTCCACAGGATTTCGTGATCACCACCGGGGAGGAAGGCAATTTTTCACAGTGGATAAGCGGAGAAGGGGATGAGGGCTTTGAAGACATGGATGCAGATGATGTGGCCGTCATGATCTACTCCTCCGGCCTGACCGGATATCCTATGGGGGCCATGCTCACGCAGAGGAATCTCGATCACCAATCAGATCTTGTGAGATTGTGCCTGGATGGAGACGACTCGGATACCACCTTGACCCTGATCCCGTGCTTCCATTCCTTCAGCGCAAGCGGCAATATGCTCTCCATGCTGCGCTATGGCGGGACGATCTATCTCATGAAGAAGCTCGACTTCAAGGAACTCCACTATGCCTTAACAGAAGGCGGGATAACATTAATCTGTGCTGTCCCGACCCTTTTCTACGGTCTTGTGCACCATCCCGAGATGCAGGATATCGATTATACCCACATGCGGGCATTGATTGCCGGCGGGTCAGCCCTGTCACTGGAGGTGTACAATGCGTTCAAAGAACGGTTCAACGCAGATGTCAGGCAGGGCTACGGGATTACCGAGGCCTCTCCGGTATGTGCGGTCAATAATATCCATGTGAAGATAAAGCCCGAGTCCATAGGTCCTACGGTCCCCGGGGTTCAGGCACGGATCGTCGATGATGAGGGCAGGACGCTGGGCCCGAACGAAAAGGGAGAGATTCTCTTCAAAGGTCCGAATATAATGAAGGGCTACTACAAGAAGGACAAGGAGACCGCAGACACCATCAGGGACGGGTGGCTCTATACCGGAGATCTCGGCTACATGGATGAAGAAGGGTATATCTATATAACCGGGTATAAGAAGGACATGATCATTACCTCCGGATTCAATGTCTACTGTCAGGAGGTGGTAAATGTCCTGAATTCGATCCCCGGGGTGAAAGACTCCGCCATCACCGGCGTGCCGGATCTTATGAGGGGTGCAATCATCAAGGCCTACGTGGTCACACAAGATCCGGATCTGACGGAAAACGACGTGAAAAAGAGTGCACGTAAGATGCTTGCTTCATACAAGACCCCGAGAAAGGTCATCTTTGTGGATGACATCCCACGGGATCCAAACGGCAAAGCGCTTGTGGAGCAGCTTGAATCACAGCAGTGAAGACATGCCGTCTCTGCCCGAGAGGGTGTAATATAGACCGGGCACAAGCTGCAGGGGCCTGCTCCGTGGGAGAGCAGCTCCTGATAGGCTCCATCGTCATCCACCGGGGAGAAGAACCGCCACTTGTCATGGGTGCCGGCTCAGGGGCGATATTCTTTGCCGGGTGCCCCCTGAAGTGCAGCTACTGTCAGAACTCTCAGGTCAGCCACCAGGCACAGGGACATATCATCTCTTCCACGGACCTGGCCGGGTATATGATGGTCCTTCAGGAAAAAGGCTGTACCAACATCAATCTGGTAACCCCGACCCACTATACACCACAGATACTGAATGCCCTTGACATGGCCCATGATCTCGGGCTCACCCTCCCGGTCATGATCAATTCAGGGGGATACGAACGGGTAGAGACACTGAGGGCCTGGAATGAATACGCCGACCTCTATCTGATGGACCTGAAATATGGAGACAACACCATGGGCAAGACCCTGAGCAATGTCAGCGATTACTGGGACAGGGCACGAGAGGCCATAGCAGAAATCTGGGAGACCTACGGGCCTCTTCAAACCGACCCTGCCGGTATGGCGGTAAAGGGGCTGATTGTACGGCATCTCGTGCTCCCCGGCATGCTCTCGAATCCCTTTGCCGTCCTTGAGTTCCTTGCCGGAATCTCTTTGGACATTCCTGTAAGCATCATGGCGCAGTATAATCCTTTCTTTTATCAGGGGGACATACCTGATATGAAACGCCTGGTTTCCGGCCAGGAATATGACGTGGTGATTGATAGGGCCCTGGATCTGGGCTTTACGAACATATTCTCCCAGGATCTCGATGCACCTGACACCTATGTCCCTAACTTCGATTCACAAAGCCCCTTTGGTGACTGTCTGAAGATCCTCTAGACACCATTTACAGCTCTCCGGATTGTATGGCAGTTCTCAACTCATCTGGAGATCTGTCGCAATCGGAGAGTCATTTGTATAATCAGTAAAGTTTTCCTCCTGTTTGTGACGATACAATGAGTAGTTATGCGCACGGGCAATGATGAATATCAGGAACGATATATCAAGGAGACGAGAGATCTTTTTTGTCGGCGGGTGTCGTTTATCCTCCTCGTGGGGATCATCCTTATTCCTATCTTTGGTATCCTGGACTATGTCGTGGCCCGGGAATACTTCAAGCTCTTCCTCATCTACCGGATCGGATGTTGCGCCATTTTGACCGGGCTTTACCTGTTTTACCTCACCAAGACAGGTAAGAACCATGCATATCCAATAGCCCTCGTATCGTATATTGTCACAGGCCTGACCATGTCCATATTGTGCGTCCACCTTGGCGGATACGAATTCTACTACTATGCGGGTGTCGTCATGGTGCTGGTTACCTTTAATGTCATCCTGCCCCTGAATGCACTCCAGGCAGGCGCGTCCGGCATCATGCTCTTTTTCATCTATGCCGTCCCGATCATCCTTTTTTCAGATCCAACGGCCTGGAACCTGAAGATCCTGTTCAGCAACAGCTTCTTCTTTGTGTTCTTTACCCTGATTACAATGCTGCAGTGCTATGAGGAAACGCAGGTCAGGTTCAGGGAATGCAAACTCAAAGTGGAGATGGACTCGCTGGCGGGCCGTCTGTCATACTATGCCCACAACCTCGAGGCAGAAGTTGACAAGAGGATGAAAGCATTGGAAGAGTCCGAACTGCGCTACCGGGAACTTTACGAGAATATTATCGATATCGTGATACTGGTGGACACCAATTCCAAGATTCTCATGGCAAATCCTCGATTCTATGAAACCATCGGGATCCCTGTCGGTCAGAGGATCGAGTTCAGTTTTATGAATCTCGTGATCAATGATGATACCAGCCTGGTGAGCACGATGTTCCGCACACTTCGCACAGAACACTCGGTCAACGATGTTCAGTTCAGGATACGAAACCGCAGAGGCAAGGTGTTCGAGGTGGAGTGTAATGCAAAGGGGATCTATAAGGAAAGGACCCTGATCGGCTACCAGATGGTTGTCAGGGATATCACGGTTCGCAAGAAACTCGAGCGCGACCTCATCGATTCGTACAAAAAGGTCAAGAGCGCCAGGAATGCAACCATTCTGGGCCTTGCAAAGCTTGCAGAGTACCGTGATTCCGACACCGGGGCTCACCTGGAGAGGATACGCGAATACTCCAAGGTCCTTGCTGAAGAACTGGCAGGCAAACCGGCATATGCAGGCTATATCACCAGGGAATACGTCGAGGATATCTACAATTCATCCATTCTCCATGACATCGGAAAGGTGGGGATTCCGGACTCGATTCTGCTCAAGCCGGCCAAGCTCAGCCAAGACGAATTCAAGGTGGTCAAACGGCACTCAAACCTCGGCGGAGATGCACTGAAGGCGGTGGAGGCCAAGATAGAAGGTCAATCCTTCCTGAGTCTGGGAAAGGAGATTGCCTACTATCATCATGAGAAATGGGACGGCTCGGGGTATCCCGAGGGGCTGAAAGGGCAGGAGATCCCCTTGTCCGCCCGTATCGTCGCACTGGCGGACGTGTACGACGCCCTGACCTCAAAGCGGGTCTACAAGGACGCCTTTTCTCACGCGAAGGCAACCGAGATCATTGTAAATGGATCAGGAACGCACTTTGACCCGGACATTGTAGAGGCCTTCCTCGCCCATGAAAACGATTTCATGCGAATCCGGGAGGAGATGTTTTCGAATCCCGAGGTCAACCTGGGGCATGAAGGGTACGGCATGTA
>DAISYU010000098.1:0-12315 GCA_036825155.1 Thermodesulfobacteriota bacterium | reverse complement strand
AAGAGATCTGGGACGGCCGCGGCACCATCGCAGACTGGGTATCAGACGAAGAGGGATATTAAATCCGATATATCGTCACAGACCGGTCACTACTACGAACCCGGGGGCAACGTCAGAGACTTATACCCCTGCCTTAGCCTCAATATATAATAGCCGGGCCCCCCTGAAAATAACTCAGAGGGGTCCGGCCGTTCGAAAAGGGTGCTCAGGTTAAGAGGCTGATTCAGTGTGAGGGGCCAATCATCTTCTCGGGCAGCCAGGTAATGATCTCGGGGAAGATCGTGCACAGCAGCAGGGTTATCATGATAATCAGGACAAAGGGTGTGACGCCCTTGATTATATCGGACATTGAAAGACCCAGTTCCGGCGGCGCTGTTCCCTTCAGGACAAAGATGGACATGGCCATGGGTGGTGTCTGAAACGCCATCTGCAGGTTGATGCAGATCATCATACCTGCCCACAGGGGATTGAAACCCAGCTTCGCAAGGATAGGAGAAAAGATGGGGACGATGATAAAAACGATCCCGATCCATTCAATGAACAGGCCAAGCAGAAACACGATGAGCATGATCATGGCAAAGGAGACCCATTTGCCTCCCGGGACCGAAAGGATCATCTCGGATACCACATCGCCGGCACCGGCGTTCATGAAGATCCCCACAAAGGCATAGCACAGTGCCGCAATCAGGACTACGAAGGCGCTGACACGAAGGGTTTCAATGGATGCGTGCTTGATCAGGGATATGCTGAACTTGCGGTAGGCAATCGTGAGCAGGATGGCGGCCAGGCAGCCCACAGCTGCAGCCTCGGTGGGTGGGGCGATACCTGAGAAAATGGTCCCCAGAACCGCAAGAATGAGCAGTATAGGAGGCAGCAGAGATTTAAGAAGCCTGATGATCTTCTTTGCCGAATGGGGTGTGATCTGGTCGGGTGGCAGAGAGGGGCCCAGTTCGGGATTCAGATGGCAGCGTACTACCACATACAGTATATACAGAGATGCCAGGATAAGCCCCGGGAAAACCGCGCCCATGAACATCTGCCCGATGGATATGCCCGCCTGGGGCCCGTACACCACCAACATGATGCTCGGCGGTATGAGAATGCCCAGCGTTCCTGAGGCAACAATGGAGCCTGCAGCAAGAGGTTTGTCATATCCCCTGCTCAACATGGGGCCCAGGGCGATCAACGTCAGAATGGTCACTGACGCTGCAATAACACCCAGGCAGGCGGCCAGGATCGTCCCGAATACGATGGTGACCACGGCAAGGCCGCCTTTCAATCCTCCCAGCGATTCATACAGGCTTTCGTAGAGTTCCTTTGTTGTCCCGGAATGCTGGAGCACCACACCCATGAAGGTGAACAGGGGGACCGCCAGGTAGGGATAATTCAGGGAAAGATCATAAAACCGGCTGTACAGAATGTGAAACGTGGTCGTAGGGCCGAATATCAATAAGCCCACGATGAAGGCCACACTGCCGATGACAAAGGCAATGGGAAAGCCGGTCAGGACCAGGCCCAACACGCCTCCCAGCATGAGGAAGGCTACGATTTCTGCGCTGAGTTCAATCAATTTTCTTACCTCTTATCACGAAGTGCAGGTCTCGAATGAATTTTGCCATCCCCTGAAGGATCAAAAGAAACAGACCGAGGGCAAAAACTGTCCGGTAAGGCGCAGCAGGAGGGTACCAGAAGCTGTTGAACATGACCTCGTTGATCTTCCACGCTCTCACTGCCCAGGTGACAGCAAGTTTAAACATGATGATTATGAGCGGGAAGAACAGAAAAATAGCACAGACGACATCCACAAGTGCTTTTTTCCTCGGGGAGATCGCACTGTATATCAGGTCCACCCTGGTGTGGGAGTCGTGCAGGTAGTTATAGGAGGCACCCAGCATATAGACCACGCCCCCTGCCATGCACATGGTATCGTAGGCCCAGATGGTGGGCGCATTGAAAAAATGTCGGGCAATGGCTTCGTATGAACCGACCAGAACGAGGAGAAAAGCAAACCATTTTCCGATAGATCCGGATGTTTCGCTCAAACGGTCAACAAACCTCAGTATTTTCTTTAAAATGGTCATGCTTTTCTCCCCTGGGCGCAATTATTTGATAGCGTTGTATGCCTCGCCGAATTCTTTCATGGAGTAGTAGATCTCTCCAAATATCGGAGCCTCTTTCTTGGACTTCTCTTCGTAGAATTTAGCGGCTTCAGCAACCAGTGCATCTTCTATGTCCTTTGGCACCTTGATGACTTCATTTCCGGCTTTCTTGAATTTCTCCACGGCTTTTATGGATTCATAGACCAGGTACTCATGCTGGGCCTGGGTATATTTATCAATAAGAGATTTGACGATAACCTGGAGATCGCCAGGCAGAGCATCCCAGGCCTTCTTGTTGACAAAGAAGACCTGCGGATCAGAAGGTGCACGGGTTGGTGAAAGATACACATACGGTGCTACCTCATTGAAGTGCATATTCCAGTTGGATGCCAGGGTGGAATATTCGAAGGCGTCGATGGTTCCCCGCTGCATGGCTTCGTAGAGCTCGCCGCCGGGGATAATAACCGTGGCCGCCCCCATTCTCTTGAGGATCTCTCCGCCGTCGCCCATGCATCTGGCTTTCAGCCCTTTGATGTCTTTGAGAGAATCAAGCTTGACCTTGGAATGGAAGAATACCTCTTCAGGCAGGGGAGACAATGCTCCGGGAAATGTCATGACATTGTATCCTTCCATCATTTTGTTCATAAGATCAGCACCGCCGCCATAGTTGAACCATGTCCTGAGTGCTTCACCAGGGAGACCACCCGGCCTGGAACTGATAAGACCGGCAGCCGGCCATTTATCAAGGTTGTACATCGGACAGGTGTAGGCCATCTGGAGAACGCCCTGATCAACGGCATCGAGTTCCTTGTAAACCGGAACGATGGAACCGCCCACAAAGGGTTTCACGGTCAGCCGACCGCCGGTTGCCTCGGTAATGGCATTGCACAGTTTATCATGATAAATCTGGGAAGGATCTGAAGCCGGACCGTGTCCGGATGACTTCCAGACAATCTTCTTGACATTGTCTGCTGCAACGCTTTGTCCTGTCGGGACCGCGAGAAGAACTGCGGCCGTCATCAGTACAACTAGGATTCCTATGTTCTTTCTTTTGATTTTCATTCCTCCATCCTCCTGTGGTAGATTGATGTGCCGGGACTCCGCGAGCCAGGCACGACGCATCTGCACTGTTGTAAAACCCTAAACTATGAACAGGGAGCTCCCTGTTCCGTTTCGTTGATATCGATCGTTGCTTCCTGCAAGCCGACCGAGCGCCTCTTGTCCGGTGCAGTGGGAAACACCGATTACTTTAATGGTTTCGTTCTTCAGGTACGTAAGGGACAACTCAAGATTGTTTCCCCTGGCTTCCACCAGGTGTGTGCCCCCGAGCACTGCATAAACCGGCTTACCAAGCAGTTCGACAGCAGAGTCCAGCATGTTCTTCATGCCTGGATGGGCGCAGCCGAGAATAACAACCAGTCCCTTTGGTGTATCGATGGCGATGGCTATTTCATCTTCAAACAGGTCCTGGTGGAATGTTCCGTTCCTGAGAACCAGGAATCTCTGATTGATCATCTCGTCTTCATGAATTCGGGGAAAATCAGAAAGGAGAAAGACCCCGGGGGAAATCTCCCTGATCCGCTCGTGAACATACTGGTGATCTATGCCCTTGCCGGACAGAAAGGATTCATCGAAATTGTTGCCTAAAAATTCGCTGGTTTGGCCGCTGACCCCGTACTTCTCATCAAAGAATCCCTGTCCAGTGAACAGGGTGAAGTCAGTTGTAATTTCCGTCAATGCCCTGAATCCACCTGAGTGATCGTAATGACCGTGACTGAGAGCCACACAATCAATGCGGCCGAGATCGATGTTCAGCTCATGGGCGTTACTGAGATATGCTGCAGACTGTCCTGTATCAAAGAGCATCCTGAAATTGTCTTTTTCAATGAAAAACGACAGTCCATGTTCATACAGCAATGCTTTGTGTTCTCCGGGAGTATCTTCAATGAGTGTCGTAATTTTTAATGCCATGACTCCTCCGGGTAACTGTTTAATTTATGGGCTGTTCATATATGAGCGGATGTCGGAGAGTGCATTTTCGAGATGTCGGGTCATTGCCTTCTCAGCCCCGTCTTTATCTCTGTTTTTTATCGCATCCAGAATGGCACTGTGTTCACCAATGGTCTTTTCAATTCGTCCGGGAGTATGAAGGCTGGAAATCCACCCGTCGGGCAGTGATGTTGTCACGGACTTCATCAGCACATGCAGGGTCGAGTTTTTTGTTGAACCGGCAAGGCAACGATGAAAATCCCGATCACACTTAATAACTTCCGTGGTGTTTTTGCTTTCGGCATGCTTGGCAAACCGGTTCAGGGCATCCTCCATTTGCCGGACATCTTCTGCATCCGCCTTTTGAGCGGCAAATGCAGCAGCCTTTGGTTCAATGATCAGGCGCACCTCAAAGTGGTCCAGAATGTTCTGTTCGTTGGATCTCAGCCAGTTCACAAAAGGCTCGAATCTCTGAGATTCAAAATCCGTAACAAAGATCCCTTTTCCCTGCCTGACTGTCACATAGCCGGTAGCCTCCAGGATTCTGATGGCCTCCCGTATGGATGAACGGCTGACCTGCAACTGGTTTGCCAGCTTATTTTCGGAATAGAACTTGTCACCGGGCGCGAAATTACCTTCAGCGATCTTCTTCTTGATTGCCTCGATGACACTGTCAGATAACCTTACTTTTTTGATCGGTTCCATCAGGCGAACTCCTCCTTCGCCATGTGATATATCTGCTGTTGTGTTATCTACTGTTCAGATGTCTACTTGTCATACAAGTTAAAAATAATCCAATTAACCCTCCCCGTCAATGATCTAATTGTGCTTGTGTTCATTTTCTTTGTAAGCCCCTGAAACCAGTATTTAATAAATTTCTATCTTTTTACAACCAGGATGACTTCTGCATATTTGCGTGAATTGTCCTTCGGACGAAGCTTATACAAAGACGGTCGCTGAAGGCGAAAACGGACACTTGAGTCCATCAACCTCAGGCTTAACCCCCCTTTTTTCCTTGCCGTATACCTGGTTTAGTTTTATACAAAACTATCATGGATATCAATGAGACCAACTTCCTGTATACTCTCACGAACATACGGCAGCGGCTCTTCAGACTGCTGAACAGGGAACTCTCGGGCAGAGGCATCGAGGGTGTCGCGCCTTCCTGGGGGGATGTGCTCTACGTCCTTGACCTCAAAGGCACTACTACCCTGCAGGAAGTGGCGAATCATACCATCAAGGACAAGTCCACCATCTCATCGATCATCAACAAGCTGGAAGCAGGAGGCTATATCGTCAAGGAAAAGGATGCAACAGATGGACGGTACACGAATCTGAGGTTGACGCCCAGGGCAAAGAAACTCAGGCCTGCCCTGTTCGAGGTGTCAGGAAAGATGAATGCAAAGCTGTTCGAGGGGTTCAGCGAGGATGAGAAGCAGACGTTGTTCAGACTCATGGAGAAGATATACAGGAATCTGTAGCATGATTTATCAGCACCGATAGTTGGGTGCAAAACTATTAATCCCGGCAATGAACATGCTTTTTCATTGCACCGGACACCGCAGCACGATGCGAGGTGAGATGTGATAGAGACAACACAGTTTGAACAGGTAACACAGATACGGATGAGCAGAGAACTCGACGGCAGGCCGGTCTACTGGGTGGCGGCCTACCTGGTGGACGGGCTGCTTATCGACACCGGATGCAGCCATACCTCACAGGAATTGGCCTCTTTCCTTGAAGACAAGCACCTAAAGCAGGTGGTCAACACCCACTACCATGAAGACCACATGGGCGGGAATCATGACATCATGGAGCGTCTCGGTGTTGATATCTTTGCGCACTCCCTTTCCATCCCGCTGATTGCCGAGAGGTTCTTCCTCTATCCCTATCAGGAGATCGCCTGGGGCTACCCGGTGCCCACAATAGTGAAGCCCCTTAACAATACTGTAAAGACAGATCATCACACCTTTCAGGTCATTCAAACCCCGGGCCATTGTGCGGATCACATCTGCCTGTTCGAGCCTGAGCAAGGATGGTGTTTCACAGGCGATCTCTTTGCCAGGGAGAAGCCGAAGTTTATCAGGCCCGAGGAGAATATCGGTGAGATCATCCGGTCCATGCGCAGGGTCATGGATCTGCCATCAGAGCGACTTGTCCTGTTCACGGCAGTGGGAAAGATCGTGGAAGACGGGAGGAAAGCCCTGGGCCGGTGCATCGACTATTTCACGAATCTCGCCGCAAAGGTACGGGAGCTTCACCAATCAGGTTCATCCATCGAAGAGATCATGGACAAGGAATTCGGCGGCGAACACTCATTTGCCGAGTTCACCAACGGCCAGTTCTCCACATACAACCTGGTGAGATCGCTCCTGGAGACCGTTTCATAAGCCTTTTGCCAGGGAGCCGACTGTGTCGACACCCTGGCCTACACTCTCCGGTACTCCGGATTTCATCAAGAGGGTTATTCCCGGCCGCCCTATCCCATCCGGCCCAGGATCCATGATCCGGACTAATCAGACCCCCTGCATCCGCAGCGGCTTTTCCAGGTGGTTGTCTGTAAGGAGGGTTTCATCGCTGAAGATCTCCATGGTGGGTCCATCGGCCACAATGCGCCCGCTGCTGATGACCATGGTCCTTTCACACAGGTCCATAACGAGGTCGAGATCGTGGGTGGCAATGATCTTGGTGTGGGTGAAGGCCTTCAACAGGTCTATCAGCTGTCGCCGGGATCTGGGGTCAAGCCCGGAGCTGGGTTCATCCAGGACAAGGATGTCCGGGGCCATGGAGAGCACGGTTGCAATGGCAACAGCGCGCTTCTCTCCCCCGGATATCTTGTACGGTGGCCGGTTTGCAAGGTGTGTGGCACCAACCACAGCAAGGGCATCCATTACGCGCTTCTCCACCTCCTGCGGCGGCATGCCGAGGTTCAGCGGTCCGAAAGCCACGTCTTCGAAGACGCTCGGCATGAAGAGCTGGTCGTCCGGATCCTGGAATATCATACCAACATGGCGGCGTACATCGTCGACATTCCTTTTCGTCAGCGGAAAGTCCCCGATGTGCACGGTGCCGCTTACAGGGAACAGGCATCCGGAAAGGTGCTGGAGAAGGGTCGACTTGCCCGCACCGTTTGCGCCCACCAGGCCTACGGACTCGCCGTGGGTGATCCTGAAGGAGACGCCGGACAGGGCCTGCGTACCGTCAGGATAGGTATACTCCAGGTCATGTGCCTCGACGATATGATGGCTCATGTAAGCCCCTCCATGACAAAGAACCCGAGCCACTGAGGGAGGTTGTACAGACGGGCAAGGACAAAGAACGCAGACCACAGCAGCACGAATGCCACGTCCCCTGGTGCTGCCTTCAGCCCGTGCATGACCGGGATCTCACCGGCAAATCCCCGGGAAACCATTGCAGTGTGGATACGATGTGCACGATCGAGGGTACGCAGGAGCAGCTGTGAGATAATTGAGCAGAAGACACTGATCTTCATGCCCCTTCTTTTGAACGAGCGTAGCGTATGGGCCCGTACCATGCGTGAGGCCTCATCCGCCATCACATAGATATAGCGGTGCATGAACAGAAGCTGCGATACGAAGACCTTCGGCACCTTCAGCTTTACCAGGGCGTGACATATCTCTTCGAAACCGCTCAGTGCCACCAGGATCAGCGCGACACTCACGGTCAGGACAAATTTGATCATGATGGCGCCAAAGGAGACCCAGCCGCCCGATATGCCCACATCTCCGATCTGTACAAGTATCTGGTTGTCGAAAAGCGGGTTGAATATCCCGATCACAATGGCGAACGGTGAGACGTAGACAAGCTTTTTCCCGATGCTGCGAAACGAAACATTGCCCAGGGCCATGAGCGATACCGGATAGATGACAAGGGGAAGAAGCCCCAAAATATCGTACTTGCCGAAGGAGGTGACGACAACGATGAATGCCATGGCGGTGATGAGCATGGCCCTTGGATCCAGATGTCCGATAAAGGTATTGCCCCGGGAGAGTCCGTTCATGCCGTTCATGGAGCCCAGGACTGTCTCAACCTTTGTCATGTATAAAAACATCCTCACCTTGAAGCATGTGCAGGGACTTCCCCGCAAGGAAGTCCTTGTTCCCCGGTCTATGCGCCGGTTATTGTTTCCCGTGTTCTCCCGATATGCCTCAGAGTGAATCCGATCAGTCCTGCAAGCAAGAGGGTCAGGAAGCCGCCAACAAGCCCTGCCGTTGTGGTACCGGCACTGACTGCAGGCCATACTTCTTCAGCCTCTTCTCCCTCGTCACCTCCAGATACGGTCTCCCTGAAACCATAATCAGGCATAAACGCGGTCTTTTCCTGTACGCCGGCAAGGACCTCGTATGCCGCATTCGCCCCGGGTTCTAGCTCTTCGGCCCCGGAGGTATGGAACATGGCCCACTCGAGTCCGTCGGGATGGGCTGAGGCAAACCACGAGAAAATCCCGCCGGTCAGGACGGCAACTATGGCCAAGCCGGCCAGCACCTTCTTCATGGAGAAGTCGCCGGTTATTCTCTCGTGCGCCATCCGCAGAATTTCAGGGCGGGCGTTCCAGACAAAGGTGATGACCGCTGCAGTCACAAGCCCCTCCACAATACCGATGGCAAGGTGAATGGGCTGCATGAGCAGCACAAAGGTGGAAAACGGCAGTTCACTGATGTTTGATGCAATGGTTTCAAGAACGACACCGAACGCCCCCAGCTGCAGTGCGATTATGGATGCCAGGGTCGCCCCGGTAATGAGCCGGGCCTTTGTGGGATCATCTCCTGCTATTTTGCGGTAAATGAACGGATAGGCGAGGAAGCAGGGGAAGAACCCGAGGTTGAAGATATTGCACCCCAGAGCCAGAAGACCCCCGTCTGCAAAGAAGAGTGCCTGAACCGTCAGGATCGAGGCCATGACAAGGAAGGCGGCATGTGGCCCCAAAAGGATCGCAAGGATCATGCCCCCGCCGAGGTGGCCGCTGGAGCCCGTGGCCGGGATCGTAAAGTTGATCATCTGTGCAGCAAAGATAAAGGCCCCAAGTACACCCATGAGCGGGACCTTTCGCTCGTCGAGATCCTCTTTAACCTTGTGTGCGCAATACACGGTAAGTGACGCGGTAACAGCCCACATCGTCCCACCGACAACCGGGGTGATCAAAGCATCGGCCATGTGCATAAGAATTTCTCCTTCTCGATATTATCACATCTCACTATCATAACATCCCATGAATACATTTGATGTAGCACCAATATAATAAAGGTGTCAACGTTATAGTGTTACCTATCAGACATTGGTGTTACTTTTTCAGACCACGAATCTTGAATTGAACGAGCTTTGAGACACTATGGCTTGTTCTAAGAGTGCGCCTCGATGCATCAAATCCGGCTGTCCTGCCGAATCGGGATATCAGCAGGTTGTTTTCACGGAAGATACCGGCGGTAGAGCTTGTAGAACATCGGCATCACATCCCACGGAACCTCTGACAGGACCATGATAAGCGCCACCTTGGGGCTGAAAAAACTCGCCGCCAGGACGATACCGAGCACGTTGTTCATTGCCGACTTTGTTATGGACACGGCAACCTTGTCGTCCTGATGCATCCAGAACACCATGAAATAGCCAGTGAGCTGGAACAGGAAGAAGACCACGAACAGGATAGCGAGAAGCATGACCATCTCGGAGGGATGTGCTAGTATGTAATCGGCCTCTTTGCCGATGATGACCATGATGACCAGGGCCATGAGGATAACCATGACGGACTTGAAACACATATTCCACCTTTCGATGAACCTGGTCGAATATCTCCTGACTACACGGGCGCAGATCATTGGAATGAGTATAAACAGCGCGAGCTGGGTAAACAGCTTGAAGTAGTCGATCTGGATCCAGGTGGAGAAGAAAACATAGAACAGCAGCGGTATGGTAATGGGGACCATAAGGTAGGCAAGAACAGTTATTATCAGCGACAAGGTGGTCCTTCCCCTGACGATTTCGGTAAGCGCAGGGGCAGCGGTTCCTGCAGGCAGCGCCGCAAGGAGAAATATCGACAACCTCAGGTCCGGTTCCATGGTCCAGGTAAGAAAGAAGCACAGGACCGGCAGGACAATGAGCTGGCCCACCAGGATATAGCTCAAGAGCAGGGGTCTCTTTGCCTGAAAGACCATTTCGGTAAAGTCCATCCGCATGAAGGTGAAGAACAGGATCACCATCAGGACAAACATGAGGTGGTCACCGAAAATCTCGCCGGACTGCGGGAAGACAAACCCCAGCAGGATTCCGAGAACAAAGAAAAGCCAGTACTTATCTTCTATAAAATGCAGGAGCCTCATCGAGCTGTCTCTCAGTTGCGTGTATTCATGGTGATGCCTGAGAAGACATAGCAGAAAACCCTGCAACAGTCCAAACGAATCGATGAAAATACTCCAAGAATGTACCCGGTCAGTCTGGCAGGACAGGACGGTCCATATCCTTATACCGGACTATTGCCCGGTGACAAAGAATCCCCACACCTCCTGTGCAATGTTGATATCATGGCTGACCCTGCCGACGATGGATGACGGCAGGTACTGTTCTCCGCCGGGAATGGTGTGACCGCCGCCGCGGATGGTATAGAGGCTCACCCGTGAGTCGGCCCAGGTAAGAATCTCTACTTCAGTCCCGTCTTCTGGATCATGATCGAGAGGCCTATCGATCACGGGATCTCTTTCTTTGTCTTCGGGTTTCAGCCAGGCCTTTGCCGATTCCAGGGCTGGGAGCACCTCCCCCTTTTTTATAAAGTGGAAAAGCCTCACCATGCCGCCGTCATAGGGATTGATAGGGTCGTCAGTACCGTTTACGATCATGACCGGGAGGTTATTTTTCGGTGCCGGGCATTTCGACCAGGAAGGAGCAGGCATATTCGCGGCAATTGCAGTGATCCCGGCAATTTTATCCGGCACCTGGGATGCGAGACGGTAACACATGTGTCCGCCGTTGGAAAAACCCACTGCGTATACGCGTGCAGGATCGGCATGCCACCTGATGCAACACATCTCGATCAGGGCGGTCAAGTATCCGACATCGTCGATGTCTTTCTTGTGCGCTTTGTCTTTGGGTGCACTGCGGCAGCCGTTCCAGTGTTTTTTGTATCCATCGGGATACACCACGATGAATTTTTCCCGGTCTGCAAGGGCATCGAATTGATAGCAGCTCTGCTGGCGGACTGATTTTCCTTTGCCCTTGGACCCGTGGAGGACCAGGATTAAGGGCCTGCCTTCAATGTCTCCATCAGGCATATACACGAGGAAACCGCGCTTGATTCCATCGTGCATGAGGGTGTCTTGCAACAGGGTGCCGGTCAAAACCGGATCTTCGGCCATAGCCGGGCAGACTGCTATGAAGAGTAGAACAGAACCCATTAGAACAACAAAAGAATTCTTATGCATGCCACCCCTCCTCAACCACTACAATCAAAACGCTGAAACGATCATTTCGCTCTCAAGCGAGGAAACCTCGTATTACATAAACCAATTACAGTACTTAGGTTGTCTCGGCCTATGTCTTCGCTATCACGCTTTGAGCAAACTCATCACGATCATTGTACCATATGACTCAGTCCCTTTTCCAAGGCAGATCCTGAACCACCTTGTAACCCGCAAGCCTTATCGGCATTGGGGAAAGGGATTTCTTGAGCCCGGCGATAAGTCCTATTTCTCGAGATCACTCCCTGGTGGTGCGAGCGGGCTAGCGGGCTTGTCGAAATCCTGTCCGCGTTTGGCCCTATCCCGTTTGCGTTCCTGGCACAAGAACAGAAGCGCGGCTGCATTTGCTTTGACATGGGCAAAGATGCTTTCCATATCCTTGTATGTGCTGTGGTGTTCCAGATTATACTCCAGATCTGCAATCACCTTTTTCAGGGTCTCTTCATGGATAGTGTGCTTTGCCTGAACAAGGACTTTCCTGGCTTCTTTCTCGGAATCATCAGTAAACATAGTCCTCTCCTCTTTTGTATATCTCTGTTGTATTACATGTTAACGTATCCGCATACCGTGTCAATGCGTACTATGCGGTTTCCCTGTTCCCGACGAACGCCCGGAGGGTATTCTTCGGGGTCCTTCCTTTTCGACGATTCTCAAGGTCATGAGGATGGGCAGTGGTGGCTGCCGTCCTCCACTGTTTCTTTATAATATCCTGTAATATAATACTATATCCGGAAGATTTTGCCTACAGGAATCGTGCTATC
>DAISYU010000097.1:0-12451 GCA_036825155.1 Thermodesulfobacteriota bacterium | reverse complement strand
AGCTGGAACAGTATGTGGAAGAACACTCCGATGCGGTATTTTCTCACGGCCTGTGTCCGGAATGTTTTCAAAAATATTTCTCTGATTCGGAAAACCCCCGGGAAGAATAGCCGGGGTTTTTTACATACCTGATCTGATCTGCTATATTCTGTGCACGGAAACGACTGCAGATGGAGGCAGCTATGACTGAGATTCAAGTGCCTGACTGGCTCAGATGGGCCCGTGAGATACAGTCCATGTGCCAGACAGGCCTTGCCTACACCCAGTCCGATTATGAGACCAGGCGCTATGAACGTCTGATGGAGATTGCCGCTGAGATGGTCGAGGCCCATACCGACCTGCCTGTGAGGACCCTCGTGGAGAATTTTTCCGCCCAGCCGGGGTATGCGACCGTAAAGGTCGATGTCCGCGGTGCAGTGATCAGGGACGGCAGGATCCTTCTTGTTCAGGAACGCAAGGACCACCGGTGGGCCATGCCGGGTGGATGGGCCGATGTAGGGGAAGTCCCTTCCGAGATGGTGGTACGGGAGGTGTGGGAGGAAAGCGGCTTTGTCGTGGTTCCGAAGAAGGTCATCGGGGTATATGATGCGAACCGCTCCCCGGTTCACCTGGAATTCTTTCATGCATACAAGATAGTCTTTCTGTGCGAGATTACAGGGGGTGAGCCCCGAACGAGCGATGAAACCATGGATGTGGGTTTTTTCTCATTCGATAATCTGCCTGAGCTCTCGCACTACCGTACCAATGAGAAGCATCTGGCGGAGGTATATGCCCATGTTCAGGATCCCCGGCGTACAGCGGCGTTTGATTAGCGATGACCTCGCATTTTTTATGACGGAGCATGACTGGCGGGTGCGGACAGACCTGTTGACATGCCATGTTCCTAAGATCCTGGTGAAGGATCGTTGTAAGGGCATTCATGTAAATTAAGGATTCCGAACAGGAGCGCTGTAATTGAATGGTTTGGAGATGAAAGAGAAGAGATCCCTTATTGTACTGATCATGATGGTGTTTCTTTCCTCAGGAGGCTGCGCACTTTTCAAGGGCTCCAGGCCTGAACCTGCATTCTGGGACGAGAATTCCCGGGAATCACTCATGTCCCGGACCGAGACCTTTGTTTTTAAGGATGAGTTCCGGGGGATCCTGGACAATCTCATGCAGAACTACTGGGACCCCAGCGGCAACTGGAATGGGGATATACAGGGGGATGCAACGCTGTTTGCCTCCATGCTCCTCTTTGCCCTGAGCAGGGATACCCATGATACGGCCATGGAAGAGATGGCGCAGCAGACAGCCTCATACGAAGCATCACTGGTGAGGAGGTTTTTTTACTACCCGGTGGTGCATATGGACCTTGTTATGGGGTTCCCTGCCCTGGCACAGCCGTATCTCTTTACCGGAGACGATGCCTACCGGTTTCTCTTCACGACCGGTGTGCGTTCCGGGAACATCATGATATCTCTGATGCCTGGTGTCTTTGTCTCTTTTGTGCATGACCGTGCAACACTTTATGCCTCTGCCTCTTATATGTGTTTTCTCGCACATGAGATGTCGGAGACAGAGTTTCAGAAGAACTCCTTTAAGAAAAAAGGGATCGCCTGGATAGAAAGGGCCAACAGGGACTGCTGGAATGAGGAAGCAGGGTTGTATGAACATTTCAGGATACTGGACTGGCCGCAGACAACAATGATGATGGCACTTACAGCTGCTTACAGGGCAACTTCAGATGCACAGTATCTCGATCAGTGCCTCCTCGTTCTGGATTCAATGGAGGCACTCTGCCGGGACAGTTCGCGGGGAGGGTACCGGGGTCATCCTGATCTGTCGAGAAAGGGCCTGTCCGGGAACAATAATATGGTGTGGGTGCTGCTCGACCTGTATGAAATAACCGGAGAGAAGATGTACCTTGAGAGGGCACGCTCTGCCCTTGAATGGGTCTTGAGCGAAGATCTCTATGATGAAAAAGAGCATATCATCTACCACCACTGGGATGATGATGGCGGCCGGGCCGATTATTTCTGTACCGGGTGCAACTTTCATACGCTCTGCAATATATACCGATTGAATACGATACACCCGCCTCAGTAAAGGGCTGACGTATAGGTTCCCCGTTGCGTATATACGCTCAGTGCGATCCCATGTATTGATTATTGGCATCACACAAATATATTTCTTATGGAATGATCTGAATCCATGAAGAGACAAGGCCCGGAGGAATGAGATGTTTGAAAAAATTCTCTACCCAACGGATTTCTCGGATGTATCCATCAAGGTCCTCGGTTATGTGAAGAGGTTGCGTGAGACCGGAACGCAGGAGGTGGTGGCCCTCCACGTGATTGACAGAAAGTCTCTCGATTTTCTGTTTTACGATACGCAGAAATCACTCGATGCGGAGACCGAACTCATACAAAGGGCGCAACAGGACCTGGCGCCGATCGTTGATGAATTGAACAGGTGCGGTTTCAGTGCAAGGGCACGGATAGAGACTGCAGACCCGTTCAGGGAGATATTGCGGATTGAAGAGGAGGAAGATGTTTCCCTGATCGTGATCGGTTCTCACGGCAAGAGCAATATCGAAGAAATGCTCCTGGGTTCGGTGTCTGAAAATGTCGTGAGAAAAGCTCGCGGCCCGGTACTCGTGGTGAAGCGCTGAGGGTCAGTTCACGTAGAGTGATGCTGTCAGTGGCACAGGGGAGGGCGGGAATGTTCAGGCTGCCACTTCAAAACCTTTGTGCGTGGAACACTCCCCCTGTTTGAGATGAGGACTCATGCCGACACAAAGCCGGAGAGGCCTTTTCATATTCATAGCTGAAAGCGAGGCAGAATGAACCTGTATTCCATCATGCTTACCGTCGTACTGCTCCCCATACTGATCGTGCAGGGGATTATGGTGAAGCTCAGGACCCCTGTCCTGCCTGAGGCCTCGGGAGACCCCTTCGGCATGTTCGAAGGACCGGGAGAGCCTTTTCATCTGATTGTTCTGGGTGAGTCAACTGTGGCAGGCCTTGGCGTAGACACTTATGATAAGGCCATTGCCTCGCAGGCCGCATCTGCCCTGGGGAGAAAGACCGGTCGCGCCGTCAGGTGGCGCTCACTGGGTCGAAACGGCATGATGGCATATGACCTGAGAAAGAAGTACCTTGAAAAGGTGGCATCTCTGGAGGCTGACATCATCCTTATCTCCCTGGGCGTCAACGATGTTCTGCATCTGCACGGACCAAGGAGATATGCCAGGGATCTGCGCCATCTCATCGACGGACTGCGAGGACATTTCGGAGATATCCCCATTGTACTGAACGGAGTGGCCCCTGTTGGGTATTTCCCGGCTATACCCCAGCCATTGCGCTATGTTCTGGGATTGCGCGCCAGGGTTCTTGACCGCGCTGCAGCACGTCTGTGCCGGTCATTCAAGAACGTGCACTACTGCTCTCCTCCGCATATGGCTGATCTCATACGGATAAGTTTCGCATCCGACGGTTTCCACCCGAATGCCACGGGGTATGCTCTCCTGGGTAAATTACTCGGGGACTGTATGACACAGTGCCTCGAAAGTGAAAAGATCTAGTGCCAGGTCAATGGAGATCGGCTGATTCTCCTCTCTCTAAGAAAGAAAAAAATGGAATACCGGGCAGTTATCATCAGTTCTGGCGGGATTGAACAAGTTGTGATACCTCATTGAGCAGACAAATGTGAGAAAGTGAGGTTTTCAGTGGAATACCATGGTAAGAAGCCGAAGATCGGCAAAGATGTTTTTATCGCACCTAATGCCGTTGTTCTGGGTGATGTTGAAATAGGAGACGGATCGAGCATCTGGTACGGTGCCGTGGTGAGAGGGGACCAGACAAAGATCCGCATCGGAAAGAACACGAATATCCAGGATAACTGCACACTCCATTCAGATCCGCCGAGCCCGCTGACAATCGGCGATAACGTCACCGTGGGACACAATGCCGTGGTCCACGGATGCACGATAGAAGACGACTGTCTCATCGGAATCGGTTCGGTAATCCTCAATGACGCCCATGTAAAGACAGGGTCCATCATCGCCTCGGGATCCGTGGTCAGACAGGGTCAGACGGTGGGGCCGCAACACCTTGTGGCAGGTATCCCCGCGGGAGTGAAAAAGGGACTGACAGCGGAAGATGTCGAGGGAAACAGGGACAATGCCCGAACGTATGGCGATCTTGCAAAGAAGCATATCGCTGCATCAGGCAGTAAGGCGGATAGGAGATAGATCATCTCGTTTGATTTTGACACACCTGTGAACAGGGATGGAACGGCCAGTCTCAAGTGGGACAGGTACAAGGGCAGAGACATCATACCCTTGTGGGTCGCCGACATGGATTTCAGGTCTCCCCCCGCAGTGATAGAGGCGCTCAAGGCACGAGCCGATCACGGGGTGTTCGGCTATACCACACCCCCTGATGAACTCGTTGAGACCATCATCGAGATGCTTGCGCGGGACTACTCGTGGTCTGTCGAGCCGGAGTGGCTTGTCTGGCTGCCCGGATTGGTAACAGGGCTGAACGTGATGTGCCGCAGCCTTGAAGGCGATGCTCAAGAGGTGCTCTCTGCTGTTCCGGTGTACCCGCCTTTCCTGAGCGCGCCCGGACTTGCCCGGAAGAAACTGACAACCACACCCCTGGTGGAACAAGACGGCAGGTATGTGTTTGATTTCGATCACCTGGCTGGTGCGATTACCAAAAATACCGGCCTCTTTCTGCTCTGTAATCCGCATAACCCGGTGGGACGCGTCTTTACCAGGGAAGAACTTATCCGCCTTGGGCAGATCTGTGAGCAGGAAGACGTGATAATCTGTTCTGACGAGATCCACTGCGATCTCGTGCTTGACACGGACAAGAATCACATTCCCATGGCCACCCTGGGAGAGGATATTGCCAGGCGTACGGTCACCCTCATGGCACCGAGCAAGACCTATAATATCCCGGGACTGGGATGCTCCTTTGCCATAATCCCGGAACGGAAACTGAGGAAATCCTTTCTTCGGGCCATGGAAGGGATTGTGCCCCATATTAATACATTCGGGTATACTGCTGCACTTGCAGCATACCGGGATGGTAAGACCTGGCATGAGGAACTGCTCGACTATCTCCGGACGAACCGTGACATCGTCTCGCGCTGGGTTTGTGACATGGACGGGCTTTGTATGAATCATGTGGAGGCTACGTATCTTGCATGGATAGACATGAGGCAGACCGGTCTGCCCGATCCGGTGAGGTGCTTAGAGGATGCAGGTGTCGGCATGTCGGATGGGGCGCATTTTTCAAGCCCCGGATTTGCACGACTCAATTTCGGATGTCCGCGTTCCACACTGAGAGAAGCACTGGAAAGGATGCAGGCGGCACTCAAGCATGATGTGTGAAAGAATCCCTGAAAAGCGGGCTGCCTCTTTGCTTACAGAATATGTTCACCTCAAATGTGCTTTCTCCCTTCAGTATTATGAAAAAACAGCAGCGAAATTCAATTTTCTGAGAAAAAAACCGAAGAAAGCTTGTATGGTATTACCTGTTTCTGATACATGAAAGTTTATCACGCAGCCAGGAGAGTCGAATGCTCACAGAAAAACATCTCGAACGCTACGCAGATGTACTCATATGGGGTCTCAAGACAGCCAGGGCAGGCAGGTTCAAGAAGAATGACATAGTTCTTGTCAGGTATGATCTCTCTGCGCTGAAGCTTGCCGAAGTACTTTACCCGAGACTTCTGGACATGGGGCTTAACACGGTGGCGCGCATCAGCCTCACCGAAACCATGGAGCAGGACTTTTACACCAGGTCGAATCAGAACCAACTCGTATTCAAGACGCCCGGGGACCAGGAATTCTATGGCAACCTCAACGGGAGCATATCGCTTCGCGCGCCGAATTCCATTACCCATCTCAGCGCCGTCGATCCCGGCAGGATCGGGCAGGCAACAGTTGCGAGAAAGTACCTCAGCGATATCCTGGATACCAGAGAGTCAGCGGGGCTGTTCGGATGGACCCTGTGCATCTATCCCACCGAGGAACTGGCGGCTCATGCCAACCTGTCCATGGAAGAATATACCGACCAGATCATAAAGGCGTGCTTCCTCTACAAGAGAGACCCTGTGTCCCACTGGCAGGAGATCTACAAGAATGCACGCTCTATCAAGAAATGGCTGAACAGTATGGATGTCAAGTTCTTTAAGATAGAATCAGATACGATCGATCTCGAGGTGTTCCCGGGAGAGTGCAGGAAATGGATCGGCATATCCGGGCACAATATCCCGAGTTTCGAGCTGTTCCTTTCACCGGACTGGCGCGGCACGAACGGCATATATTATGCGGATCAGCCAACATACAGAAGCGGCAACTATGCACGCGGGATTCGTCTCGAGTTCCGCAACGGGTCTGTTATCAGGGCGGATGCCGAGGTCGGGCAGGATTTTGTGAGGAAACAGCTGGAAATGGATGAGGGGGCCAACAAGCTCGGAGAATTCTCCCTGACGGATAAGCGGTTCTCAAAGATCAATAAGTTCATGGCAAACACGCTCTTTGACGAGAACTACGGCGGAAAGAGCGGAAACTGCCATTTAGCCCTCGGGGCTTCCTATTCCGACACGTACGACGGCGATCCTGCAGAACTGACCAAAGAGAAAAAGATCAAACTCGGCTTCAACGATTCTGCACTCCACTGGGATCTGGTGAATACGGAGAAGAAGCGGGTGGTCGCCCATCTCACCTCCGGAAAGCAGAAGACCATCTACGAAAACGGGATGTTTACCTGCTGATACGTATAGAGAACAACAGGTTCTTTAAGTCTTTGAAACTGTTACCTTTGTCCTGGCCTGTTCACTATCCACTCTACTACCTTGGGTCATATACCTCAAATCTCGTACCCCGGTTTTATCCAATACTCCAATTTCTTCTGACACAACCATAAATCCGTATCATGCAGCATCCGATCGACTTGATCATGGAATATTGAGCGTTGGTTACGTAAATCCGCCCACCTCATGTAACAAAATGTATTGCCAAGGAAGACAATATTCTCTAACATAGTAGATCCTCTTAGATTGTTTCCATCATGAGATTTTCCAAATTTATTGCATTGTATAATTGAAGGAGAGGAACATGGCGCCAAACCCTACCTACGCAGAACTGGAGCAACGGGTCAGTGAACTGGAATCGGAAACCGTAGAACTCAAGCAGATCCAGCATGAATTGTACGATAGTCAGGAACAGTACCGCCTTCATTTCACACTGGCAAATGATGTGATGTACTCCGTCGACCATCAATTCAAGGTGTTAAACGTATCACCGAATGTTGAGAAGATGCTGGGGTACACTCCCGAAGAACTCGTTGGGAGGCCCTTCCATGAACTGAACGTTCTGGCATCTGAATATATGGAAAATGCGTTTGCTGACGTTGCACATGTCTTGTCAAAGAGAAACATAGAGGCAACCGTCTATCAGTTCATTACCAAGGACGGCAGAAGGAAATTCGCTGAGGTGAGCGGCGTGCCCCTGGTTAGAGATGGAGAATCCATAGCCGTTATATCGGTCGCCCGCGATATTACCGGACGTCTCGAAATGGAGCGGTCTCTGAGGGAGAGCGAGGAACGGTTCCGCGCCATATTCGATTCTGCCCAGGACTGTATTTTCATCAAGGATACGGGCCTCAACTATACGTTTGTCAATCCCTGCATGGAGGAACTCTTCGGTCTGTCGTCCAGTGATATTGTCGGGAACAATGACAGAGTCCTCTTTGGCGAAGCTGAATACATGTCTAACAGGGAAATGGATCTGAAGGTCCTGGGCGGGGAGATCGTGAAAGAGGAGAAGACCAAATCTGTCAACGGGAAGAGAATAACATTCAGCACCATCAAGGTCCCTCTCAGGGACAGTGCAGGAAACGTGATGGGCTTGTGCGGGATCGCCAGAAACATCACAGAGAGGAAAGAATTTGAGGAGGAGCTTCGTAATAAAGAGCGTGAACTCGAGCTTCAAACAAAAAACCTCGAAGAGGTGAATATTGCGTTGAATGTGCTGTTGGACCATCGCGAGGAAGAAAAGAAAAAGGCCCAGGAAGATATTGTGGAAAAAGCAAAGAAGCTGGTCTTCCCCTATCTTGAAAAGATGGAGATAGGAATCCTGTCTGACGAAGGCAAGATTTATCGCGATATTATACGGTCAAACCTGGATGAATTGATATCGTCTTACATGAGCGGGAGTTCCCAGCAATATCAGCATCTCACCCCGACCGAGATTCAGGTGGTGGATCTTATCAAACAGGGCAAGACAACAAAAGAGATCGCCTCTCTGCTGAATGTATCTCTGCCAGCCGTGTCTTTCCACCGGGCAAATGTCAGGAAGAAACTGGGGCTTCTTCACACAAAGACAAACCTCAGGTCCTATCTTCAATCCGGCTACTGAAATTTCTTGATGTAAGAACAGGCATCAAGAGGTCGTCCGGTGGGTATCACCTTTATCCTGGAGTAACTTCGTAATTGTTTGAGATAATAGGTTGAACCTATGAATACCCTGATGAACTTTTAGCAAGTATTTATATGCTGATTATGTCATACTAAACGGGTAAAGGAGGTTACACACTTGTATACGGGCTTCATTGTCGTCCCCCAAGGGCAATGAAGCCTTTGTTCCTTTTGGGTTCACCTGCTTCTTCCTTATTTCAGGATCTTCACACGGAAGCATATTCCGATGATTGAAGAGCAGTACCTGCTCACGCAGTCAGGCTGAAGCTGTTTAGGCTGAAGGATGTTAGGTCTATAATCTCTGCCAAGTCCCTTCAATGTTTCTCCTGACCCTCTGGCTTCTTTCTTCTGCCTCTTCATCTTTCTCTAACAGTCTAAACCCCTACAATCTAATAGGTTGAGACAACAGCTCCCCAAGGGCATTTCTTTTAAGGGCATCTATCCACCTGAGTAGATATGAAGAGCATACCCAGGGATATCGCACCACGAAGAGCACGAAGGGAGTTTATCCGTATGGATTTCATAAAACGCTGACGCGTAATTTCCGTCGCGAAGTGCTTCTAACGGGCATTCAGCGTTTTGTCCTGTGAGGTTCTTCGTGCTTTTCGTGTCCTTCGTGGTGAGAACAATGGACTGTGAAAAAAATACAAACTGTAGATGTATGCTTCACCGGGAAGAACCTTACTTCACATCCACACAGAACATCGGAGGGATGACCTGGTATGAGATCTTTGCATCGGCACCCATCATCTCTCGTGCGAGAGCCAGTGCCGCAGTGAAGTTCGCCGCAGGCCTGAAGCCTATTTTCCTTGCCGTTTCAGGCTCTTTCGCGCCTGCGAGGATAACCTCACTGACATGTTTCATGCTCATGCCGCTCCACATCCAGTTCATGAGGCAGTGTGTGCCGTGGTATGCAAAACTGTCCTGGTAGAGTCTTTTATATCGGGGATTGTCGGCATAGGACTCTGCAAGTTCATCCCAGCACTCCTGCGGGTCATAGTGGTCTTCGAGATCGTTCTGCCAGAAGTCCACATAGGATGGATGGTGTCCTGGATGAAACTTTTCGATCCCTGGATTATAGGCAATGATAACTCCCCCCTCCCTGACCAGTGGCCGGCTCTTGAACAGACCCAGCATATACCCGGTTGTCAGTGATCGCAGGAGGATCGGATTGAAGATGGACTGGGCACTGTAGGGACTCAGGTTCGGAATCCCCAGGATGAGGATGTCCGCCTGTCCGTCAACAGTCACGTTTTGTTGCCCCAGGAGCATCTCAAGGGTATGCCTGTGTACTTCTTCCACATCGCCTGCCCATATCCCGCACAACCGGTAGTCCGAACGGACAAGGTTGTTCCTGACAAACCGTTTTATCAATTGCGGGGAATATGATGCCGCAGAAAAAAGAGTCCGCATGGGCGTGCCGGGAGGTGAATGATGTGTGCCGTTGTTCATGGGGGCAAGTATCTTCTCCAGCGGCCATGGCCAGACCTTGTTGTTCATCACCGTCTCGATCTGGAAGATGTTGCAGTCCTTATGGACCAGCTTTCCCATTTCCCGCAGCATGATATGCATCGGGTTTGTCTCAGGGTTCATGATGGACTGCTCCACATTCCACTGCAAGGGTGTGTGGTGGTGCCTGATGCTGCGCCAGGAGCCCAGACCCACAAGGATGCTCTTCCATCCACCGTTCATGGAGGTGAAGTTCACATTGACATAGATGGTCATGTCAGAATCTACAACCGCACGGTTGATCTCCACCTCATGACCTGACCGGGTCGAACCCAGATGGACGAGATCCTCGTCTTTTGTGCCATCATGGCAGGATATTCGCTCAGGACCCATCTCTTGTATCACTTTTTTGCCCAGGACCAGAGAAAGTTCCTTGATGGTCCACTTCCTGTGCAGGCCATTGGCACAGATGAGTCGTATCTGGTCCTTTCCTATACCGATTCTAAAGAGCCGTTCGATGAGCTCCCGGATTATCAGTCCCCGCATGTCGACACGCATGAGGGGAATCGGCAGGCACGGATCATCAAAGGTAATGGTGACCCTGCTCGTTGATGTGAGCTGTTTTTCCAGGGTGTCTACGCCAAGAGGTGCATCCAGAGCCCGGGTTATTGCCGAGCCCTGATCTTTCAATGGATTCATGGGCGGGTTTGCATAGATGAAACGGGTATCAGCGGGAAAACGCTCGATCCTGATATCGTCTCCGTAATAAATAAATTCCTCAATGTAATCCGGCATCATATCCTCCTGAGACCTTGGTCGTGTGCAGGCAGACCCTCAGGACCTGTCTATGGGGTTCTTCCATCCCTGAAGGAAGAAACGGGAGACCTCATCAACGAGCCAGACCGGTGATAACCTCACAAGGAGATTGTGGATAATGTTTGACCAGGCCCCCGGTATGTAGGACATCCTGCAGCTTTCAAATGCCTCCAGTGCCTTTGCTGCAACCCATTCAGGCTTCTTCTTGGGGCTGATGGTGTAAAACCTGAGATCCGGAGGATAGCCCTGGGTTTTCAGAAGATCGGTATCGATATATGGCGGGTTGAGCGCGCAGACATGCACGCCGGATCTTCTCAGTTCAGCCCGGATGCCCCTGGAAAGACTCAATAAACCGGCTTTTGTGGCGCCATAGACGCTCTGGAACGGGGTGGGCTGGAGTGCTGAAACACTGGATGTATTGAAGATGACTCCTCCCCCATTCTTTATCATATCGGGGATGAAGAGATGCATGAGCCGCATGGGAACATAGAGATTCAGTCTGAACATCTTAGACTGGTGCTCCCAGGATGATTCCCAGAACCTTCCGTACACCACCGAACCGGCGTTATTCACCAGTGCATAAATATCGCCGAGCTTTTCTTTTACTTCCCTGTAGAGATTCTCAGGTCCGTCCTCATTGATGAGATCGATTGGGAACGTCCATGTTTGTATACCATAGGTGTCCGTCAACTCCTGAGCCCATGCCTTGAGCGTACCGGCTTCCCGGGGAAGTGACCCCAGGGCCAGATGGGCCCCGCGTCTGGCAAACTCCCGGGAAAGGGCCCTGCCGATACCGGTGGATGCCCCGGTGAGGAGTACCCTTTTCCCCTCAAATGTGATCTTCTTCAAAACACCCTCCAGTTGGAATATAATAATATTATAATAATGATGAACGATATAAAATGGAATATCAATCCCTTATGTTAGATAAATCTTTTTATTGATCCTGCCTGCAGGCAGCCTGTGCGTGAAAGGCTTATCAAGGCTCCTTAAGCAGCATGAATGAGGAGCAAGATTTTTTTTTGGGTATGATGGGAACGTTTTCCAAAGGAAAACATTGACTCTGCACATTAATATCCTTTATACCTCATGTGCTCAGAGAAAAGGAGCCTATGCATGGTTCAGACAGCGAAGCAAGGTGATACGGTCAGGGTTAATTATACCGGGAGATCAGAGGACGGGAGTGTCTTCGAATCCTCCATCGGTCTGATGCCGCTGAGGTTTACCATCGGATCGGATGAAGTTGTCAGCGGTTTTGAGAATGCCGTTATCGGCATGCGCCCAGGTGAGAAAAAGACTGTCGTTGTTGAACCTGAAGAAGGATATGGCCTGTATGATGATGATCTGGTGTTCGAGGTTCCCTATGAAGAACTTCCTGAAGGGGTGAGACCTCATATCGGTATGGATTTTGAGATGGTTGACGACGAGGGGTATGAAATCTCTGCCGTTGTCATAGACATTGCGCGGGACTCTGTCACAATCGATGCCAATGCCCCGCTTGCCGGCAAGAGTGTGATCTACGATATCGAACTCATCGAAATACTCCCGCCGCGGAAAAAATCGATAAATTGATTCATCGGGAGAAGTCTCGGCTCAAGCTGCTCCCGCAGAGATGTTTCTCTAAGATTCTAGATTTTAAAATTTGAAGTTCGCAATTCGAGATTCGAAATATTTTAATCTTTCGTCTTCCTTGTGATTCGCTACATCCATG
>DAISYU010000096.1:5051-12595 GCA_036825155.1 Thermodesulfobacteriota bacterium | reverse complement strand
GGCGATATGACCGTCTCTGGTCCTGGTACCCTCCGGAAAGATCACCATGTTCTTTCCACTCCTGATCACCGAGGCGATCGTCTGCAGCGAGGACTTCAGATCCTTGTCAATGTTCACGACAATGAGGTGCGAACCTTTTATGAGACGGGAACCCAGGCGTGAACGATACATAGGCTTTTCCTTTGCCACAAAACAGGTATCGGCCATTACCTTCACCGGCAGTTTTGCAACCAGCATTATGGCGTCGAGATAACTCTGATGGTTCGGAGCTATGATGAAGGGTTTGTCGGGAAGCTTCTCCATCCCCTCTACCCTGGTACGGAACAATACCCGGACAAAGAATGCAATCACCGATCTCAGCAGGCGAACACCGGAAGAAGCCTTCGGAAGGGACAGATCCGCGTCCGTGCCCAAGATCTCTTTCCATCGGGCCGGGGAATTGTCCATGCGGGTCTTCTGGTCGCGGATGAAACCGGCCAGGGCCTCGACCGTGGTGTATTCAGCCAGTTCGGTGTCGGAGAGAATGAGGCCGAACGTATTTTCCACATAGACGGCCAGTTCCACCTTGCCCAGTGAATCAAGGCCGATATCCAGGTCGAGGTGATCGTCGGGATAGATCTGTTTGCCTGCCAGCTCCTCGAGCAACGACTTGAGGAGGGCATATTCAGGATAGCCGGGATCGGTCACCTCACGGGGGGTACGTTCACCATAAGTCTTGACTGTGCTCAGGAGGAACCGCTGGAGTTTGCCGAGGTTTGTCTTGGGCAGGGGGTTTCGCACAATGGAGACATCGAGAATCTTTTTATAAACCGAGACCGAGTTATTGTACTTATCGATCACCTTCCATTTGATGGTCTCCATGATATTGCTGATATTCGCTTTTTTCAGGAGTTGATAGTTGGGGTAGACCAGTGCGGTGAGCCTGCCTCTCCTCAGCACCACGCCGACGTCTTCCACCATGGGTGAAAGTGAGAGGATCTGGCTTTCGATATCTTCAGGGTTGATGTTCTTGCCGCTCGGCAGGACGATCATATCATCCTTGCGTCCGGTTACATGTACATACCCGTCATCATCGATATAGCCTGCATCACCGGTATAAAACCACCCGTCAACGATCTTTTTCGCTGTTTCTTCGGGATTGTTGTAGTATCCCTTCATCACGTGCGGGCCCCTTGTTGCAATCTCTCCGTCTACGATCTTGACCTCCGTGCCCCCAAGCGGCAGGCCTGCGGAATCCAGTCTGATCTGATTGAAAGGGTTGAACGCAATAATGGGGGCCGTCTCGGTCAGACCGTACCCCTCGTCCAGCACGAATCCCAGGGCACGCATATCTCTGGCCATGTCACCGTCAAGCTTTGAGCCTCCTGATGCATACAACCGTGTGTGTCCGCCGAAATTCTCATGAATCTTTCCAAAGAGCTTTCTGCTCAAGGTGACAGAGTTCGCTTTCCGGGCACAATACACGAGCACGCGCAGGGCGGGGTTTTTGTTGATCCGGCTGAATATGGTTCTGTGAAAAAGTTCATAGAGCCTTGGGACCCCGATGAAAAAGGTGATCTTGTGCTCCTGCATGGTCTTCAAAATTTCCGAAGCGATAAGATTGTGGACATACACCACGGTCGCCCCGACAAAAAGCGGCAGGAAGATGGTCCCCTGCATGGGGTAGATGTGATGAAAAGGCAACAGTCCGATCACCCTGTCTTCTTTCCGCATGATATCAAAATCTATGAGGCCCCTGATTGTTGCCATGACGTTTTTGTACGAGAGCATGACCCCTTTGGGTGCGCCGGTAGTGCCTGACGTATAGACGATGAGGGCCGTATCCTCTTCATCGAGCTCCCGGCGAAGCTCGGGCAGGTTTCCCGATGGGGTTTTCATCTCTTCGAATACAATTATTTCCGGCTCATGATCGATCAGTCCGGAAATGCTACCGAGCTTGTGTGCGCCCTGTTGCGAGGTGAAGATTGTAAAGGGCTGGCAATCATTCAGCACACCGGCGAGGGTGTCGTCCGCCATTAGAAAGTCAAGGGGGACAACTATTCCGCCGTGATTCCAGATGCCGTAGCAGGCATAAATCCACTCGAGCCTGTTTTCAGAGTACAATGCAACCCGATCCCCGTGCTTTATGGAGAGAAAGGACGCAAACTCCCTGACATGGTCCATGAGCTCGCGATAGGAAACCTTTAAGGGACCATCAATGAGAGCGGTCTTGTTGTAGTCTTTCAGAATCACTGTAGTCTAATTTGTTTTTGCCGTATCTGTATTCTCTGACCCAGTATGTACGCCTTTGAAAATACCATCGCTTGGATGATCATTCAAGGTGCAATCCGGAAAAAATCTAATACACAAAGGTAGAGATGCCTGAGAGAAAGGATATTTTCACAAAAAAACAGGAGTCAGACCTCAACAATCGAAAAACAACTTGATCCCTCTTCTCTTAACCCACTATCTCCAGTTCATACTGAGAGCTCCCAAGACCAAAATTTTTCAGCCGGGATGATTTGCAACCTTCCATAGTTCTTGTGAAGAAAGCCCGGAACCCATTGCCTTGCATTTAATATCTGGATATACTGTAAAAGTGCACTCGTGTTATTCTTCTTCATTCGACAGTTGTGAGCGATGGGGCTGTTGAGAACTTGTCAGCCGAAAAAGGAGGTACTCACAAAAATCCATGAGCAACACCCATTTGGATCTCCGAAATCGATATGCCCTTTTTTCGGCGCTTGAAGATGAAGTGTTTGACCTGCTCATCATTGGAGCAGGCATAACCGGTTGCGGCATCGCAAGAGATGCAGCCATGCGAGGGCTCCGCGTTGCCCTTATCGACGCCGGTGATATTGGAGCGGGAACCTCCGGCCGTTCATCAAAACTGATCCATGGCGGGAGCCGGTATATGGCCCAAGGCGACCTGACGGTCGTTCGCCAGGCCGCAAACGAGAGGAAAGTCCTGCGGCGGATCGCACCGCATCTTTCTTTGACCAACCCCATGGTGATACCGGCCCGATCCAAGGTCCAGGTTCAGGGCATCAAGGCTTTCATATGGTCTTACGAGAAATTGGGCAATGTGGAAAAACCGGAGCGCCATCAGGTTTGGTCGAAGAAGCGTCTGCAGCGGGAGGAACCTCTTGTGCGGGCGGCAGATTTTGCAGGCGCGGTGGTTTTCCCGGAATACCTGACCGACGACGCCCGGCTCACCCTGGGTAATGCCCGAAGCGCCTTCGGTGCCGGCGCGGTTGTTGTTACCTATGCCGCGGCTCGAGAGATCATTCAAGAAGGGTCCCGTGTCACGGGAGCCGTGGTTGAAAGTACCCTGCCGAAAGATGAATGCATAGCGAGGGTGCGTGCCCGCATTGTGATAAATGCTGCCGGACCCTGGGTAGATACCATTCGACTTATGGAAGACAGCGGCGCCGGGAAGAAGCTGCAGCTCACCAAGGGCATTCATGTCGTCATGTCCCGCGATCGCGTACCTATCACACGGACGATCATCATGTACGCACCTGACGGCCGCGGACTCTTCGTTGTGCCCCGGGGCAGCTATGTCTATTTCGGTACGACCGATACCTTCTATCCGAGAGCGGAATACTGGCCGGATATTACCCATGAGGATATCGACTACCTGCTGAATACCGCCATGGCCTATCTTGATGTTGCACCCTTTAAAGATGGGGATATCGTAGCCCTATGGTCGGGCTTGCGTCCGCTGCTGGGTGAAGAAGGAAAGAAGCCTTCCGAGATTTCACGTCGTGATGAAATTATGGAAAGCGCCGGCGGGCTACTGTCCGTGGCCGGCGGCAAACTTACCAGCTACCGGGCCATGGCTGAAAAGATCGTCGATCGATGTGAAAAACTCCTGAACCGTGCACACGTCCATTCGCTCACGGCCGAGGAACCGCTGACAGGAGGCGACTTTTCCGGAACTTTTGAGGCACTGTGTTCCCGTATTGAGCGCTGTGGCCTTTCACCTCAGGAAGCCGAGCGTGCCGCCCTCCTCTATGGCAGCGAAGCGTTGGCCATTTTTGAACACGAAAAAGGACCCTCTGCTGAAGTGCGGCATGCTGTCCAGGCGGAAGGAGCCCTGACCCTCGAGGATTACTGGGTCAGGCGCAGTGCACGTGCCCGATTTGACGATGAGGGCGGATTGGCTGACCTGGAGGCCACCGCAGATCTCATGGGGAGGCTTCTTGGTTGGACGGATTCGGAGAAGGCCCGACAGGTCCTCTCATGCAGGGAGATCCGTGCGGATGAACTGCGGCATATACTGACAAGAGAATGAGGTATGTCTCATAACATGCCTATTTCCGCACTTTCCACCGCGTGCGCCACAGGCGGATTCCCGGGGGGAGGTCCGGCTTCCGACTCCCAGTAACTTTATTGTGAACCCACCCCGATTCTTCCCTTCTCGTTAGAACCTTCAGAAACCCAGCCGGGCCATCTGGAGCATGATTTTCCTCCCCCACCCCATCCGCATGAGAAACGCGAGGAATCCAAAGAAGGCGGCAGGGGATATGCGTTTGGACCACCAGAACATCTTTGCCGCTGCCTGCGGCACCACGTACATCTTTTCCTTTTTCACGGCATCGATCACAAGGCCGGCAAACTTCTCCGGCGTCCACCTCGCATTGTCCATGCCTGTGGTTGAACAATATCTCTGGAACTCGTCCGTAAATCTCATCTTGTCCAAGAGGTTGGTCTTAACATAAGTTGGGCAGAGCACAGTCACACCGATATCGTAAGGAGCCAGTTCACTCTTGAGCGTCTCTGAAATGGCAATGACCGCGGCCTTGGTAGCATTGTACGGAGACATCTCCGCAGACGAGAGGATACCTGCTGCGGATGCCACGTTCACGATATACCCGCTGCCCTGTTTCTTCATCCTCGGGACAAATGCATGACACCCGTACACGACGCCCCAGAAGTTGATGGAGACGATCCATTCCCAGTCTTTGATCGGTATGTCGCCCATGAACCCGATCGATGCGACGCCAGCGTTGTTGATGAGGATGTCCACCCTGCCCCACTCGTCGAAGCAATGATTTGCCATTCTCATGACATCATCGAGCCTGGATACATCACAGAGGAACATTTCTGCCTTGCCACCTGCCTGCAGCACCATCTCGCATGTCTGCTCCAGCCCTTGCTCATTGATGTCCGCCAGCAGCATGGTACACCCTTCTTTCGCCAGTTCGAGCGCCAGCGCTCTCCCTATACCCGATGCCGCCCCGGTGATGACCGCAGTTTTTCCGCTGATATTTCTCTTCGCCATTCGTTTACGCCCCCCTTAATCATCGATGAGATTCTTTGAATTGAAGAGGATCGCCTCATACGATGGAATATATTGATACAGGACCGGCATCCTGCTCAGCCTCATGTCGTGCAGCTCGGTACATATCCTGTGGCCGCTTCCGATGTCCAGCCTGGCTGCGCCGAACCCGATGGTCTGGCGGTACTGGATAGGGTTCAGGTACAGATTTGCCTTGAGTGGAATGCCGTTTTTCATGGTGTGGATGATATATTTGGTGAGCCTGCCCCGTGATGTTTTTACCTTCTTCCCCCTCAGGGTGAGGATCCGCTCGCCGTTTTCCGCCAGCGTGCACGTAGTGTACCCGTTCTCATGGGCAAACGTGATGTCGGCAATGAACTTGGGATATCCTGCCAACTCCACCCCTCCACGCCGCGCCCTCTCAGAGGTTACGGGAAGATGGAGAATACAGGCTGTAAAGCAATTCTTCAGCATGTAGGCAAGCGAGGTCAACCCCGGAATGGCCCGTTTGCCATAGGTTATGACAGCGCTTATGCTGAATTCGTTGTACGGGTCGATGTCTGTCCTGCGGTACTCAAAGGCGCTAAACACCATCAGGCACCTGCCCGGAAACATCTCCACCGGGTGCATCTCGGGTGAGGGTAGATACTTTCTTACTCGAGAGGTAGAAGCCGTGTAGATGGCGCTCATGGCCGTATTGTCGTAGTAAAAGATCGGAAGCTTCACGTCGTATTCCTTGTTCTCGATCTGGTCCAGACCTTTGAAAAAATCATTTATATCCGGTATGTTCTTTTTCATATCCTTGCCTCCTCGATGATCCTCTCGATATAATTCATCTTTTTCAATCCGTTCATACCAAGCAATGACCGGGCCTGCCGTGCATCCCTCATCCTTTTTTCCTGACCGTAGTCTTTCATATATCCGTTGCCCCCAAGCACCTGGACGCCTTCGGATGCCAGGCTGCAGGCCAGTTCGCTTATGTGGATCGCAGCCGCCATGGCAGACGCGCTCCTGTCCTTCAATGCTGAATCATACTCCGAGCAGATTCCAGCCAGGCAGTTCCTGCCCACATCGATGGCAATGCCCATCTCAGCGAGCTTCATGCGGACCGCGGACCATTCCACGATGTTCCGCCCCCCCTGCCAGCGCTGCTCTGCATAGTCAAAAGCCTCTTTGAAGCTGCCCTCCATGATGCCCAATGATATGGCCGCAGCCGCCAGAGACATGCGAAGCTGCATCTTCTCGAAATAGACCTCCCCTTTTCCCTGTCCACCTATGAGCAGACCCGGCACATCTTTCAGGGTGATGTCCACGGCCTGGCAGGCCTGAAATCCCAGCGTGAGGACCGGGTCCGACCTGGTTACGCCCTCTGCTGAAAGATCAATGAGATAGTAGGAAAAGCCGCTTGTCTTCTGCCGGGTTCCTGCCACGACCGCGTACCGGGCCATGCCTCCGAGCACGACTAAAGGTAGTCGGCCGGTCAAAAAGTGTTCACCTTTCCCACTGACTTCAGGGAACTCGGTTTCAGCAGGCGAGGAATAGGCCTGGAATGCCAGTGGAACTCCCTCAGGTCCGGAGACCGTCTCATAAATAGCCCTGCAGTGCTCTGTATCAGACTCTGCGGCGGCTGCGATGATTTCAAGAGCTGCAGCATGGGTAAAGAGAACCCCTGCCATGCCTGCGTCGATAATGCTGATCTTGTGCACGATGCCGGCGAGGGTGGATGCATCAAGCCCCACTCCTCCCCAGTCCAGGGGAAGGTTGATACCGAACAGGCCGGCTTCCTTTGCCGTCTGTATCGTCTCGGTCACATCATGGGCATAGGGATATTCATGATCGTGCACATAACCCATGAGTTCTTTTTTGGCAAAGCTCTCTGCAAGGTCGTTGAATGCTTTGAGCTCGTCATTGTGTGTTGTAAGAGCTGACTGATCCATAATCACCTCCTTTATCCTTACTCGAACACCCGGACGCCGGGCATGGTGTGTGCGATGTGCTGAGAGAAGAGATTGATCCTGTTGACCTCGTTCGTCCCCTCATATATCTGAAGCAGCTTGGCATCCCGGAGCAGTTTCTCGGCCCCGGCATCGTGCCTCGTCCCCTCTGCACCCATGAGATCCAGGGCTTTTGCACAGTTCTCAACGGCAAGGTCTGTGCATGAGAATTTACTCAGAGAGCCCAGGCCAGACATATGCCGCTCATCCTCATGGCTGGTCCATTCGAAGTTCAGCTTCCGGTAGATGTGATTGACGATCTCCAGGTCGAACAGGGGCGAGACCAG
>DAISYU010000096.1:2747-4951 GCA_036825155.1 Thermodesulfobacteriota bacterium | reverse complement strand
GCCCCGATTGCGGCAACCCCGGGTTGGGTCACGGCCGGGAACATGCTGATCAGCTTCAGGCCGGCCTCTTTTGCCGAGATGCCAAGACGGCTGACCTGGTCTTTGGAAAAACAGACCTGCTCATCCGGCACGAAGCAGTCTTCGAAGATCAGCTCACTGGCCACGCAGGCCTTCTGCCCCATCTTGTGCTCTTTGTGGCCGAAGGTGAAGCCCTTCATCCCGGTCTTGATGGCAAGCATGATCAGGTTGTCCTCAGGCTTTCTGATATCTTCATAGCAGATAAGCATGTGCCAGGTGCTCACATGGCCGGCAGATATAAACACCTTGCTGCCGTTGACCACATAGCCGCCGGGGACCTTTTTGGCCTGCGTCCTCACTTTTGCCAGCGGAAGGAGAGGCCCCTCCGACTGGTCTGTTCCTGCGCCGGGTTCTGTCCATGCAAGCGAGATGGTGCAGGGGCGGCCCATTTTCGACTCGCGGACCACATCGCGGAGTATCCTGTTGGTGATGCTCATGTTGCACGATGAGCACAGGACGGACACCCCCAGATAATGGGCACCGATGAGGTTTGCCAGCCCCGCGCACACGGATGACACCTCTTCAATGAATGCATAGAGAGACAGCATGCTCATCCCTTCCCCCCCGTACATCTTGGGTATCCATAAGGTGAACAGGCCCCACTCGTTGGCTTTATGGAGGAAATCCCGGGGCAGGTAATCGTTGTCCTCCATGACCTTTCTGTCTGTCTCGAGTGCGATCGGCCGGATGACCTCGTCATTGAACCTTCGCGCAAGCTCTATGGCTTCGCGAAAATCCTCCTTGATCCGTGCGGGAAGACGGTACTGGGCCTCAAGACTGTTCAGGATGTCAGTGAACCCTAGACGAGACGAAGAATGTCCAGATGCCTCCGGTCTGGCGAAATCCATGGTAAAACCCTCCTTTTCACATGATTTCAGCAGTGCTTTCTTACATATCAATACGTCCCAGGGGGCAGACGGTCGACCGGGTTTATAGATCCGCACGCCGGGAAATTATATTTATGTGATTTGCCCAGTTCCGCTCATGGTCCTGGGGCAGACCCCTTAAAAGTTGCAACGCAAATAGGAGGGTTTATGAATCCGGACCTTTATCGAGCGCCATCTGGTACTCCTGGCGGTACTCTGAAGGTGTCTTGTCCGTGTATTTTTTGAAGCAGTGGTTGAAGGTGGATTTCGAGTTGAACCCGACATCGAAGCAGATGGAGAGAATATTCATGTCAGAATCATGTACGAGGATCTTCTTTGCCTCCTCAATACGATACGAGTTCACGTAATTGCGGAAATTAGTGCCGAGCCTCTCGTTCATGAACTGGGAAAGCTGGTGGGGGGTGATGGACAGCATCGTTGCCAGCCCCTCCAGACTCAGGTCGAAATCCTTGTAGATGTGCTCGCCGCTCATCAGGTAATTCAGGCGTTCGAAGACCACTTCGGTATCAAGCCCCTTGAGAAGAGACCGCTCATACCTGTTCTTCTTGAATTCTTTCTCGATGAGCCGGTAGAAGTTTGGATACCTCATGTTGGACAGGAACATGGAGATATTTATAAGCGAAATAATCGTTCCCCCTGTGAGCAGAACCGGGTCTGATCCGGATATAAACCCAAAGAAGAGAAGGAGGATGGATACCAGTGTGAAAAAGAAAGCGCAAAGGATAAGGTACACCTGTGTTCGTATATTTTCACTCTTCAGGACAGTGAGCCCCAATCTGAACATGATCAGGAAATAAACGAAGTTGAAGACCGCACCGCAGGCAAGCACCACCGTGAACCAATGGTTCTGTGGCGATTGGATGATTCCGGCCAGAAACTGCTTTTTTATATCAAGGGGCAGGAGCTGAAAGACAATCTCGCTGAAAAGGGCAAGCGCTGCAGGTATGAATTGAACCTTCAGCTTTACCGGCAGTGGCTTTGCCGGATTCAGCAGGATATGGTGGTACAGATAATTTGCAGGGCCGATAAAGAAAATCGCTGAAAGCGAGAGAAAGGAAGTGATGGGGTACTCCTGGATCACATTCGTCACCTTCAATAACACCAGCAGCTGAATGAGGCTGTTGCCTAGAAAAACCAGAAAATTGAGATAGATCGACTGGTCAGGATCTTTCCTGCAGAGCTGGGCTATTGCAAAAATAAGAGACAATCCCACCCCGAAGGTGATTATCTCCAGCATGA
>DAISYU010000096.1:0-2647 GCA_036825155.1 Thermodesulfobacteriota bacterium | reverse complement strand
ATTGAAAACCGTATTGAGTAGGAGTATATCATCAGCGTGCAGACACGCATGTATGTCATGATCATTGCAGCAATGATTTTTGCCGCAGGAACCGCATGCGCAGATTCTGACCTGGAAATCCATACGTATGCCAACCCCCTCATGCCAATCGTCGGGAGTGATCTGACATATACCCTCCTGGCACGGAACAATGGGCCGGATGAAGCCATTGGAGTCACTGTCACGGATGTTCTTCCTTTAGATGCTTCACTGATAAGTGTCAGCACAACGCAGGGAATAACCATCGATGCAGGAGATCTTGTCTGGGAAATCGGCAATCTTGGTCTCGCATGGGTCTCGATCAACTTCATCATGACCCCTCTCACAGCAGGGCAGTTCACGAACACTGCAACAATATCGAGTACATCCTTCGACCCGGTACTGACGAACAATGCTGCAACGATCTCAGTAACTGCCGTGGATGAGGACCAGGCAGCAGATCTCGATGTGATCCTGTTGGATTATCCTGAGACCGTGTCAGAGGGGAGCAAGGCAACATACACGATCCTCCTGACGAATAACGGCCCTGCGACTGCATTGAATCTGGAGTTCACGTTTGACGCATCACCACTTACCCTCGGAAGCTTTCAGTCTGCCGAGTCCACATCGGGATTCTGCTACACCCTGATAAATACCTGTGTGGGGTTCGGCTGTCTGTATATCCTGAGTGAACCACTCGAAGTATACTGTTCCATAGATTCTCTCCCCGCCGGAGAGACTGCAACGATCACGGTGAACCTTGGGGCAAGCCTGTCGGCAGGAGAAATTCTCGGTGTCAGTTCAAGCATCAGCAGCGGCACAACCGCGGACCCGGATATCTCGAATAACATAGATACCCATACTACCCTGGTAACCGAATACCAGATCGATCCGTCTGATGATGATTCCGGATCGTCATGCTTTATTGCAACAGCTGGTTGGGGAAAAGGGACATGTTCAAGATAACTCATGTGATCTCTGCCTTTAATCAGCCCGTTTGGGGTACAAAAGGGTCCTTGAAAACCGCACCCGCCTCTTTGTTGTCTTTATCTATCTTTGTTTCTTGAATCCTGCCCATTCGGGCTTATTATGTTGCAGAATAAATAACCTGCCTCAAGATCACTAACTTATAAAAGGAGGACCTGTTCATGAAATACCGCTCCATACAAAAGATCTGCTGTGTGTATATGCCGGCTTTCCTTGCACTATGCCTGCTGCTGGGAGGCATCTCTGTCCAGGTGGCAAATGCGGCAACGGCTAAAGAGATCGATGTCAGCGTAGATGTCGCACTGGAGAACTTTGTGAAAGAGGTCAAAGGAGCAGAGGAATTTCTCAAGAGTGCCAAGGGGGTTCTCGTATTCCCGAATGTGTTCAAGGCCGGAGTAGGCGTGGGAGGAGAATACGGCGAAGGTGCCATGAGGATCAACGGCAAGACCGTGGACTACTACAACACGGCATCGGCTTCTTTTGGTTTCCAGTTGGGTGCCCAGAAAAAAACAATTATCCTCGTATTCATGCAAGATGAGGCACTGAATAAATTCCGGAAAAGCGAAGGCTGGGAGATCGGGGTGGATGGCTCTGTTGCCCTGTTAACCGTTGGGGTGGGAGAATCGATTGATTCCACCAAGATAAAGGACCCCATCGTGGGTTTTGTTTTTGGTCAGAAAGGGCTGATGTACAACCTCACCCTTGAAGGCACCAAGATCACCAAGTTGAACAAATAGGGTCCGCTCCTTTTCTTGTCGGGCGCAGCTCTTGCGAAGCCTGAAGGCAGATGAGTTACCTGACAAACTCATATGTCGGGTAGCTCGCTACACTCCCAACCCGACCTACGTCCTCTCCCCCGCGGTAGATGGATCCTGTTTTTATAGAAAGTTCATGTTCCCCAAGTCCTGATTAGTATTTCAGGTTTTCCCTTCTGCCTTCTGCCTGGGATCACGAGCATTCTTTACCAACTGACTTCTGCCTGGTATCACGAACCCACGTCTCGAAAAAAATACCTTCTGCCTTGATCCTTTCTTCTTAATCAAATGTTCATTCCCGGCGGAGACCATGAAATTTTGCTGCCTTCGAGCTCCTCCACGAGCCTCTTGTATTTTTCATGGATCATCTTCCGGTCAAAATCCCAGAAGGCCTGCAGCATTGCACCCTGTTCCTCTGTGCTGAAATACTCCATACACGGATAGAAGAAACGCTTGTCTTCCTTTTCGATATGCGCGGGATAGAAATCGGACAGTGCCTTCAGGTGTGTAACAATGTCCTGCTCGGTATTCTCTCCGGTAAGATATCTCTCCTTTGCCTCCACCAGTTTCCTGACTGTTTCCCTCCCGTATTTGTGCTCTTCAATCAGTTCGTTCATGATCACTGCATGTTCTACGGCAAGATCCTTTTCTGAAAGTCTTACGAAGAGGATGTCTTCTTCCTTTCCATGGTGGGTGCGGTCTGCATATGTTCTGATGAAATCCACGGCGGTATCGATAAAGAACGGATTGACTTCACCGGTCTCACCTATCATACGGATCTCTTTGTCAAACATTGAGAGCAATTGCTCTATGAGCCGGTGTTCCCACATCAAAGGACCTATCGGTTTCATGATCCTCCTCCTTTTGTATTAATCTGTTAATAATAA
>DAISYU010000095.1:0-12612 GCA_036825155.1 Thermodesulfobacteriota bacterium | reverse complement strand
TTAAATCTTTCCCATCCCCCTCATCAGTTCCAGGGTTGTTTTCTGGTTCTCTGACAGACCTGAGTGTTTGAGCTTGCCTTCCAGTATGGCCCTGCCGAGATCGAGAACACTGTCATACGGTTCGAGCCTGTCTTGCCGAAGCCGGATATCTATGGCGTCTGCCGGACACGTCCCTGCACACAGACCGCAGCCCAGGCACCTGTCTTCATCCGAGAGTGCGACCTCGTCAATCGCGATTGCCCCCACCGGGCAGCGGTCCTCGCAGATGCCACAGGCAGTGCACAAATCCGGGTCAATGTAGGCAACGTAGATGGCATTCATGTACTTTACCTTGTCGTGCCCCTTCTCGATGATCCCCTTCATGGAATCGCAGCAGCAGGGGCAGCAGTTGCAGATATTGGAGAGGTGTTTTACATTGACCCCTGCATGGACAAGCCCTTCGGCATCGGCCTTTTTCAGGATCTCGATAGCCTCTTCAGCATCGATCTGTCTGCCGGTCTTGTTCTCGATATAGTACTCAGCTGCTACACCGAAGCTCAGACAGGTCTCCTTCATGTGATGGCAGCCGTGGCCTGTAAGAGAGGACTCCTTCCTGCATATGCAGGGTGAAACCGCTATCTTGCGGGCGGCACGGATCTCTTCTTCAACCTTTTTATAGGGCAGGAGCGTCACATCGGTCTTGATGGTCTCGCCTATGGGGAACACCTTGAACCCCGGGACATTGCTGGCACCCATCTCCTCCTGGTAGGCCTCTTCGTAGTACTGCGAATATAATGCTGCAAGCTCTTCATCCACCTGATAGACCGAATATTCATAGATCCCGATCATGAAGCCTATGGCATTGTAGAGCACCTTACCGCCACGCCGTATTCTGAAGACCAGGCCCTTTTTCGACATAGTCTCCAGTTTCTCTGTAACAACTTCTTCATCCAGCCCTGCCCTCTTTGCAATGTCTGCAACTTCCTCTGGCAGCGGTATCAACAAACAGGCAAGCTCGGCCTCTTCTTCTGAGAACAGCTTCTTGAGGATCGCCAGTTCCACCCCGGAGACGGTTTCGGGGAACCCCAGAGGAAATTGATCGAGATGTCTTTGCAGCTTCCTGTATGTATCAATCGACATGGAGTCCTCCTCGATACAGCAATTATTACATCATCAAATGGTATGAGCTTCTCTCATGGATATATTGCAATCTCCTTTACATGGCAAGGGTCAGGTTTTGCAAGGCAGCTCGAGATGGAAGATATCCGGAGTAGTGGAGTAATGAGGAAATGGAGTACTGGAGTATTGGAGTATTGGAAAAAGCAGAGAAAACCTATGCCTGAGAAAATGCCAATGTGATCAGATCCGATTATTTGTCTCTATCTCTCGCTAAATAATAATGTCTTTTCTCTGCATCCCTGTAGCGCTTTGAGATCGGTGTAAATTTACTGATCGCGGCTGAAAACCGCTCCCACATAGATTTTTTCAGTTCTTTGTTCTTTTCCCTTCCCTGTCCTGCGTAGTCGAAGACGAAGCGGGATGACTGGGGTCTTGTTCCTCAAGTCCTGTCCTGCCTGGGATTTTAAGCTAACAGGCTCGCCCTTGTTCACATCCTCGGGCTGTAGTGTCGCTTCAGCCAGCGGCTCAGGCCGTCCAGGCCCGGAAACAGAACGCGTTCGGTGACATTGCCCTGGTCGAGCTTGTCGCGGATCTCCCATTTGAGTTCTTTCGGGATGATGATCTTCCGCCAGACATCAGGGTGTTTCTGGAGCCAGTGGTCCAGCACAAGACGCGGGTTGGAGATGACCGAGAAGAAGGCGAACTGGTTGACAATCCGGTCGTCGATGGAGGGCGGCTCGAAGAAGATCACGAAATCCCGCTCTTCGAGCGTGTCCAGTTCATGCAGTGATTCCATGGTCTCCGAGAGCATCTTTACGGTGAAGACATTGGCCCCTTCCTCGTCGAGCACATTGCGAAGATGGTCCGGCAGAAGCTTATGGACCTTGAGGTAGTTCACCGCCCAGATCACCCCGTCGCAGTCGAACCGCTCGAGATTGGCGGTGGCAAAGTGCATAGCCACAAAGGGGGAATAGGTCCAGTCCATGAGCCGGGTGGGCAGGCCGTAGTGCTGGGCCACCGAGAGCCAGTGCCAGACCGAATCGGTCTGCACCACGTTGCGGTGGGCATACTTGCTGAAGTTGCGCAGGATGTGGTGTTCAAGCTCAGCATAGTCTCCGCCCAGGCGCATGATGGTGGTCTCCAGCGCGTAGCCTGCATCGGAGAGCCCGCGAAAGGCGTAGCGCGAGCGGAAGCGGCCGATCTCCTCGTTCCATGCATCTTCAAAGAGTTCTTCCTGCAAATCATTCCAGCTGCTGATGCGTACGGTATTCATGCATACCAGTATACTGATACGACGAACAAGTTCCAATGAAAAAAATGTGAATCGAAAGAATCGAGCAGGAGGGCACATGAAACCAGGCAGAACAGGATTTGTGGCACAAGATCTCAGGCAGGACGAACAAGTTTGATCATGAATCCAGGCAGATGTAAAAACTGCCTTGATTAAAAAACCTCCATGCAAATGGCTGCATGAAAGCAGCTGTGGGAGCACCTTCAGGTGCGATATTTTTTCATCGCGGTAAAACCGCTCTCATAAAAACAATCAATCCTTGCAAGAGCCTAGGATCAGGTCGTTAGCTTAAAAAGTATTTCTTTCTCATATCGAAGTCTTCCGATTGGAAAAATGGTTTTTCAATCTCAGCGTCCCCTGCGCCTCCTTGTCCTGGCATAGCTGTAAGCGAAGCCGGATGCGGTGAATATCTTCTTTTTGTTTTTCCCTTCCGTGTCGGGCATAGCTGAAAGCGAAGCCTGATGCCTGGGATCACGAGCTGGCGGGCTCGCTCTGCCTTCTGTCTTGGATCATGAACCCAATGTCCTGTCCTGCCTGGTTTTTTAAATCAATTCGTCAGGCTGTGGATCGGGGCAGGGATCAGTCCGCCGCGGCGGATAAAGGGGTTGTCGCCTTGGGCGTTGTTGACCTGCATGATAACGGATTCACCCAGAAGGCCTCCGAAGCTGGCACGCTCACCCGCCTTTTTCCCCGGAACAGGGATAATGCGGGTCGCAGTGGTCTTCTTGTTGATGACGCCGATGGCCATCTCGTCGGCAATGACGGCAGAGAGCGTCTCCGCGGTAATGTCTCCGGGCACGGCCACCATGTCCAGACCCACCGAGCAGACACTGGTCATGGCCTCCAGCTTCTCCAGGGACAGGGTGCCTTCCTCTGCAGACTTGGAGATATTGAGGTCCTCACTGACAGGGATGAACGCCCCGCTGAGGCCCCCCACATTGGAACTGGCAAAGGCACCGCCTTTTTTCACCGCATCGTTGAGCATGGCGAGCGCCGCCGTTGTTCCGGGGACGCCGATGCTGTTCAGCCCCAGGCTCTGGAAGATCTCCCCTACGCTGTCACCCACATTGGGTGTGGGGGCCAGGGACAGGTCCACCACCCCGAAGGGGACTCCAAGGATCTCTGCAACCTCACGGCCGATAAGCTCGCCCACGCGGGTCACCTTGTAGGCCGTGCGTTTGATCAGTTCGGTGATACGGCCCAGATCAGCATCCGGATTGTCCGCCACCATGCGGTCGATGGCCTTTTTCACAACCCCGGGTCCGCTGACGCCGACATTGATGACCTTGTCAGGTTCGCCCACCCCGAGATAGGCCCCTGCCATGAACGGCACATCCTGCGGGATGTTGGCAAAGACACACAGCTTGGCACAGGCGATACCGTCACGGTCCGAGGTAAGTTCTGCAGCAGCCTTGATCTGCCGCCCCATGAGCAGCACGGCATCCATATTGATGCCGGCACGGGTGGTGGCCACATTGATGGAGGCACAGACCCTCTCGGTGGACGCCAGGGCCTGCGGCAGGGCATCTATCAGTGCCCTGTCGCCCCGGGCTGTTCCCTTTTCCACCAATGCGGAGAATCCCCCCAGGAAATCCACATTGATAGCCCGGGCCGCCTCATCCAGGGTCTGGGCTATGGCAACCATCTCTTCGGTACCGAACGGCGCCGCTGCAACGGCAATGGGGCTGACCGAGATCCGTTTGTTGACCACCGGGATACCGTACTTCTCACCCACCAGGTCACAGACTGCCACCAGGTTTTCACCTGTAGAGGTGATGCGGTCGTAGATCCTGGACCGGAATCGTTTGATATCGTCACTGGCACAATCCAGAAGACTGAGCCCCAGGGTCACGGTGCGCAGGTCGAGATGCTCGTTGCGCAGCATTTCCAGTACCGAGAGAATTTCTCCATGGGTAAACATATCGTTTTTCTATCCTTGTCTCCCGCGTAGTTAAAACCGGGTCTGAAAGACCGGTTTCACTCGCATCTTATGACACGCAGTGTCAATACCGGACAGCGTGTCCTTCTTGCTCAGATCCTGTTCATGGCTTCAAAAATGTTCTTGTGCTGGATGCTTATCTCCAGGCCCAGTTCCTGGGCTTTTGCACACAAAGCCTGCCGCAATTCCTTCTGGTCAGTAGCCAGGGGGATGTCCACTTCGTAGATCATGATGTTGTTGCCCGGCTCGTCGCCTCCCCGAAACACAGCACGGAGCTGGATCACATTCACAGTATACGCGGCAAAAACCTCTGTGATTCCTGACACCAGGCCTTTACGGTCAGGCCCGCGGGTAGTGACCACAAAGGATTCGCTCTCAGGCGTTGCATGAGGCACTGTGTCGTCCCCCAGATCGCGAACATTGAACAGGAGATTGAAGACCTCTGTACTCTCCTGCAGCGCCTTGACCAGGTTCCCGGGTAAGACGTGTTCAGGGCCGGTCACGATGAAAAAACAGGAGAACTGATTCTGCAGGATGGTCTGGCTCACATCCTCGATGTTAAAGTCCTGTTCATAGAGAACCCTGGAGACCGCGGCAATGATGCCGGGACTGTCTTCACCCAAGACTGAAATGATGAATTTTTTCATGAATTGCTATTCTCCATCCCGGTTCGGCAGTCAACTTCCTGCCTCGTGTATTTCTGTGACATGTTCACGGTTGAATTGAAATGAAGCCTTTCTTGAGAGGCGAATTATACTGAATCCGCCGCCCTGTCAACGACAAACAAAGCTGCCGCCGGACAGGAGACACGGCAGCTTTTAAACCCGCAAAACTGACGGAAAAGATCTGCAGCTTTTAGATCAGGGGATCACAGGGACATTCCCGCCCCGGGCTCAAAGAAGGTAGAGGCCGGTGGTGATTCCTGTTACGTAGGAAGGTTCACCACCGACCATACTGCTCATACACTAGAATTCTTCGAAATTATCCATGTCCGTGACCTTGGCCGGTTCCTTCTTGGATGCTTTCCTGTGATTCGTACTTACCGATTGCGTGGTGAATCCGCGCTGGATATCTGAAGACACCTTGAAGTGTTCCACATCCATCGCCATCTCATTGGCTTCGGTCTGCAGCCTTTCCGACGTGGAAGCGAGCTCTTCCACCGTGGAGGCGTTCTGCTGTGTGGTAGAGTCAATCTGGGAGATGGCGCGATTCAGCTCGTCAATCCCGCGCGCCTGTTCGGAAGATGATGCAGTGATCTCCTCCATGGCCTGCGAGAGCTGTTCGATGGTAACTATGATCTGGCTCATGGAATCACCGGTCCGCTTTACCATTTCATCACCGGCGCTGATCTTGCTGACCGTATCCTCGATAAGCTCCTTGATCTGCTTTGACGAGTCGGCCGAACGCTGCGCAAGGGCCCGTACTTCCCCTGCCACCACGGCAAATCCCTTGCCGTGTTCTCCGGCACGTGCCGCCTCGACCGCTGCATTGAGGGCGAGCAGATTGGTCTGAAACGCCACTTCATTGACCGTCACCACGATATCGCCGATCTTCCTGGAGACCGCTGATATGTCCTCCATGCTGTGGATCAATTCCCTGGATATCTCGCCGCTCTTGTTGGCAAGATCAACCATTTCTCTCGTCTTCACCTGGCCGTCTTTGGCACTCTCGGCATTCTCCTTGATGGTGGATGTCATCTCCTCCACCGTTGCCGCAACCTCTTCGATGGCTGAGGCCTGTTCCTGGGTCATCTGTGAGAGTCCCTGGACACCGCAGGATACTTCCTGCGTCGCAGTATCCACCATCAACGCTGTCTGCTTGACCTTGGTGATGATCTTCTCCAGGTTCCCGATAAAGGCATTGAACCAGCTGGCCAGTTCTCCCACCTCGTCTTTACTCATCACTTCGAGCCGCATACTCAGATCGCCGTCGCCTTGAGCCGCCTCCTTGAGCCCTTCAGCCACCTGGTTGATGGGACGAATGATGAATCTGCGGGTGAGATACGCGATCATGCCCACCAGGAGAGCGATAATGACCAGTGCAGTCACGAAGCTCGTGGTGGCAATATTGCCTACAGAGGCATAGACCTCGTCCTCGATAGCAACCACGCCCAGGTACCAGCCAGTCATCTTATTCTTCACAAAGGCCACCATCTGGGGGGTCCCCATGAAATCATACGTAAGTTGACCCTTGTCGGCCCGGCGCATCTCCTGGAAAAAATCCGTGTCCTTGATGTTTACATTAAAGACCGTGGACTTGTCCCTGTGGGCCAGGGTGAGGCCTTCGCTGTTGCAGAGATAGGCATACCCGTTTTCACCTACGCGTATGGGATCGATGAATTCCTCACTGAAGGCATAGAGTCTGACAGCCCCGAAGATTACTCCAATCACGCCGCTGCTGTCCTTTATCGGCGAGGAAACCACGAATACCGGCTCCCCGGTGGACTTGCTCTGCAGGGCGTCCGAAAGAACAACCTCTCCCTTCATGGAATCATGAAAATAGGACCGTCCATTAACATTGAACTTGCCGATGACCTCCGGCTGTGAAGAGGCCACGACATCGCCCGCGGTATCCACCACGTTGATGATCTCATAGTGAGGGTATCTGCTCTTGATTTCCTTGAGCCGTTCATTGGCAACCCCCTGCATCAGATCTCGATCAGAAGGATTCATCAACAAGGACTTTATGTTGGAATCTCCTCCCCAGATCTGCACTTCCCGCCGGGCAGCCTCAAGCCAGTTGTACATGAGTTTGCTGGTGGACTCCGCAGTACTGGTGAGCTGTTCGTTCACGGACTTTTGGAGAGCTACCCGTGAAGAACTGAAGATGATGATACCGGCAATGCCCTGACACACGATCACCAATGACAGGATAGGAATCATAAACTTTGCCTTTAAGCCAATTCTCATAGTTGCTCCTCTCATGCTGTGTACTTATATTGTGTCTACATGTTGTGTAATCATGGCTCATTATAGGCCATCTATTTAGGTACCCTTCCTATCGGACAGGCAAAATAATTTGTTTAGCAGATGTGCTTAAAATCTTGTGTTGCATCCATTTTTTCCGGGAACAAGGGAATACGAGTCTGTCAGCTCAAGAACCCGGGCAGGGCATGATGTGGGGCACAAGATCCCATTTATATGTGGGAGCGGCTTCCAGCCGTGATCAGAAAAATTACACCAATCTAAAGAAGGCACAAAGACGCAGAGAAAAAGGCGTGTTATTCACCGAAAGATAGAGACAAATTATCTAATCTGAGCACACCGGCATTTTCTCAGGCATAGGTTTTTTCTGTTTTTTTCCAATACTCCAGTACTCCATTTCTTCATTACTCCATCACTCCACTACTCCGGATATTCCTCATCTCGGGCTGCCTTGCAAAATCCAGGTGTTCAGGCAAAAAACGAATGAGACCAACAAACCAACCCACTATTTCACGAACCCCTGAACCCTGTGCATCACCGCTTCTTTTTGTGACGCAGAAACACCCAGGTGTAGACTGCTGTATTCACCATGATCACCGCTATGCTGAAGAGTATCTGCAGTTCTCTGGTAAGGCCTCCCGGGTAGATGATGGGCTCAATGTAGTGAATTACGAAGTCGCCCGTGTAGGCACTCTCTCCTGTTTTTGTCCGCAGGTAGAGCTCTAATGGCGTCAGGGGACAGATCCCCCCGGTCAGCTCGATAAGGATCCCCCAGATGACACAGGGGATGTGAAGCCAGATAATCTTGGGCCTGACCAAGACAAGCATGCCGCCGAGGATTACAAACACGATAAAGAAAAGGTGGAGTATCACCACGCCATCGGCGAGCACCTGATAGATGCATGTTCCGGTCATATCATAAGGATAGATTGAGGCCGGGTTACTTTCAATGGATTATGAAGGGAAAGTTAAAAACAAGCGCTTCTTTCCCTCTGATTCATATAATCTGCCGATCCTTGTGGGAGTGGGCAGATCATGAAATCTCAGGTCCCATGGCGTTACTGGATGCAGCCATACGTGAACCTGGAACCGGCAGGAGACTTCTGCGTTCCAGACTCATGGATTCTATGCACATTCGCCCAGGAGATTATCCCCTTGAACCTCCAAACAACCGAGTTTTCATCCTGCCGGATGTTCATGTGCTTTCCAGGTACTGGTACTATTCCCCGGGCATATCTTCATTAACCCGTTACAATCAGTGCATCATCGAGATTTTTCAAACAGAATATGCATCGTCCTTACTGACGATACTGGAGTTCGGTTTCCTTCTCTGTGGAGACATACGGCCGGATCTGTTCCATGACATCTTCGTCGATGCCTTTTACCATCATCAGATCGTCGACTGTTGAGAACGGTCCGTTCGATTCTCTGAATGCGACGATGTTCAGTGCAGTCTCAAAATCCACGCCAGGCAACAACTCGAGGGTTGCCTCCATGGCAGAATTAATATTTATCTGCCCTTGCCATTCCCATTCTTGTGCCCCGCACAAGCCCCCTGTCAGGAAGCATGCGAGCACTATGCAGCCGATAATCCCGAGTATTTTTGTTTTCATTATGTTATCCTCCGTTGCATCTCATTGACTTATCGTTTCTTGTCATTTTTTGTATTCCACCCTTAGGTGTTCCTTGTACGTCCCCGGAAAGTGCGTCCATCAGGCAGAATTGTTTATGAAACAACGTGTCCCCTTGTACCGACTAAAGATCGGGGCAATCTTTTTGTATTGACCACCCCCTTTTTCTCGTACTTGGAAGCACACACTCCACAGAATGCTTTTCATGAGGAGTCTTGGTATGCAAAAGCAAAGAATAAACAACAGGGTACGGCAGGGGAATACATTCCTAAAAAATGGATAATCGCTATATAATAACCGTGAGGCAACCGGAGTCAAGAGCATGCCCGGCAGGGGCAACAGCCGAGGGATGCACCTGAGGGGAACCCGAACACAGAATACTGCGCAGATAAAAACCCAATGACTACAGCACAAGGCTCGCCCGTTGTGACGACCGGATGTCCTGGTATACTCCCCACAGGAAACCGGTCAGAATTACCTTTTTGCTCAGGGCATAGATTTCAGAGTCCTTCAAAATCCCTGCCCGCTACCTGCTTTGCACTCTGGGGCATCATCAAGATTTTCTCAGCAGGATCTGCACCGCATTTATTGACGATACTGGATATCTGTTTCCTTCTCTGTGGAGACATACGGCCTGATCTGTTCCATGATATTCTCGTCGATGCCTTTTACCATCTTCAGATCGTCTATTGCTGAAAACGGACCGCTCGATTCCCTGAATGTGACAATGTTCTTTGCAGTCTCCATATCTACTCCCGGTAACAGCTCGAGCGTCATCACATCGGCAGAATTAATATTGATCTGCCCTTGCCATTCCCATTCTTGTGCCCCGCACAAGCCTCCTGTCAGGAAGCATGCGAGCACTATACAACCGAGAATCCCGAGTATTTTTGTTCTCATCACGTTACACTCCTCTGCCTGTCATCGACGTATCTTTTCTGTCATTTTTTGTATTCCACCCTCTTGTATCCCCTGTACTTGCCCGGAAGGTATATCCATCGGGCGGAATTGTTTATGCAACACCGTGTCCCACCCTACCGACTGTGGATCGAATCCATCTTTTTGGTATTGACCACCCCCCTTCTTCTTGTGCATGGCAGTACACGCTCCACAGCATGCTTTTCATGGGGTGTCTTGGTATGCAACCGTTAAGAATTCACAACTGGATACTTCAGGGGAGTTCATTCCTAAAAAATGGATAATCGCTATATAATAACCGTGAGGCAACTAGAGTCAAGAGCATGCCCGGCAGGGGCAACAGCCGAGGAGATCACCTGAGGGAAACCAGCATACAGAATACTGCGCAGATAAAAAACCGATGTCTTCAGCACGGGGCTCGCCCATTGTGACGACCGGTTGTCCTGGTATACTCCCCACAGGAATCCGGCCCGAATCTCATCTTTGCTCAAGGCAGGGATTTCAGAACCCTTCGAAATCCCTGCCCGCGACATGCCCTTAATGGGACCAGTTACCGGGTCAGCTGACGATACTTGATGCGGTGGGGCTGATCGGCAGCCTTGCCGAGCCTCCTTTTCCTGTCCGCCTCGTAGTCCGAATAATTGCCTTCGAACCACACCACCTTGGAGTCACCTTCAAAGGCAAGGATGTGGGTGGCTGTGCGGTCGAGAAACCACCGGTCATGGCTGATGATAACGGCACACCCCCCGAAATTTTCCAGGGCCTCTTCAAGGGCGCGCATGGTGTTTACATCCAGGTCGTTTGTGGGCTCGTCCAGGAGCAGCACATTGGCTCCTTCCTTGAGCATGCAGGCAAGATGGACCCGGTTGCGTTCACCGCCGGATATCATGCTGACCTTTTTCTGCTGGTCCGATCCCGAGAAATTGAAGCGCGCAACATAGGCGCGCGAGTTCACCTCTTTTTTCCCCAGCACGACCGTGTCCCTGCCCCCGGAGATCACTTCCCATATGGTCTTTTCAGGATCGAGGGTATCGCGCTCCTGGTCGACATAGGCAAGATTGACACTCTCTCCGATCCTTATGCCACCTGAATCGGGTTCTTCGGTTTGGGTTATCATCTTGAACAGGGTTGTCTTGCCGGCACCGTTGGCACCGATTATCCCCACAATACCACCGGCAGGAAGCGCAAAGGTCATATTCTCGAACAGGAGGCGCTGTCCGTAGGCCTTGCTTACATTGTCCGCTTCAATAACGAGCTTCCCGAGACGTGGCCCGGGCGGTATATAGATCTCCAGTTCCCTTTCCTGCTTGTCAAAGTCCTGGTTCAGAAGCGCTTCGTATGCATTGATACGGGCCTTACCCTTGGCATGGCGGCCTTTGGGAGACATGTGGATCCATTCCAGTTCGCGCTGCAGGGTCTTCTGGCGTTCGGTCTGGGTCTTTTCCTGCTGTGCAAGCCGCGTCTGCTTCTGTTCGAGCCAGGAGGAATAATTTCCTTTCCAGGGGATGCCATGGCCCTGATCGAGCTCCAGAATCCAGCCGGCCACGTTATCGAGAAAATACCGGTCATGGGTGACGGCAATGACCGTGCCTTCGTACTGTTGCAGGTGATGTTCGAGCCAGGCCACGGTTTCTGCATCCAGATGGTTTGTGGGCTCGTCCAGCAGCAGGATATCGGGCTTCTGCAGCAGGAGCCTGCACAATGCCACCCGGCGTTTTTCACCTCCGGAAAGAACATTCACCGGCGTATCGCCTTCAGGGCAGCGTAGTGCATCCATGGCCATCTCCAGGCGAGAATCGATATCCCAGGCATCGAGATGATCAATCTTTTCCTGCAATTCACCCTGTCGCTCCATGAGTTCGTTCATCTCGTCATCACTCATGGGTTCAGCAAATTTCTCGCTGATTTCGTTGTATTCCCTGACAAGGTCAACAGCATCCTGCATGCCTTCTTCCACAACCTCTCTCACGGTCTTGTCCTGGTCGAGCACGGGTTCCTGTTCCAGGTACCCCAGGGTATATCCGGGGGAGAGAACGGCCTTCCCGTCATACTCATGGTCCACCCCTGCCATGATACGCAGCAGGGTGCTTTTCCCCGACCCGTTCAACCCCAGCACACCGATCTTGGCGCCATAGAAATAGGAAAGGGAAATGTCTTTTATCACGGGTCTGTTCTGGTATGTCTTGCTGACCCTCATCATGGAATAAATGATCTTCTCGCCTGCATTACTCATTGAAGCGCTCCTTTAAGCATTTCAGGATACCGGGATGTACCATCCCGGACACATCTCCATATAATGACCTTTTGATTTTTTGAAAAGAGAAAACCCCGCGCCTGTTTTCAGAAAAAAGCTTTCAACACGATTGGTTTCAAGAACCACTGCAGTATTTCTGAATGAAAAACCTGTTCGTGAAGACTCCGGGTGCTCTATCAGGGCAAAAAAAAGCCAGAAGAAGGTTTGAGGAGGTTGAGCACAGATAATGGCCGTGCAATTTCTTCTGGCATAAAGGAGTTATGCGTAGCAGTAGAATGCCTGGCACATAAACCATATCCTAAGGGGACGTGTATATCAGAGAGATAATGAAAATAGTATCATCCGTCTTCTTATACAATGTGCTGATCTTTCTTACTCTTTTGAAGAACTACCGGGGCGTGAATAAAGAGTGGTCACATGGCCGCACCTGCGTCGTGCCGGGCGACTTGTCCGGCATAGCCGAAGGCGAAGCGGGAAGCCTGAAGCCGGACGTGTCCGGCGTAGTCGAAGACGAAGCCTGATTCCCCTATCCTTACGCATTGACAGATGCAGACTGT
>DAISYU010000094.1:0-12756 GCA_036825155.1 Thermodesulfobacteriota bacterium | reverse complement strand
CATATAATATTCTTTATCAGAAAACCTTGAATAAGGGTTATTGCTTTACTCCACTAATTTTCTCCTTCCAACCCTCCATTACTCCATCACTCCAATACTCCGTTTTTATCGATTCCAACATTCCAGTCTCTTTTCTATATCTTGTCCTTGACAATTGGGCCCAGGTACCTATTATAGAAGGTATTACTTGGTAATACATTTGTATGGTTTGGGAGATGACTCAATGAAAAAACAAGAGATTGTAACATTCAAGGTCGACCAGAATCTGTTCAAGGTCATCAAGGATATACCGAACCGTTCCGAATTCATACGCCAGGCGATCATATCCGCGTTGGGAAGTGTTTGCCCGCTGTGTAACGGAACAGGTATGCTTACCCCGAGCCAGAAACAGCATTGGGATGATTTCTCAGAAGATCACTCCATGGAAACATGCATGGATTGCAATGAACGGTATATTGTCTGCTCATCCAAGGTCTGAAATTTCTTGGTAATGCAGCTTTCAATGAGAAGACACAGAGGGTTCGTGACATGAAGAGAGCACTACTGTTTCTGGTGGCAGCATCGGTTCTTTGTACCATGCTGAGCACGGTTTGTGCGGCTGAAGCAGCGTCCGGTAAGATCAAGGTTTTTGTCAGTATTATTCCGCAGGCATATTTTGTTGAGCGGGTAGGGGGGGAGTACGTCGAGGTTGAGGTCCTCGTGGGTCCGGGACAGTCTCCTGCAACCTATGAGCCGACCCCGCAGCAGATGTCACAGCTGGGGAGCTCCCGGGTGTATTTTCGTATCGGGGTCCCTTTTGAAAAGGTATTCATGCCGAAGATATCCTCTGCATTCAGTCAACTCAGCATAGTGGACACATCAGAAGGCGTTCCGCTTCTCTATTTCAACCGGTCAGACGGCAGGCAGGTTGCTGATCCTCATATCTGGCTCGACCCCAAGCGGGTCAAGATACAGGCAGAGACGATCTGCACAGAACTGATCCGCCTTGACCCTGATCACGCGGATTTCTTCAGGCAGAATCTCAAGACGTTTCATGAAGATCTCGATGCCGTGGATGCATCCATTGCTGAAAGTCTGGAGACGTTGAGGGGCAGCACCTTATACGTCTTTCACCCTGCCTTCGGGTATTTTGCCCAATCATACGGACTTCAGCAGGTAGCTATCGAGGTCGAGGGAAAACAACCCAGTGCCAGGCAGCTCTCGGACCTGATAAACAAGGCCAGAGCTGAGAAGGTGAAGATCATCTTCGTGCAACCACAATATTCAAAGAAGAACGCACAGACCATTGCGCAGGCAATCTCAGGGGCCGTGGTCCCCATAAATCCGCTTCCTGAAAATTATCTTGATGAACTCAGGATGATGGCATCCATTATCAGGAATGCATTGTCACAGGAATAACAGTGGATGAGATATTCATGATGGATATGGATGAGAGAGTATGAACGCAGTAATAGAACTCGAAAATGTCTGGTTTTCATATAACGGTTCTCCAGTACTGGAAGACGTGAACCTCCTTGTCAATGAGCGGGACTTTCTCTCGATAGTTGGCCCCAATGCCGGGGGAAAGACAACGATCCTGAGGCTGATACTCGGGCTGATCAAACCCACAAGGGGTTCGGTGAAAGTCTTCGGTGATTCGCCGGTAAAGGCAAGACCCCGCATCGGATACATGCCGCAGCATACATCCCTTGATCCTTTGTTTCCCGTGAGTGTCCTTGATGTCGTATTGATGGGCCGCTTGGGAACGGGCATGCATTTCGGCTTTCATACGAATGCAGACAGGGAAGCAGCTGGAGAAGCCTTGAAGAGGGTGGAGCTCTATGATATTCGCCACAGGCCGTTTTCCGAGCTCTCCGGCGGACAGTCCCAGAGGGTTCTGATCGCCCGTGCCCTGGTTTCCGGGCCCGAGCTCCTGCTCCTCGATGAGCCTACAGCAAATGTGGATATCGCTGTCGAGACCGAGTTATATGACCTGCTTGACCAGCTCAACAAGAAGATGACCATTGTCCTGGTGACCCACGATCTCGGCTTTGTCTCCAGGTATGTGAAGAATGTCGCATGTGTGAACCGGCGGGTAGTGGGGCATCCCACCTGCGAGATAAGCGGCGAGATGATAAATGAGATCTATGGAAGCGATGTACATATAATCAGGCATGATGCCATCAGCGAAAAGGATAGGAGACATGACTGAGTTCTTCACCGACATACACCATCAGACGTTCCTCCAGTACGCCCTTTTTACCGGGATTCTCGCAAGTATTGCATGCGGTATTATCGGCAGTTATGTCGTTACACGAAGGATTTCCTATATTGCCGGTGCAATCTCCCACAGCGTGCTTGGCGGTATGGGTGCTGCCCGGTATATGCAGGTCGTCTATCAGTGGGACTGGTTTCATCCGATCCTTGGTGCGGTTATCGCTGCACTCATATCGGCCATGATCATAGGGCTCGTGAGTATCAAGGCCAGGCAGAGGGAAGACACGGTGATCGGAGCGGTATGGGCTATCGGCATGGCCATCGGAATCCTCTTTATCTTCAAGACTCCGGGGTACAACGAAGATCTCATGAGCTATCTCTTCGGGAACGTACTCATGGTATCGTCCGATGACCTGTGGCTCATCGCGGGACTCGATATCTTGATCGTTGCTGTAGGTCTGGCCTTCTACAACCAGTTTCTTGCTGTCTGTTTTGACGAGGAATTCGCCCTCTTGCGGGGTATACGAGTGGAATTCTATCATCTCATGCTCCTGTGTCTGACGGCGCTGACCGTGGTGCTCATGGTTACTGTGGTGGGCATTGTCATGGTGATCGCACTGCTTACGCTTCCTGCCGCTGCTGCCGGGCATTTCTCCAGAAGGCTGTGGCACATGATGGCGCTGGCAACGCTCTTCACGATACTCTTTACCACCGGTGGTCTTGTGCTGAGCTATGGTCCGAACCTTCCACCAGGAGCGACCACGATAGTGCTTGCCGGTGCGGTCTATCTCATGGTGGCCTTTTTCTCCCGCATCATAAGGTTTCACCGGGCATGACCGGTGTGCGTTTTTTCAGAGAAAATATGCGTGCGCCTGTTCATTCTCTCCGGAACAATTAATATGGATAGTATCTCAGGTTAAGGATCACAAGATATGAATACTGAAAATACATGGTCTCGGCTCTTGGGGAATATTTCCTCTTATCGTTCAATGGTAGGCTTGTGCGTGATCTTCATCGGCATGGTTTTCATGTGTTCGCCTGTCCGGGCAACCGAGGACACGGTGGTCCGTCTGGGAAGCGATATTGTCATAGAACCGGGTGTCGAGGTCCAAGGCATAGTATCTCTCGGGGGGAGTGTCAGGGTCTACGGCCAGGTGAGAGAAGACGTCATAGCAGTGGGCGGATCGGTGTTTCTCGGAGAGGATGCCATCGTCTCAGGCAATGTCGTATCAGTTGGCGGGCCGGTGGTCAAACAGCCCGGGGCACAGGTTCACGGCAAGATAACCTCGGTAGAGACCACCTGGATCTCATCGTTGTTCTCCGGTTTTGAAGTCCCGGAACTGCCCAAGGTACATGGATTCGTGTCCTTTATCGGTTTCCTGCTCATAACACTCTGCATTGTGGCACTCATCCCCTCAACCGTGGGATTCATTTCATTCAACCTGGAATACGATTCACTCAAGACCTTTGCCTGGGGCGTACTGGGAACTGTCCTGATCCTGCCACTTGTCTTTATCTTCATCATATCCATCGTGGGTATCGTGCTCATCCCTGTACTGGTTATTCTTGTCGCCTGCGCATTCCTGCTGGGATACGTTGCCGTCTCTCAACTTGTGGGAAAGAAGATCACCATCGCGGTAAAGAAGCCGAATAAGCCGATTATACTTGAGACACTGCTGGGTGTTGTTGTGCTCTCCGGAATCGGTCTCATACCGCTTCTTGGATGGCTGGTCCAGACCCTCGCCGCCGTAGCCGGGTTTGGGGGAGTCATCTCCAGTATCATTGCCCGGCGAAGAAAGGTGAGGACCTGACAGTAGCCAATCCCGGATATGTGATGGCGGTTATGTACCCGAACCTATGAGCGGGAGCACCTTGTCTATGTGAAGGTAGACAAGGTACTTGTTCTCCTTATAGTATCCTTCATGCGCAATATAATGCCTTTTCCTGCGGAGCTGTTCTATGAGTTCGCTGTTCTTTTCTTCCCCGGTCTTTGTCAGATAGAGCCGTTTTCCGACAAATTTGTCCCCGTCTTCAATGAAGACATAGCATGCGGATGGATTTGACTGGAGATTCTCATGAGACAGCCTTTCCGCCATAATAAAGGCGATAGTCTCTTCATCAATTACGTGCGGCCGCGCATACACGGCAGAATTGACCCTGCCGGACGAGTCGGCTGTTGCCAGAACGCCTTTCCCCTTTATCTGTTCAAAGTATTCACTCAGCTTCATCGCATATTTCTCCTTGCTGATTCCTTTGACCTTTAAAGTAGGGACGATACGGGAAAAGTCAAACGAGTATGGCCTCAGCGATTCATCTGCCTCGTCTTTATTTCATAACATGTATTCGCGAGGTTGGTGAGTTCGGAGTAGCCCCAGGAACCTTTGTCATTCACCAGCACTGCAAGTTCACCGGGTATCTCACCTATTCCGAGATAAGCCCCGCTTATCGCACCTGCCATAGCGGCTGTTGTATCTACATCTCCACCCACCTCAATGGCGGTGTATATGGTCTCCATATAATCTTCAGGGCTGTGAAGAAATGCATAGATGCTCCAGAGAACACTCCCGGTGACAAAAGGACTGACCCCCTGCCAATCCTTCGTATACCCCGGGGCATAGCCTGCCTGCTCAATCTCGGTTATTGTATCGGCCGGATCAAGATCAATCCAGCCGATAAGGGAGATCAATGCCCTGGAGAGTACTGTATCTATGGGTGAGACCCTATTAGAGATCCGGGAGAGAAAATCACTGGGTATGACCGGCTTGTGCTGCAGCGCCAGAGAAACGGTGCCTGCGATCGCAACCGCACCTGCGCGGCACCGCGGATCCTTATGGGTAATCCTTGCCTGGTCACAGGCTGCCTGGATCAGGGCATTTAAATCGTCAAAGAATATCAGACCGACAGGGCCTGCCCGCATAGCGCTTCCATTGCCTGCAGATGGTGCCGGTGTCCCGGCTTCGTCCCAGGGGATGCCCTGGGAAAGTCGCAGTGCTGCCTCCCATGTTGCCCTGCCGCCACCCACGATCCTGCCCTGTGAGAAGATATCGGCTATACGGCCGGCATAGTTTTCCGGGTCAAATCCATTACATGTGGAATAACTGATAAGGAGTTCTCTGGCGAGCTGAGAGTCATCGGTATATTGTCCGAACGGCTGAGTCCTTTGCGCGAACTTTTTCCAGCCCCCATACCGTACAATATCTTCAATATACGGCTGGCATACGGGATGAGGATATCCTTCGACAGGGAATCCCAGTGCGTCGCCGAGACATTGCCCGATGAGACATCCTGAAAACTGTTCTTTCTTAGGTATGTTCATGTGGACATTGATATAGTTTTCCGCAGGACTGAGCTCAGGGTCTGTATGTTGTATGGCTTTGCGATAAAGGCCTTGAATCCATACTGTTCAGGCGTTGTCATGATGGGATCATCAGAGTAACCGCTGGATACGATGGCCTTTACCTCCGGGTCGATCTCTTTGAGTTTTTTAATACAGATCTTTCCACCCATGCCTTCAGGTATGGTGAGATCCAGGATCACTGCATCAAACGGTTCCCCCAGATCACGGGCTTTTGTATATTCTTCGATAGCCTCTTCACCGTTTTTTGCAAATGTTACCGTATATCCCAGATGGGTAAGGATGCTATTTGCCAGGTCTCTGATGAATTCTTCGTCATCCATGAACAGGATATGACCTCTGCCCATGTGCATCTCTTCTGCCCCTTGTGCGGGTGGGATTTCTTTTTCTCTGGTTGCGGGAAGATAGATGATGATGGATGAACCCTTTCCAGGCCTGGATGTCGCTGTTATGTATCCGCCGTGTCTTTTTACAATGGAATAGGAGGTTGCAAGTCCGAGCCCATAGCCCTGTTTCTTTGTGGTAAAAAACGGATCGAAGATATTGTTGATGTTTTCACTGTCAATGCCGTGACCTGTGTCGGCAATGCATATCTTTACATAGCTGCCTTGAGGCAGGGGGAGATGATCTTCAGACTCTGAGGAAACATTCTCTCCCCCTATGGTCAATGTCCCTCCTTCAGGCATGGCGTCCTGCGCATTATTGATGATGTTGTGTATCACCTGGGCTATCTGGGATTCATCAATCTCAACAGGCAGGAGACTTTCGGAGAAAGAGAATTTAGGTTTTATATCCGAACGCTTGAGAGCCAGGGTAATGGTATCGTGCAGGAACCGGTCTATGCTGACGATCTTTTTCAGGGGGCTCCCACCTTTGGAAAAAGTCAGTAACCGGCTGGCAAGTTCCTTTGCCTTCAGGGCGGCATTTTCCACATCGGACAGCCTGACATATGCCTTGTCTTCAGTATTCATAAGCATCTTGGCAAATGAGACATTCCCCAGAACCACGGTGAGGATATTGTTGAAATCATGTGCTATGCCTCCTGCCAGAGTACCCAATGAATCAAGCTTTTGTCTTCTGATCAGTTCTTCTTCGAGTAATTTTCTGTCGGTAACGTTTCTGGTTATCTCAATTGCGCCCCTGATTCTGCCATGTTCATCTGTAAGAGGGTATCCATGAACCTCCCAGATCGAGCTGTCAGGGGTAATCTGAATACCCTCATGAGTTTTGCCGGTCTCCAGTGCCTTTTTAACAGGGCAGGAATCGCAGGGCTCATCGGCTCCGTGCCATAACTGGTAGCATGTCTTCCCAATGAGATCGTCGGGTGATATATTAAGGGAGTCTGCTGCAGCTTTGTTGGCCCAGATTATTTTCAAGTCCCTGTCCTGAAGAGTGATATTGTCTGTTATGCCGTTGAGAACCACATTGAGCTCCTGGGCTATGAGCTTGTGCTCCTCTTCACTTTTTCTCAGTTGCAACTCGGCCCGTTTCCGTTCCTTTATTTCTTTTTTAAGATGCTTGTTTGCCTCACGTAAATCCTTGGTGCGTTCCCTGACCCTCTCTTCGAGTTTGTCGTACGCCCTTTTCAGGTCTTCCTCTGCCTTTTTCCGCTTGGAAATATCTGTGATGATACCGAATAATCTCCTGTGGTGTTTTTCAATGATGATTCTGCTGTAGGTCCTCACCCAGCATGGGTTCCCGTTCTTTCTCTCAAGACGATATTCCAGGGGCATTATCTTGCCGTCCAACAGCTCATTATATCTCTTGATAAGAAGATCCGTATCCTCAGAGTAAACGAACCTGGTGAAATGCTTACCCACCATCTCATCCGGCGTGTAGCCCAGAATCTTCCTGATTGCCGGGCTTATGTAGGCGATCGTTCCGTCGGTATCCAATGAGAAGATAGCATCATTGATGTTTTCCACCAGCTGGCGATACTTCTCCTCACTCTTTTTCAGTGCTTCTTCCGTTTGTTTCTGATCCGAGATATCCCGTACCACAGCGGCGATAATCGTCTTCCCCTCTATGTTCAGAGGACTCAAGATGACATCTGATGGGAAGACTGAGCCATCCATACGTCTGCAGACCCACTGAAATCTTTCCATTCCCCTTTTTATGGCTCTTTTGATGTGTTTTATCGCTTTCAGCTCTGAATCTGTCCCATCAGGCTGCTTCTGTGCGGAGAGATCTCTGTAGTGTTTGTTCAGGAGAGATTCTTTTTCCCTGCAGCGGAATATCCTGAGGGCTGCTGTGTTACAGTCAAAGATACAGTCACCTTTCTGGAGGATGATGGCATCATTGGAAGATTCGAAGATTGTGGAGTATTTTTCCAGGGCATCGATCAGCCCGTTCTCAATATGCTTCAGCTTGCTGATATCCCTGCCGGCACAAAGGTACTCTGTAACGGATCCGGAATCGTCAAATAATGCCCTCAGCGTCCATTGCAGCCATCGCTTCCGACCATCCGGCAATACGGCGCAATAATCTATTGTTCTCACCGGACAGTCCTGAGAGAGTGAATCAAGGTAATTCACGACCTGCGCTCTTTCATCCTTTGGAATATAGGAGAATATGGAGGTGCTCTTGATCTCATCTGGCGATTTGTTTACAAAATTACAATACGCAGGGTTTGCATAAGAGATAATGCCGTCCGGGCTGAACCGGCAGATGAAATCGGGGAGATCCTCAAGAATTGCCTGATACGCATCCTTTTCATGATCTTTGTACATGCTTAACCGGGACGTTAATACAGAGATCTCTTCATTCATCCGGCGGATTTTATCCTGGAGACGTTTGGTTTTCGGAGGTAATGAATTTTTCTCACTCATTGTATGTTCTGAGCCTCCATAGAGATTTCATTACATGCCAATTGATCACGACAATCTTTTTTCGATGTCTATTCGAAATGGTGCAAGAATTCATACTACTGAAACATGCCCATTTTCTCAAGACAAAAAAATAGGATGGCGGCTAGGGCATAGGACGCGCCATCCCATAAGAGGAGGTTAAAAAAGTTTGTTTCTACTTATTTTGATGCATTTAAATCAAAAAGGATGCATTAGATGACCTGATGGTTTTCAGGGGAGTGCTGGCTGATCAAGTGCCTGCCGTTTGTGTAAAAAACCCGCTCATAGAACTCTTTTGACAGTTCCATGCGTACGAGGCAATCGATCTCTTCTTCTGCCGGGAAGATAATGTTGGGGAAATCGGACCCGTAGAGGAGCCGGTCTTTATAGTGCTCGAGAAGATCACCCCCGAGGTTGTACATCTGTGCAGCCCTGGGCAGAAAACAGAATGCCGTATCAAAATAGAGACGATCATGAACGTCTAAAAGATCGAAGAATTCTCTAAACTCGAGAGCCCCCATGTGGGCTATATTGGCAGGAAGTCCAGGGTATCGTTTGAGGAGCTTATTGAAATTGTCGAAGCCAACGTACTTGTTGCCCACAGGACCGGTGCCTACATGGAAGAGAATCCTCTTGTTCATTTCCATGGCCATCTCATACAGGCCATAGAGCCTTTCATCGTGAGGATAAAATCTTTGAACAAGGAGCTGCAGTTTGAATCCCAGTACCTTTGGGTGCCTGGCAATATCTCTGGCCTTCTCAAGGGCGTTATCGTCGTCAGGGTGAAAGGCTGCGAAGCAGTAGACATCCTCTGTCCTGTCGAGGAGTTCTCTGTTCCAGGTGTTCAGATACGGCGCAACGCCTTTCTTATGTGCATAGTTGGAATATACGATCGTTCCCACCCCTTTACTGCGTAAGTATTCAATGCACTGGTTCGCATAGAGCCGGTGAATAACATCCATTCCATAGTCCTTCTCGAAGTAGGTCCAGATGGCATCAAAGAGTTTGTCCGGGAAGAGATGTACATGAAAATCAATGATCTTCTCTGGTAGAGGACCTCTCAATACATCATTTTTCATGACAGAAAGATCCTCCATCCGGCTGCAAGCGCACCCGGTACAAAGTCATAGGCCCCCGAGGCCTCGGCAACCGGGGTGAACCCGCAGTCAGCACATCTGACATCCCCGCGTCCGGCCACATAACACCCCTTCGAGATCCTTCCGTCAGGGTCAACGTTTGCCAGGAGAAAATCGTGACATGTCCAGGTATTGTCGATCATGGCATTGAGCCCCCACTGTGAATTCAGAACAGGATATCCTCTTCGTTTCAGATCCATGACATACAGCAAGGCGTCTTTTCTCTCCTGCCTTGACAGGGCAAGCTCATCTTCACCCTGGTTGTACGGGTAGAACAGCTGCACGGTGAATCCTTTTACCTGCTCCACATCGGACAGGGTTCTCACCAGTTCGCCAAGCTCCCTCCAGTTCTTCCGGTTCATCGTGAAGTGGATAAAGAGCTTATTATGCGTGGATGACCTGATATTGTTCAGTATGTTCTCGTACGAATTGCTCCTCAGTTCGTTATGGGTGTCTCGTATCCCGTCAATGCTCACCCAGAGGACGTCTGTGGGTACATCAAGGCCAAGGGTTCCGTTGGTTGTGGCGCCCACGCAGACAAAGTGTTTTTTTGCATAGTGTACCAGATCTACGAAGCGTCTGTTGCCGTCTCTCCACAGGAGCGGCTCTCCTCCTTCAAAGATCACAATACGGCAGCCCATGTTCTTGAGCCGGTCAATACAGTCACATGCTTTTACCCAGCTCATGGATGCATCTTCCTCCTGTGAGCGAAGGTGAAAGGGACATCCTGCACACGTAAGGTTGCACTGGTAGGTCAGCTTGAAGTTTGCCAGAAGAGGCAGGGGTTTCCTGAGGATCTTTGTTGCAAAGAAAAAACCCAGCAGTCCCCCAAGCATATTCATTTTATCCCGTTGGTTGCGCTGAGAGCTGAGATGTTCATCCTGCTGGAGTATTCCATGACCTTTGCAAGAGCCTTTATGGCAGGTGCCGGGGAATGATAGGCCATAATTCCTCTGCTTTCGAGAAACATAAGAGGGTTGTCGTTCATGACTACGTCGAATGCTATAATATCCACTACCGGAACAATGGGTTTTTTATGCTTCTCGATGAGATCGGCCAGGAGCCGGAAGAGTTTCATCTCCTCAGAGATCATGATCCGGGCAGGCCCATGGGATGCCGAAGAGTCAATGACATCCGACATGCGCCATCCATGGGCTCTCAGCGACATATATCCCAGTCCCATAACGAGTGCGGCATCAATGTTTGCATATTCCATGAGTATGCCCACTGCATCGGTGATTGCTTCGACCCGTGGCGGGGCTACAAGATCGATGGGATTCCCCCTGCTCCAGTATGCCGGGAGAATCTGATCGAGGCGGTGGATGACTGCATCGGGGAGCGGTTCAACCACAAGGCCCTGGGATGTGCATGTATCGGTTGCAATGACACCCCATCCACCCCCCAAGGTGATGATGCCGATCCTGTTTCCTCTTGGGATCGGCTGTCCGATGAGGATGCCTGCAACATCAATCATCTCGTCCATGGTATCGATCCGGATGATGCCGGCCTGGGTGCACATGGCTCTGAATACCTCATCATTGCTTGCGATTGCACCTGTGTGGGACATGGCGGCCTTTGCACCCATTTCCGTGCGTCCGCCTTTCATGAGGAGTATGGGTTTTTTCTTTGAGATCCTGCGCGCTGCATCAAAAAAGCGTTTCCCGTCGCGCAGGCCTTCTACATAAAGACAGATGATGCTCGTCTTGTCGTCCTCTTCGAGGTATTCGAGATAGTCCTCCAGGGTGAGATCTCCCTCATTGCCGGAGCTGATGAGCCTGCTGATGCCGATATTCCTTCTCAAAAAACGATAGGATATGGACGATCCGAGATTGCCGCTCTGGACGATGAGCCCGACCGGGCCTGGTATCAGGGGCATTGCGCCCATGAGGCCGTGCATGATGCCCGGATAGGCACTGAAAATGCCCATGGTGTTTGGCCCTACAAGCCTCATACCCCCTTTGCGGGCGGTTTCCACAATCTCACGTTCAAGTCGTGCACCTTTTTCTCCTGTCTCGGAAAAGCCGGCGGTGATCACAATGCCCATGGGGATGTGTCTGGCCACACACTTCTCGATTGTTTCCTTCACAAGGGTGTCTTTCACCACGATTATTGCAAGGTCGAGCTGCGAGGGGATCTCATCGAGGCTTGTATAGACCGTGCGGCCGAACCAGTCACCGCCACCCGGATTCACCGGGTATATCTTTCCGGCAAACCCGCGGCGGATGATATTGTGGAGGACATTGAATCCCCACTTGAACAGGTTTGTGGAAGACCCGATAAACGCAATGGTCTCGGGTTCAAAGAGATGCCTGAACGCGATGCCCCCCGCCATCATCAATACTTTCCGGGAAAGTCAGGTTTCCTCTTCTCCTTCTGAGCCTTGACGCCTTCTCTGGCGTCTTCGCTGGAAAAGATCGGCATCCCGATCTCTACCTCACGGATAAAGGCGTCCCTGAGCTCCTTCATGCGCAATTCCCTGTTGAGTCGAATGATGCCCTGGGTAGAAAGCGGTCCGTTGTTCGCGATCTTTTCTGCGAGCTCAAGGGCAGTATCCATGAGCTGTTCCTTGGGCACCACCCGGTTCAGGAATCCCCATTCATACAGGGTCTGTGCGTCGAAATTGCCTGCCGTGAGAAGGATCTCGAGCGCTCTGCATGTTCCCACATGTCTGGGCAGGAAGATGTTGCCCCCGCCTGTGGGCATGATGCCGAGGCTTGCCTCTCTCATCTGGAAGACCGCATCGGTGGATGCAACCCTCAGGTCGGCACCCATGACCATCTCAAAGCCGCCGGTAAGACAGTAGCCGTGAATGGCGGCGATGACGGGTTTGTTCACAAAGCTGATCTTGAGCATGGCTTCACCCACGCCGGAGCCGTCCCATCCCGAGATGATCCATTCTTCCGCCTCATTCTCGGGTTTTCTGGCACCGGTAAGGACAGGGATGGCAGTTTTCAGGTCCATGCCGGCACAGAAGATGTTCGGCAGAGCGGAATAGAGGACTGCGACACGGATGTTGCTGTCGTCGTTGATATCTTTCCATGTATTGTACAGTTCAAGGAGAATACCGGGGTCAAGGGCATTAAGCTGTTTGGGACGGTTGAGCCCTACCTTTGCAATATGACCGTCTTTTTCGTAGATCAAACTCATAGAACCCTCCATAAAAAAAGAAATAGGTGAACCTGTATTCAGGTGTATCCTATCTGGTAAAATGTTGTCAACTGTT
>DAISYU010000093.1:0-12857 GCA_036825155.1 Thermodesulfobacteriota bacterium | reverse complement strand
AAAAAACATGATCAATTCGGAGGATATATGAACGAGAACTCACGGCGAACGGCGGCTCTGATTGCAAGTTGTGCAGCAATGTTCTGGATTGGGACCTTTGTCTTCGGTCTTCCGGGCGTTATGGCGCCTTACTGGCAGGAATCCTTCGGCGTCGGCCGTGGAGCGGTGTCACAGATGCCTTTGTGGGTGATGCTGGCACTGGGTTTTTTCATGTATGTCTCCGGGAAGTACCAGGAAATATTCGGACATGCCCGTATGGCAGCCATAGGTGCAGTGATTATGGGGCTCAGCACTACGATGCTCGGGCACTATCATTCCATCGGATGGGTGTATTTCTGGGCCTTCACCATGGGTGTTGCCTCCACCTTCCTCTATATACCGTCACTCACGGTCGTACAGCGATGGTTTCCACACCGCAGGGGGCTGGTAACAGGTCTTGTGAATCTGATATTCGGCCTGTCCGCTTCTCCCATGTCTCCGATTCTCAATAAGATGCTTTCCTCAATGGGGCCTGTCACCATGACCACCATTGTCGGCTTGCTTGCGTTGATTACCGGGCTTGTGGTTGCCCCATTCATGCGTGTTCCCGATGAGCAGCTTACCCAGACTTCCAGCCAGTCATCTCAGCAAGCTACTCTGGGCAGGTCATTGACCGTGGCAGAGGCACTCAAAACCAGGAACTTCTGGCTCATGTGGTTCAGCTGGGCATTGGCAGGCGGTGCCGGGTTCGCCATGGTAACCCTGTCCACACTGTTCGGCCTTCGCATGGGCCTTTCGATGGAACAGGCGGTGTTTATTCTTGCAGCATATGGCCTCATGAACGGGCTGAGCCGGATCATCAGCGGCTACCTTTCGGATCATATCGGCAGAAAAGCTACCATGTGCACGGCGTTTCTTATCGGAGGGTGCGCATACATTCTCATGCCGCATCTCAGTGGCGTTGTGCTGTGGGCTCTTATGGCCGCCTGTGTTGCCTTTGCCTTCGGCACGCTTTTTGCCGTTTCAGCTGCCATGGCGACCGATTGCTTCGGCATGAAGCATTTCGGGGTAATATTCGGCCTTATCTTCACTGCCTACGGCTTTTTTGCAGGACCTCTGGGGCCCTGGCTCGGGGGGAGAATCCTTGATATGACACAGGGAAACTTTACTATTGTATTCAGCTATCTAGGTGGGTTCTATCTGATCGCAGGGGTTTTGATCACCTTTGTACGTGCGCAGGACGATGAAACCCTGGAGATCGGATTTGAACAGGAATCCTCTCTGGAGAAGGTTTATGTTCCCATAGAGGATTAAGCGGATGTATCATTGGTGAAAGAAGTATGTAAAAACAGATAACTGACTGCACATATAATAGTAAAGGAGCTAACTATGTTTTCTTCACCCGATGAAGTGCTGGACAAATTTGCACAGGTAAAATTTATAGTGAACAGGTCAGTGGCAACAGCGGTGTTTATAGCTTTAAAGCTCGAACGGCCGCTGCTCGTAGAGGGTCCCGCAGGAGTTGGGAAAACCGAGCTTGCCCGGGTACTGGCAGAAACTACCAACTCTGAGTTGATCAGGCTCCAGTGCTATGAAGGCCTCGATGAGAGCAAGGCACTGTATGAATGGAACTATCAGAAACAGCTGCTGAGGATCTATACTGACAAGAGTCAGAACAAAAACTGGGAAGAGATAAAACACACAGTATACAGTCAGGAATTCCTTCTGGAGAGACCACTGTTAAAGGCACTCATGGCTCAGCAGAGGACTGTGCTGCTTATTGACGAGGTGGATAAAAGCGATGAAGAGTTTGAAAGTTTTCTGCTGGAGATACTCTCAGACTACCAGATCTCCATCCCGGAACTTTCCACCATCACCGCAGTGCATCCACCCATGGTCGTGCTTACCAGCAACAACTTCAGAGACTTCGGTGATGCTCTCAAGCGGCGGTGCATTCACCTCTATCTCGACTATCCCTCATACGAACAGGAACTCAAAATCCTCAATCTCAAGGTGCCCGGTATTCAACTGCGTCTCGCCGAAAAGATAGTCACCTATGTACAGGCAATCAGACAGCTCAAGCTCAAGAAGGCACCAAGTATTGCTGAGACTCTGAATTGGGCTCATGCTCTGCTCGAACTTGGAGAGGAAGATATTGACAATGAAGTAATCAAGGATACTGCCGGTGTATTATTGAAATATCGGGGAGATATCGATCAGGTAACCAGCCAGGATGCTGCGACCTTTTTCAAATGAGATAGTCTATGAAACCGATTGAGGAAAGAATTATTGAATTTGCTCACACGCTGAGGAGATTTGATATAAATGTATCCCATTCCGGAATAGCAGATGCCCTGGAGGCCATCGACCTGGTCGGCTTTGAGCGGGAAGATTTTTACAATGCACTGAAAGCGACCATAATCAAGGACCATGCTGATATGCCGGTGTTTATCAGCCTGTTTCGTCTGTTCTTTGGGGAAAAACCAAAAGGCCCTCCTAAAGAGGACACCGGGGACCCGTTCGATGGCCCGCAGGACGGTAGTGATGATGGAAGAGAGGGCGGCAGGGTCGAGGGGGCCAACAGCCCTGGTGTCGTAACCGAGCAACGGGCAAAGTCACGGATCGAAGGCGAACCCTATCTCTTATTGATAAAAGCGGTACGTGAGAATGACTATGACATGCTCCAGTACCTTGCACATCAGGGGGTGAAAAATCTCGGTACGGTACATCCCCAAGACATTGACAATGCCCAGGCTCTTGTGAAAAAGGCAAAACGCTCGTTAGGGTGGGAAAAGGCTTGCGATGAACTCTTCGGCATGCTGCTCAATTATCGGACAAGCCCCTTCTAAGAGGTAGATATTGAAGTCGCTTGAAGAAAAGGTTGTTGAATTTGCTCATATTCTGAGGAGATTCAACATTAATGTGACACACTCGGGGATTGCAGACGCCCTGGAAGCAATCGCCCTGGTAGGCCTTGAGCGGGAAGATTTTTACAATGCACTGAAGGTGACTCTGATCAAGGAGCACGCAGACATGTCGGTGTTTGTCAGTCTGTTTCGACTCTTTTTCGGGGAAAAACCGCAGGGCCCTCCCAAGGAGGATACCGGGGACCCGTTCGATGGACCGCAGGACGGTAGCGATGATGGAAGAGAGAGCGGCAGGGTCGAGGGGGCCAACAGCCCTGGGGTTGTAACCGAGCAGCGGGTAAAATCCCGTATCGAAGGAGAGCCCCATCAGATGCTTATCAGGGCGGTCAGGGAGGGTGATTACGACATGCTTCAGTCCCTTGCCCATCAGGCAATTGAGAACCTCGGCACGCTACACCCGCATGATATAGATAACGTAACGTCCCTGGTGAAAAGGGCAAAACGTTCCATCGGGTGGTCAATGGCAGTTGATGAACTGTTCGGTGGGCTTTTATCAGCCAGGGCATTTTTCTTGTAAGGAAGAGTAGTAATGAAGGGGGTTGCGGCAAGGAGGCAAGACCATGAGCTGTAAGGGTAAAAAATCAGCACCAATGAATGAATTTGACAAATATCCGGAATATTATAAGCGCCTGCAGTATGTCGAAGACACTATAATAAAACTCCTGGCAGAACTGTTTGATGACAGCGGGCAGAGAAATGATACCGATGAATACCTTGACAGGGCCGACCCACGTGAGATGGACCTGTACCACCTGAGCCTTGATCACCTCAATGATCTTGAGGTTGAGCAGATGCAGAGATACATCTCCAGACTGGCCCGGAAGATTTCCAGCAGGTATTCGTTGCGCTACAAGCGCGCCAAGCGGGGCAATATCGATCTGCGCAGGACAATTCAGCATTCATTCTCCTCCAGCGGTGGGGTTCCAATGAAACTTCAGCATAAGAAACGGATTATCTCCCGGCCTGAGATAATCCTTCTCTGTGATGTTTCCGAATCTGTTGCAAACTTCAGTCAGTTCATGCTGCAGTTGGTATACACGATACAGAACCGATTTAACTTTGTACGTTCTTTTCTCTTTGTGGATCTCATAGATGAGGTGACCTCATATTTCCAGAGCAACGATGTCGAACAGGCCATTGCCAATGCACTGGACAATGGGAAATATTCAAGCGGTGTCTTCTCGGACTATGGAAGGGTATTCGATGTTTTCATCCATAAATACCTGTCAGGGATATCCAGGCGAAGCACGATCATCGTCCTGGGAGACGCGCGTAACAATCATTTTCCCACGTATGGAAAATCATTCGAGAAGATTGCCGAACATGTCAAAAAGATATTCTGGCTCAATCCACAACCAAAAGATGAATGGTATTCAAAAGATAATATCATGGACGTATACGAGCCGAATTGTGATCAGGTCTTCGAATGCAGAAATCTCAAACAGCTGGAAAAGGCAATGGAGGAGGTTGCGTAACGTTGTCTCAGACGCTCTGGATGCCTTCCGATGGACTCTGAGGGTATTTCTTTCAGGGCAACTACAGCCAGAAGGTCACAGGGGACAACGCTCAAAGGAAAATTTTCTCAGAGTACCTGCAGACGGAATTCCTATACATAGAATCCGTAACAAAAACTTAAATTTTCTGTCTTGTATCTGAAACAAAACGGACACTTTTCATACTACGTTGTTTCCATATGGACATGTCGGCCTTGCTGTGTGAGCGGCTTTGATCAACGATTCTGGTCCCGGCGGCCTCATAATCGCGGCTAAAACCGCTCACACAGGGATTATCCCCTTGTGTCCGGCTCCATATTCTTCAGGTGTATACTGGATGTGCCTTACATGAATGGACCAGGTCAGGAGAGAATAACCGGTACTCCCTTACCCGATCAGATGTTTCTCCACGGCGTAGAAGGTGAGCTGGGCATTGTTTTTCATGTTCATTTTTTCCAGGATGCGCGCGCGATAGGTGCTGATGGTCTTTACGCTCAGATTCAGTTCCTGAGCGACCTCTGTCACAGTCTTGCCTGCCGCCAGCATGAGCATTACCTGGTGTTCCCGGTCTGACAGCCGTTCATGAGGCTGCTGCGGTGTGTGCTGGTCAATCTCGGAAGCAAGGATCTCTGCCAGCGAGATGCTGATATACTTTCCCCCGCCCAGTACCTTGCGCATTGCCTTGATGAGTTCGTTGGGAGCGCTTGCCTTGGTTAGATATCCTGCAGCCCCGGCCCTCAGAGCCCGGACAGCATACTGTTCTTCGGGATAGATGCTCAGTACGAGAATCCCGATACTCGGATTTATCTGCTTTATCTCGCTTATGACATCGAGGCCGGTCCGTTTCGGCATGGCCAGATCGAGCAGTACGAGATCGCAGGCATTCTTGTGGAGAAACTCGAGCACCTCTACTCCGTTGCTCACTTCTCCGATTATTTTGATGTCAGGCTCATCAGCGATGATCTGCTTCAAACCGGTTCTGACTATAGGATGATCGTCAGCGATCAGTACTTTTGGCATTTTTCGTATCCTCCGGCAGGGTGAAGGCGATATCCAGGGCCTTCCTTCGCCTGCAGTTGTTGTGTCTTGATGTTTCCTTTACACTATATATATTGTGAGGAAAATGATTTTTCCATAAAAAACTGGTTTGCCTGCAAGATTTTTTAAGCATTCAGTTGGGATTAACCGACTTCTTGTCAAGAAATGAGAGAAAAATCCCTGTATGTCAATCCAAAAGTGTGGATTTGCCCTGATGGTGCATGTTTGCCATCTCCCGTGTAAGTAAATCTCTGACAGGAAAATAAGACAGACTCTAATTTACCACTCTGAGTCATAATGTTATGAATTCTCGATAATTAATTCACACACCCCTCCGGCTGCGGGCCGGATAGAAAACAGGAGGACCTGCTTTATGAAGATCCAGGCCAAATCATTTTTCTCAGTACTGAGAGGAGGCAGGCCCGTGGTGAAATCCCTTGATTTGCCGGAAGGGGCTACGGCCGGAGATGCCCTGAAAGAGATGGGAGTCGGGGATGATGTTGAGCTCATCATTCTGATCAACGAGCGTCCCTCCAATGAGAACGCCCCCCTGACCGAAGGCGATGTGTTTATGATCATGCCACCTGTTTCTGCGGCATAAGCATGTCTGACCTTGCCTGTGGAAGGCAGTAATGAAGAAAGAGCTTATCTTTGCCAGAAACATTGCCTGCTGGGGTGAGGAGCAGCAGGAATTTCTCGCCGGTAAATCCATATTCATAGCAGGAGTAGGGGCCTTAGGCTGTATTGTCGCCGAGATCCTCGTTCGTTCCGGTATCGGCAGACTGTATATCGCGGACAGGGGGATCATCGACCCGCCTGATCTGAACAGGCAGGCCCTGTACACGACCTCTGACCTGGATAAGGCAAAGGTAGATGTAGCTGCACGGAGACTGAGAGCCATGACCGGCCATACCGAGATCATTGAGCTGAATGTATCGATCGGTGAGACAGATATCACCGATGCCGTTGCCGGCTGCCAGGGTATTGCAGACTGTCTGGATAATTTCCCGAGCCGGTTCGCCCTGGAGCGCTGCGTGAGAGAGGACATGTTCATGGTTTCCGGCGCACTCCTGGGTGATTACGGTCAGCTGACCACGGTCATACCGGGCCGGACCGTGATGCTCTCCGAACTCTATGCCGGACTCGGCCGGACCCCCAAGACGACGCCGGTCACCCCGTCAATCGTTTTCTGCATCGGCAGCCTTATGGCCCAGGAGGTCCTCAAGAACCTGCTGGGTGAACCGGAACTTGCAGGCCAGCTGCTCATAGCCGGGATGTCCGGCCTGTACTTCGAGCGCGTTCCCCTGAAACCAGCAGCTTCTTCCTGATTTGACGATTGCGATGTTGACAGGAAAGACATTTCCCGTTAATACTCTACTAAAACAGTAGAGATAGTAGACAATCAAGGGTGAACCTGTATGAAACTATCCACAAGAGGTCGGTACAGCGTGAGGATAATGCTCGATCTTGCAGTGCATGATGATTCCGGACCGGTATTCTTAAAGGATATTGCAAGCAGGCAGCAGATCTCTCAGAAGTATCTCTGGCAACTCATAAACCCCCTGAAGGCCATGGGCCTCATAAAGTCGGTACGGGGGGCAAACGGCGGATACAGCCTCGCAAAGCCTGCATCACAGATAACCCTGAAGGATATCATCCAGGTTGGGGAAGGATCGTTGTCTCTTGTGGACTGCGTGGAGGATTCCCGGGAATGTGACAGGTCCGATCTGTGCGTATACCGGGATGTCTGGATGGAGGCCACAAGGAAGATGCTCGAGACCTTCGAGTCGCTGACCCTGGAAGATATGGTAAAGCGCCATTGGCAGAAGTTCTCCGGCATATCGGAGAAATAATCCTCGAGCCGAAGGAAAGCACGTAACCCCCCGGGTTGTGTCCGGTCTGTCGCATACTCAGCGTAGGAAGGAGAAAGAAATGGGAAACGAGTCAATAAAGGCATGGGTAGTTGCGGTATGTACCAGTGCACAAAAAGGAACCAGAAAAGTCCCGCAGCACTCTGCAAGGATTCTGAAGGACTACGGACTTGCAGACGATGCCCATGCCGAGATGGGAACAAAGAGGCAGGTGAGCCTGCTTGCCGTAAAGAGCATTGAAAAGATGAAAGGACTGTCACGCAAGCTTATGCCGGGTGATTTCGGAGAGAATCTCACCATAGAGGGGATCGACATTTTTTCCTTTCCTGTCGGGACCCGTCTCCGTATCGGCAACGAAGTGGTTCTTGAGATAACTCAGATCGGCAAGGCCTGCCATAAGGGATGTGCCATATTCCAGGAGGTTGGTACCTGTATCATGCCCCGAGAAGGGGTGTTTGCGCAGGTGATCGAAGGTGGCGATGTCCGTGCCGGGGATGAACTCGAGATTCAGCAGGGATGAAATGTACCATTTATGCCACACAACTGGAAATCATCCGGGCATAACCCTATTTATTAAATAGCATATACATCACTGAGGCTGTCTTCAAGGGAACACAGATGTAGCGGAGGTCATGATGGAAAAACGCAAGGTGTATTTTGATCACAATGCAACAACACCACTTCACCCCGAAGTGAAAAAAACGATGATAGAGATGATGGATGTCTTCGGCAATCCTTCCAGCCTTCACGGGTTCGGAAGAGTAGCCAGGGGTTATGTCGAAGAGGCCAGGGCAAAAGTTGCTGATTTTATCGGTGCGGATCCTGAAGAGATAATGTTCGTGGGGAGCGGATCGGAGGCGAACAACACCGTGCTGTCCATCCTGACAAACCAGTGCAGACAGTGTAATTTCGACTGCAGAAGCGGCAGGGGACTCATCACCACCACCATCGAGCATCCCTGTATACTGGAGGCCTCCAAGTGCCTTTTTGAGCGGGGAGTTGATGTCTCGTATATCGAAGTGGATCAGTACGGTAAGGTGGACATGGACCAGATCCGCGAGAGTGTTACACCGGGCACCGGTCTTGTCTCGGTCATGATGGCAAACAACGAGATCGGAACGATCCAGGATATCAGGACCATTGTCGAACTCGTGCACGAGAAGGGTGCGCTCTTCCATACGGATGCAGTTCAGGCCGTGGGCAAGATCCCGGTGAATGTCAAGGACCTGGATGTCGATTTTCTTACACTCTCCGGCCACAAGATCTACGGGCCAAAGGGTATCGGTGCACTCTATGTCAGAAAAGGTGCGCCATTCTGCCCGCTTATCCGTGGAGGGCACCAGGAGAAAGGGAGACGCGCGGGAACCGAGAACACCATCGGTATTGTGGGGATCGGAAAGGCTATTGAGATGCGCAGCAGGGAAATGGACCCGGAAGAGAAACGTCTGCTCGGCTTGAAACAAAAACTCAGGGAAGGGATCGAACAGTCAATCCCGGATATCCGTTTTGTGGGTCACCCCACAGACTGTCTCCCGGGAACGCTCAATGTCTCGTTCGACGGGGCGGAGGGGGAGGCGATCATCCTTTATCTCGACCTGGAGGGAATTGCAGTCTCTACCGGGTCAGCCTGTGCCTCCGGCTCGCTCGATCCGTCCCATGTGATCCTGGCCACCGGCCTGCCGGCGGAGTGCGCGCACGGTTCGATACGCATCAGCCTGGGCAGGGACAACACAGCCGAAGATATCGAATACATGCTCGAGGTTCTCCCTCTTGTCATAGACAGAATACGGTCGATGTCCACGGTATACGCAAGGAGAAAGTAATGGCTCAATCAGACTGGCTCTATACGGAAAAGGTTCTGGAACACTTCATGCACCCCAGGAATATTCTGATGGACGAGGACGGGTATGAAGAAGACGGCAAAGGGATAACGGGTAATATCAAGTGCGGCGACCAGATGATCGTTGTCATCAAGGTGGACAAGGAAAAAGGTACCATCGAAGACTGCAAGTGGAAGACCTTCGGGTGTGCGAGCGCCATTGCGAGCACGTCTGCCCTGTCCGAGATGGTGAAAGGCATGACGCTCGAGGATGCGTACCATGTATCTGCAAAGGATATCAATAAGGAACTCGGCGGCCTGCCGGAGCACAAGATTCACTGCAGCGTGCTGGGTGACAAGGCGCTTCGTGCTGCCATCAACGACTACTACATCCGCAACGGCATGGAGGACAAGGTCAAGTTGGAAGAAGCGCGTATCGTGTGCAACTGTCTGAACATTACGGATCATGAGATAGAAGAGGCGGTGCTCGAAGGCGCGAGGACCTTCTATGAACTGCAGGAGAGGACCAAAATCGGTACGGTGTGCGGTGAATGCGAGGATGAGGCGACACGGCTGGTGGAGATGTATAAGAACAAGCACTTCTGTCAGGTATAACGATGGGTCTGGTGCGTATAAACAAATAAGGAGTGGTTCATGAACATAGCGAAGGATATGACCGAACTCGTGGGCAACACCCCGCTGGTCAGGCTGAACAGGGTTGCCCATGGCTGCAAGGCCGAGGTCGTGGGAAAACTCGAGTTTTTCAACCCGTGCTCTTCGGTCAAGGACCGGATCGGACTTAACATGATCGCTGCGGCGGAGAAACAGGGACTCATTGATAACAATACAGTGATCATCGAGCCCACAAGCGGCAATACCGGGATAGCCCTGGCCTTTGTATGTGCAGTCAGGGGTTACCGGCTCATCCTCACCATGCCCGAGAGCATGAGTATCGAGAGGCGCAAACTTCTGAAAGGACTCGGGGCGGAGCTTGTCCTTACTCCGGCCGACAAGGGGATGCCCGGTGCCATCGAGAAGGCCGGACAGCTTGCAGGAGAAATGCCGGGTTCGTTTATTCCCCAGCAGTTCAACAACCCGGCAAACCCCGAGATCCATCGCAACACAACAGCCCGGGAGATATGGGACGACACGGAGGGGAAGGTGGATATCTTCGTGGCAGGTGTGGGTACCGGAGGCACCATCACGGGGGTATCTCAGGTGCTCAAGGAGCGCAAGCCTTCTCTGATATCCGTTGCAGTGGAGCCTGAAGCGTCTCCGGTACTTTCTGGAGGTAATCCGGGCAAGCACATGATTCAGGGGATCGGTGCAGGATTCGTCCCTGAAGTCTTAAAGACCGATCTCATCGATGAGATCTTTCCCGTCTCCAATGACCAGGCCTTTTCCATGGCCAGAAGGCTTATCTCGGAGGAAGGAATCCTCTGCGGGATATCGTCGGGCGCCAATGCTCATGCTGCAATCGAGATCGCCCGGCGTGAGGAGAATGCCGGGAAGCTCATCGTGTTTATCGTGTGCGACACGGCAGAGCGGTATCTGAGTACCGAGCTGTTTGATTAACCGTTTAGACATGAATACGCCCACGGATATGTGCAATCAGAGGTTCAAGTCTTTACATGTTCGTCTTCAGATGTGATATGCACAATAAGGTGTGGGAACGGCTTCAGCCGCGATTTTGTTTCTTCATTCGCGGCAGAAATCATACCACTATCCACATGAGAGTGGATTAAGGTGGAGAGTACATTTGGAGGTAAGATTATGAGTCATGATCAGGCAAAGAGTGCATGTGATGAAGATACCCTTATCAGGAGGGTTGTTGACGAATTATGCCGGAGTGATTCGTATGAATCTGTCTATCACAGGCCCACCATAAGGGGGGTGATGCCGTCACTGGAAGCACTGGAAGAGATTGTGGACCGGCTCAGAAGCGTTATCTTCCCTGCATACTTCAATGATTCCGAGATGACAAAGGAGACCATGCCGTTCATCATCGGCAATCATATTGATAAGATCGAACGGCTGCTTGCTGAACAGATCAAGAGGGGGTATGACTTCACCTGCGAGATCAGTGACAGGCAGGCCTGCCTGGAGTGTGAGGAACGTTCCCGGTCCATGGCCCGCGAATTTATCGCCACCATACCGAAAATCAGGAGACTGCTCGCATCGGATGTCATTGCCGCCTTTGAAGGAGACCCTGCGGCAAAGAACACCGGTGAGACCATATTCTGTTATCCGAGCATCAAGGCGATGACCAATTATCGCATCGCTCATGAACTCTGCAACCTCGGGATGGATATCATCCCGAGGATCATAACCGAGATGGCGCATTCCATGACAGGTATCGATATTCATCCCGGTGCTACGATCGGCGAGCGGTTTTTCATTGACCACGGCACCGGTACGGTCATCGGAGAGACCTGTGAGATCGGCAGGAACGTGCGGCTCTACCAGGGTGTGACGCTCGGCGCATTAAGCTTCCCGAAAGACGATGCCGGGAAACTGGTCAAGGGAATCCCCAGACACCCCATTGTGGAAGATGATGTCATCATCTATTCCGGAACCACAATCCTCGGCAGGGTGAGAATCGGGAAGGGAGCAGTCATCGGCGGCAATGTCTGGCTTACTCATGATGTGGAACCGGGGACCCGTGTAGTGCAGGGCAGTCACTCCAAGCCTATGGTTGTTGAATGCGACTGATGCTTGTCTGCATACGTAACGGGGATTGGCATGATTAGTCATGGCAGGCACATCATGATGGTCAGGTGCACATGGCTGACGGTCTTTATCCTTGTTTTTGCCTGGTGCCTCGTCCCTGCAATGGCATATGCCGGCAAGGACGGTCGGATCTTTCTCTGGTCTGTCAGCTCGGAGAAGAACACGGTGTATCTTCTAGGCTCTGTTCATATCCTGAAAAAGGACGCATATCCTCTCGATAAGCGGATTGAAGAGGCATACAATGATGCAGAGACCATCATGTTCGAAGCGGATATGACAGAAGTCGCCAAGCCGGCCACCCGGTTGAAAATGATCACCGCCGGGACATATCAGGATGGGTCAACACTTCAGCAGCATATCTCGGGAAGAACCTATGACCTGCTCAAAGAAAAGGTTGTCGGACAGGGCATGGGTATGGACCGGTTCGATAACCTCAGGCCCTGGCTCTGTGCCGTCACTTTAAGCGGTGTGGAGCTGAAGCGTATGGGGTTTGAGGCGGCCCTCGGCATTGATGCCTATTTCTTCACCAGGGCGCACAATGACCATAAAGACCTGCTGTTCCTGGAGTCCTCGGATTATCAGATAGAGCTCATTGCTGGCATCCCCGACGATAAATCCGAAGATTTGCTGAAACAGACGATTGCCGAACTCGAGGTGATCGGGGCGAGGTCTGAAGATATACTGAGTGCGTGGACCGGCGGAGATGCTCAGATGATGGATGCCATCACGAGAGAGAGCCTGAAGGAATACCCGTACATTCGAGGGAGACTTTTCATTCAGCGCAATACCGACTGGACCGACAAGATCGAAAAGCTCATCGGGAATGAGAAGGATGTCCTGGTGATAGTGGGTGCCGGGCACCTGGCTGGGGAAGACGGTGTGCTGGATCAGTTGGAGAAGAAGGGGCATCCCGTGGTTCAGCAGTGAGGCTAACGATCTTTCTTGTAGGAGCGGCTTTCAGCCGCGATCGATTTCTTTATGGAGTATTGGAGTGATGGAG
>DAISYU010000092.1:0-12914 GCA_036825155.1 Thermodesulfobacteriota bacterium | reverse complement strand
ATCTCAATGAGATGAGGACCGTCTTCCTCCATAGCCCGCTTGAATGCGTCTGCGAGTTCTTCCGCCGTTATCACCGCAGTGGAAGGGATGCCGAGGCCTTCGCCCAGTTTCACCCAGTCGATGCCTTTCAGGTCAGTGAGCCTCTGAGCACTCTGTCCCGGCTCGAATGTGCCGAGCCGGGAAAGTTCCAGTTTCAGGATATCATAGCTGTGGTTCGAGCAGATCAGGGTTGTCACGTTCAGCCCCTCTCTCGCCTGAGTCCACAGAGCCTGCAGGGTGTACATGCCGCTCCCGTCTGCTTCGAAGCTGATTACGTGACGGTCAGGGCATGCCACTGCCGCACCAACGGCACACGGCAATCCCTGGCCGAGCGAGCCACCGGTGAGGGTAAGGAGGGAAAACCCTGCGGCACCAGAGGTGAGCGGGTGATACATGAGGCTGTTGGTGATCGCCTCTTCCACTACAATGGCCCCTTCCGGCTGCAGCGCAGCCAGTACTGCGCAGATCTTGTCCCCGGAAAGTTCTCCGGTGGGCAGATCGTGCCGGACCGGCTTCGTCAGGAGATAGTCAGGTACTGTCTCAGGTGCGCCCAGCTCTTGGGCAAGGCACATGAGCGCCTCTGGTACTTCGAGGTGCGAGCTCGTGATATGGATCCTCTCCTGGTGTTCTCTCAGCAGTTCTCCCGGTACCCCTTCATATCCGAAGAAGGATACAGGTTCCCTGGCCCCTGCAAAGATCACCACCTCGTAAGGAGCCAGGAGGTCGAGGGCCATCTCCGGCAGATACGGGATACGGCCTATATCCGGCAGGCCTGCACCCCTGTGCATGTGTGCAGGAAAGGTCTCTGCCAACAGGTCGCAGTCCGCTTTCACCTTGATACGGGCAGCAGCCATCTGCCCTTCGCGTTCAAGTCCACTTGACCCCAGGATGAGTACGGCCTTTTTCCCGCTGCGCAAAGCCTGCACCGCCGCTTCGATTGATTGCTCGTCCAGTGATTCCTTTTGCAATGAAGGGACCAGCACATCCTGATCTTCACAGGCAGCCAGCTGATAATCAAACGGCACGATCATGGTCGACACCTGGCCTTTCATCGCTGCAGCTACGGCATCCGCAGTATCACGGGCAAGACCCTGGGCCGACAGGCAGGTTCGCCGCCACCCGGACAGCGTTCCAGCCAGCGCCTCGATATCCGTTGCCAGCGGAGGATCGTACTGCCTGTGCCAGGACGAATGCTCTCCCACAATATTGAGTACGGGGGAGTGGGCCCTCCTTGCGTTATGCAGGTTTGCCAATCCATTGGCCAGGCCAGGACCCAGATGCAGCAGCGTCATGGCCGGTTTTTTGAGCATTCGGGCATACCCGTCGGCAGCACCGGTGCATACTCCTTCGAAAAGGCAGAGAACAGGCTTCATCCCCCCAACCGTGTCCATTGCCTTCACTATGGGCATCTCTGTTGTTCCGGGATTGGCAAAACACACCTTCACGCCTGCCTTGACAGCCGTCTTTACCAGAAGATCCGCTCCCTTCATAATCACCTCCAAAGATGGGTTATCTCATGTTCGCCCCTCTGTTTTTCTACTAATCAGTCTTTATTCACCACATAATCCGGGGCAAACCCCTTCAGGACCCGGGCGATGTTTTCAGTTGCCATATTGATGATCCTGCCTGCGGCCTCATCGGTCACCCCTGCCACATGCGGCGAGAACAAGAGCCTGTCGGACTCCACGCCAAGAAGCGGATTATCTTTTTCCACAGGCTCTGTGGAAAAGACATCCACTGCTGCACCTGCGATATCGCCTTTGCGCAAAGCATCTGCAAGGGCCTGTTCGTCCACCAGTTCCGCCCTGGCAACATTGATCAGGCAGGCGCTTGGCTTCATGGTCTCGAGTGCATCTGCATCGATCATCATGCGTGTGGACTCGGTAAGCGGTGCATGCAGGCTGATGAAATCGGACAGCTGCAGCAGCTCGGTCAGCTCGCAGAACTCCACCCTGAATTCCCGCTCCACATCTTCACCGGCACGCACGACATCGTAATAGATAATCCGTGAAAGGTTGAATGGTCTCAGTCGTTCAGCCACGGCACGGCCGATACGGCCGAATCCCACCATACCCCAGACCTTTCCCATCACTTCTGTGGGCTTGACATTCATCTGCTCCCACCTGCCCTGTCTGGTGCTGTTGTGTGCAAAGAACATGTTCTTTGCAAGGCACAAGCCCCAGGCCACGGTATGTTCTGCAACGCTTACGGTGTTTGCCCCTGCAGTGTTTGCCACCAGGATGCCATGGCGGGTGCAGGCATCGACATCGATATGCTGATAGCCGACACTCGGCTGCTGGATTACCTTCAACCGCTTCGCCCCGGCAACCATATCCTGCGTGACTGCCTGATGGAACGTGTAGTCGCCCAGAACAACATCAGCGTCTTTCATCGCTTCCATGACCTGGCCGGCATCCATGTCATGACCGGCGATCACCTTGAAATCAGGGACATCAGGGGTCTGACGGATAAGCAGTTCCACAAGTTCAGCGCTCAAAGGCGCAAGAGACAATACAATTTGAGACATGACACACCTCCTCTTCTCTTACCTGCATAATAATCCGAAAGAGCTGCAATGCAAAGAAATCTCTTATGAATATCCGGACAGTTCTGAACAGGTCCGGGATCATGACAGACCTGCAGCGACCCGGCAGTATGTTTATCCTGCTCTTCTGCCGTGCCTTGCATCCAGGTGTTTTCTTTGACAGGCAAGATACGGGATGATCGCATTGTTCTTGCTGCTGCAGGTGCCGTCATAGGTGATACACACCACGGGGATCCCGGTATGCTGTTCAATTGTCCGTGCCATTGCCTCGGTAATGAGAGACGGGCAGCAGAATGCCGGACTGGTCTGGATAAACAGGGCCACGTCGGGGTAGTATTTCCTGATGTAGTGCACCTTGATGATATTGTCCATCGACTCTCCGGTATGCTCGGGGATAAGGTTGTACTCAGCAAGGATCTGCTCCGGCGAATCGGCAAACACGTGATCGGGTTCATGGAGTATTCGCTGAAAATATTTGTAATAGCGTCTCTCCAGGGCACGCAATGTTGAGAGCACGGTCTTTGTCGATATTACATGATAATATTTCCCTTCATGCAGCCATTTTTTGAAGTACGGGCGTGCAATCATCTTGGCATAGGTACTGTACGGGGTGGTGATCACTTCCCCGCCGTTTTCTTCAATGAATCGTATGAGGTCCTGGTTTGCCAGGTCATTGTCCCTCACATACAGATCACCGAAGATCGCCGCCTTGGGTCTGGATCCCTCCCTCCTGGCAATATTCTCAAAGTCCCTGATAACAACCTGCAGGGTGTCTTCCTTTGACATATTGCCTGAAAAGGCTTGTTTCATCAGTTCCAGGGAATTGAACAGTATCCTGTCTGTCCTGCCCCGTTCCATCTCATAAGGCCTGACCTTACAGCCGATCCTGCGGAGCATTCCGCCGAACATGAACGCAAAATAGGCATGCAATGACGCGCTGAGCGAAATATCCATGAACGAGATATTTCCCTGATACACATCCGCCTCTCCCATGCCATGACCGTACTGAGAAAGGATGCTCTTGATATGATGCGGGATGAGTTTCAGGTTGCAGGCAATTTCTCCGCCGCCCATCCATAAGATGCACCGGGCAGGATCAAGGTCGTATTTTTCGATATAATCGATAAATTCCTGTGCCATGATATTGATGGGTATACACTGGCCGGTGTTATACCGGAGACTCTTCTGGATACTTCTCTGCTGCTCTTCTAAGAGCCTCACATCGAGTCCTTCTCTCTGAAGAGCTGCCACCACAAGACTGCAGGATAGATTGTCCCAGTTGGGAAAGAGGATTGTCCTGCCATTAAATGTCCTGGACGGGATGATGGATGGAAACGCCTCAGGCACCGTGAAACGGCTGGATGACAAATGATTGGTAAAAGATCTGATTGCAGCCTCGATCCTTGTTTCATACCCCACGTTTGAGTCATGTTCATCGAGTTGGAGAATCAGGTAGGGTTTGTCATGAGTGTTCATGAGCCTCTTGAAATATTCAACAACAAACGAGTCAGGCGAACATCTGAACGAGGTGACCAGCACCGGATACACACCCGTTGTTTCGGCCGCCTCACGGGCTGCCTGGAGGATCCTTGCTGCATACTTCCACGGAACATCATCGAGCAGTGCTGAGAAAGACGGGTCGTTTTCGCCCCGCAGTGTGAGCATGTCCTGGTAGAACACCTTGATGCCTCTGGCGGCAAAGATATCGACGATACCCTTGTTCATCCCAGGAGACAGAATCGTATACGGTCTGCCCAGCAGCACCACGGAGACCTTGTCCGATTTCTTCAATTCCTGATCATAGCGCGTCTGCAGCTGCCGGATACACCTCTGCCGGTACTCAACTGCCCGGTCAAATGCCTGGGAGACCTCTATGATGCTTACCTCTCCATGTGTGATCTTTTTCAGCATCTTGTACAGCTGCAGCTTCGTATGGAGCCGGTTGTAGAGATAATTGACCAGGGGCGTGAGCACACGTCCGTTCTTCTCACCCCCCAGGATTGATACCAGTGATGGGGCAAACTGCGTATAGTAGCAGTACTGGCGTCTGACATGCCTGTTCCCATTACGTTCTTCGAAGTAGTACGGCACAAAGACATAATCCGCCTTGTCCAGGAGGTAACTGACATGTCCGTGAAGGGCGGCCATTGGCGCACAGAATTCGGCACCGGCAAGCTTCTTTCCCTCTTTGAGTGCATCCCGGTATTGCGTGCTGTCAATGGTCCTGATGGAGAGCTCGTCAAAAAAATACTGCCAGAGGTCCAGATCTTCAAAGAGATGCAGGGCAGCGGGCAGGCCGATGGTCACCTGCCTCCTGTATGCAGCCTTGCGCGGCCGGGCACAAATCCTTGAGCGCTCCCTTATGAGATCGAACCCTGAGGTATTGTTGTTTACATAGTGCTGCGTATCATAGTCTCTTCCGCATAAGAATCCGTAGGCAACGCTATCTCCGCCTACCTGTGCAATGGTGATCTTGCAGTGGTTGGTGCACAGAGAGCATACCTCGGAACGCACAGGGATCTGCTGTTTATAGAGGTCCAGCCCTCGAAATTGGCTGCTTTTTACAGCTTCGTCGGCAAGGACCAGTGCAGCACCGTACGCACCGGTGATGTGGCAGAATTTCGAGACGAATATTGGCTTTTCCAGCCGCTGTTCAAATGCGGCCACCAGGGATTTGTTTTTAGCGGTTGCCCCCTGGAAAAATATGATATCCCCGATGGCCCCTTCGATGGCCACCTTGGAGAGATAGTTCTCGCACACGGAATGAAGGGCCGATGCAAGGACCTCATCGGCACCATATCCCTCGCAGAGATAGTGGTTCATGTCCCTCTCCATGAATACCGTACAGCGGTCCGAGGATATGGGAGAGCGCACCCCTTCGGTCCTGCTGGAATAGTCGCCAAGCGGGCAGCCCATCTTGCTCGCCTGCTCCTCGATGAAACTGCCGGTGCCTGCTGCGCAGACCGTGTTCATGATGGAAAAGGTCACTTGTCCGTTCTTCAAGGTGGTGAATTTGGAGTCCTGGCCGCCGATCTCTATGATGGTATCCACATCCGGGTTCAGCTCGCAGGCAGCCCTGGCATGGGCTGTTATTTCATCGAGCACGCTGTCCGCATTCATGAGCCTGCCGATGAGCTTCCTGCCCGAACCGGTAGCGCCGACCCCGATGATATTGATGAGGATATCCTTTGTCCTTACCAGGTCATCGATGGCCTCACACAAGGCACACACTGCATCCACGGGCCGGCCGGCTGTCCAGGTATAAAAACCGGCCAGCACCCTCTTTTCTACATCCATGATCACTGCCTTGGTGCTTGTGGACCCTACATCTACGCCAAGGTAGACCTCATACGAGTGGTTCCCTGCCAGTTCTTCATATACGTCCACCTCCACTGTGGCCGGGATCTTCCTGGTCCTGACGGTGAATTCGTATGACTCGATACCGGTAAAATCAGGATAATCGCATCGCATCACTACAAGAGGGGCATGGAAGTAGTTCTTCTCCCCCTGAACCTGCACAAGGATATCCTGCACAGATGAAAAATCATATTCCTCATAATTTCCATCCCTGATCAGACACAGACCCGCTCCCAATGCGCCATAGACATGCGAGTATTCATCCACGAGCAGCTCTTTGCCGGTCTGAACGTGTATGTGCCGGGCAACCGATAAGTTCTTCGATACCCCGCCGCAGAACGCAAGCGGCCCGGTTATGTCATCCCGGGCAAAGACCGTATCGACAATATTCCTGGCCAGTCCATGGCAGAGCCCGTCGCAGATCCCGGACAGTGAATACCCTTCCTGCTGAGCATGGATCAGATCGGTCTTGGCAAAGACGGCGCATCGTGACGCGATCTTTGGCACCGGCCCGGTGTTCTCCAATGCAATCCTGCTCAGTTCTTCACTGTCTTTGAGATCAAGACGCAGGGCCTGCTGGTCGAGAAAACTCCCGGTTCCAGCAGCACAGGAGGTATTTGACCTGCAGCTCTGATAATCGCCGTGCCTGTCGAAACTGATCAGGGAGAACTTCTCCCCGCCGACATTGAGAACCCCGCGTGCTGAATCGTGCAGAAACTTCGCAGCAGCAATGACGGCAACATGGTTATCGTACCTCGTTACAACCCTCATGACCTCGGGAGTGGAAAGGGTCGATGCAATTGCACCTATCCCCTTGAAGTCTACCTCTTCGAGCATACTGGCAAGGGTGTCCCCAATCCTGCCATGGTGAAACCGGTACATCGTGCGGATGATCTCTTTGTCCGGTGTGAGTTCACAGATGCCGATGGAGATCGATCCCGCATCTATTCCGAGGACATTCTTCGCCATCTCTCTCCTGACCTCCCCACATGTGCAGTCGTGCATTCTTCCATCAAAGAGCCGCTCATCCCGGCCCGATATCAAGACCATTCCAATCTACTTTTACATTTCTTTTACATTTCTACTTCATATAACACGGCTCAACCGATTTTCAAGGGGGGTCAATCTTTTCTTTCCAACGGGTTGATATGATATGGTATCTTAAATACCTATTTTACAGCATGTCCCGTCGCCTTAGTCGCAGCTATCAGGTGCTCTCACATATGATCTTTAGTTTTCAAGGTTTTTATACAATACTCCACTACTCCATCACTCCTGTATTACACTGCTCCAGCTCTCATTGTCTCATGCCCAGCGCCTTCCTCTTATCATTCTGAAGTCTGTCCGCCGATGCTTATGAATTCTATTTCCACATAAGTTTCCCGCACCATGATTGTTTTTACACTTAATGTACGAATATCGGGTCTGAACATTTGCTTTCTCTGCGCTGCGGTGTTAATTTAAATATGTATTTATAATCAATTATGAAACGAAAGGAGGATATCATGAGAACAGCAGTTTCAATAGTAAGCGTTTTGTTCCTTGCCTTGTGTTTTTCCCTTTCCGCTGCAGCAGCAGAGCCTTTCAATGAAGAGGCGCTCTATGAGGCGGCAAAGAAGGAAGGAGAGGTGAATATCTATTCCTATTCGTCAAGGGTCTTCAAATTCGGGAAGACATTCGAGGAAAAATATCCCGGCATCAAGGTAAACGGTTTCGACATGGATTCGCCCGAGATCGTCACCAAGGTCCTGGCCGAGCAGGCTGCAAAAAACTATGTTGCAGACGTAATCTTCCTCAAGGACCCGTCAACGGTCATCAATGAGCTCTACAACAAGAAGCTCCTCTTCAACTATGTTCCCTCGGATCTGGATGCCCTTATCCCTGCGGACTATAAAGAGCCGCTCCTTGTGCATCACGCAAGCGTGGATGCATTTATCTACAACAATGAGAAGATGAGTTCACCCCCCATAAAATCGCTGTGGGATCTGACAAAGCCCGAATGGAAGGGACGCGTTATCTTCCCCGACCCACAGAAGATGTCGGAATTTGTTGAGGTGCTGGCAACCATCGTACAGCATGCAGACGAGATGGCGGCAGAATACAAGAAGGTGTTCGGCGAGGATATCAAGCTGAGTTCCGGTGTTGAGAATGCCGGCTATGAGTGGATTCTCAGGCTGCTGAACAACGACGCCATCATCCTGGGTTCCACAAACAGCGTAGCCAAGGCCGTCGGTCTTTCCGACCAGGCGAATCCGCCTGTGGGGTTCACGGCATATTCACGCTTACGGGACAAGGAAAAGAACCCGAATCTCAAATTCGAAGTCATCGAGGACGTCTCACCGGTGATGGGCGTTGCCACAGATGTAATCGTGGGGATCGTCAACGAGGCGAAACATCCCAATGCCGCAAAACTCCTGATCCGGTGGATGATGGGAGACGAGAAAGGCGGACAGGGATACGTGCCGTATTACGTCCTGGGCAACTTCCCGGTAAGAAAGGATGTGCCGCCGCCTGAAGGGTCCAAGGGCCTCTCCGACCTGAAACTCTGGAAGGCGGATGCCAACTTTGCCTGGAACAACGGACAGAAGGTTCTTGATTTCTGGGTGGCAAATCTCAAATAAACCTGCCACAATATACGGGGGATGGGCTATACTTATCCCCCGTGGACCTGCAGACGATCCATGCGGGCAGTGTAGCTGCCTGTGCATGCGATAGACCTCAGGACCTGTTGCGCCGATGAAGAGACAGAGAATAGTGCACTCATACAGCCGGTTTAAGAATTATATCCGCAGGCCACATATCGTTATCTCACTGATCCTGCTGGCGATCCTGCTGTTCATCGTTCTTCTGCCCTTTGCCAAGATGGTGCAGGACTCCTTTGTCTGGCAGTTCGCCGACACACGTCTTTCCCGCAGCGCCGAACCCGGGGAGTTCACCCTCTTTCACTGGAAACGGGTATTCGCAAGCCCGCTGACCAGGAACATCCTTTCACGCCCGCTGTTCAATTCCGTCACCACCTCGCTGAGCGTATCTGCATGCGCCATGATCATCGGGTCGTTCCTGGCCTGGCTGGTCTCCCGAAGTGACCTCCCGTTCAAAAAGACCATAGCAACGGTGGCAGTGCTTCCCTACGTCATCCCGTCATACATCCATGCACTTGCCTGGCTCAACCTCTTCAAGAACGAACGGATCGGAGGGGCTGCCGGCGTCTTCCAGTACCTCACCGGTGTGAGCCCGCCGGACTGGCTCTCATACGGGTATCTCCCCATCGTGGTGACGCTGTCGATCCACTACTTTCCCTTTACCTTTCTCCTCGTATCAGCGGCACTCACCAGTATCGACTCGCGTCTGGAGGAATCGGGTGAAATCCTGGGGGCCGGCAGGGCCCATATCCTGAGACGTATCACCTTTCCGCTGGTACTGCCGGCGCTGCTTTCCAGTTTCATACTGACGTTCTCGAGGGTCCTGGGCACCTTCGGAACGCCGTACTTCCTGGGTACGCCGGTGCGGTACTATACGCTGTCCACCCAGATCTACTCGAATATCATCAACCGCGTTCCCTCGGTGGGCTACATCCTCGCCTTTGTTCTCATCGCGATCTCTTCTGCCATCATCTATTTCAACCAGAAAATGATCGGCAGGAGCAAAAGCTATGTCACCATTGCGGGCAAGGGCTTCCGCGTCACAGAGTCTCCGCTTGGGAACCTGCGCTACCTGATCTTATGCATCATTGCCCTGCTGTTTTTCGTCTCGGTCTTTATGCCGTTCCTGCTCATCCTGTGGCAGACGCTCACCCTCTATCCGGACGACTATTCGCTCAAACACCTGACACTCCTGTTCTGGATAGGCAAGGCAAACACGGCATTTGCCGAAGGTGAAGCCGGCATACTGAGAAACCCGGCCATACTCGGCGCGGCATGGAACAGTATCAAGCTGGCACTGACCGCCTCTGTCCTTGCGGGATTCTTCGGCATCTTCATCGGCTACGCCGTGGTGAAGGGAAAGAACACCAAGCTCTCCTCTATGGTCGAGCAGATGTCCTTTCTCCCCTACCTCGTCCCCGGCATAGCATTCGGCGCCCTCTATCTCGCCCTGTTCTCCCACAGGATCGGCCCTCTCCCGGCACTGTACGGTACCTTCTTCCTCGTCGCCCTGGTGTGCATTGCCAAGAACCTCCCCTTTACCGGCAGGGCCGGCATAACGTCCATGCTGCAGATCGGGAGCGAACTGGAAGAGGCATCGGAAACCCTTGGCGCCAGATGGACCACCCGCTTCAGAAAGATCATCCTGCCGCTGTCTATCCAGGGGGCTATCTCGGGATTCGTCCTCGTGTTCATCACGGTCATGAGGGAACTCTCCCTGATCATCCTGCTCGTGACACCGGAGACCAGGACGCTGACCACCATGACCTTCAGATATCAGGAACAGGGCTATTCGCAGTTTTCAAGCGCCATCAGCGTACTGATCATCGTGATCGTCGTATTCGGAGAATTGCTCTCCCGGAGAATGGGCAAGAAGGGTACTATATGATCAAGACATGCACTGCGTGCACAATTCTAGAATAGGAACGGAAAGAAGCTATGGATGCTCCCATCATCGAGGTACGGAACCTGACAAAAGTCTTCGGTAGTGTGCTGGCCGTGGACAATGTGACCTTTTCCATCAGCGAAAAGGAATTTCTCATACTCCTGGGGCCGTCAGGCTGCGGCAAGACCACGATCCTGCGGATGATTGCGGGCCTCGAGATCCCGACCGAGGGTGATATCTTCATCAAGGACAGGCTCGTGTTTTCCAGCAGCAAGGGGGTGTTTGTCCCTGCCAGAGAGCGGGCGGTGGGCCTCGTGTTCCAGAGCTATGCCCTGTGGCCGCACATGACGGTGTTTGAAAATATCGCATTCGGCCTCAAGGTGAAGAGAGAGAGTTCCCAGATAGTTGCAGAGAAGGTGGAAAAAATCCTTGAATACATGCAGCTCGAAGGCATGAAACAGCGCTATCCCCAGGAAATGAGCGGCGGACAGCAGCAGCGGGTGGCCCTGGCGAGGATGCTGGTGAACAGGCCTGATATCCTGCTCATGGACGAACCCCTGTCAAACCTCGACGCGAAACTCCGGCTCGAGATGCGCGCCGAGATCAAGAACATACATTCCCAGACAGGGGCGACAACTGTTTATGTGACGCACGACCAGGTGGAGGCGCAGACCATGGCGAGTAATATCGCTGTGATAAACAAGGGCGTCATAGAACAGCTGGCACCTCCCAAAACCATCTACAACCGCCCGGCAAACCTCTTTGTGGCAGACTTCATCGGAAGCCCCACCATCAACATGATCGAGGGCAGGACAGGTAAAAAAGGCGATGACGAAGGCATCTTTGTTGAGGACGGACACCTCGCTCTGAAAACTGCCTACACCGATATCCAGCCCGGCATCGATGTGGTGGCGGCCATCCGGCCGGAAAACATCGCCATAGTGGAGGAGGACCGGGTCAACACCATCGTGGGAGAGGTGAGGACAATCCTGCCCTCCGGACCCGAGACCGTGCTTCGGGTGCGTCACGGGACATTCCAGTTCAGTCTCCTGGTAACCCAGGAGGTGAATCTCTCTCCCGGGGCAAAGATCCGCATGCACCTGCCTCCGGAAAATATCCTCGTCTTCGACAAGAAGACCGGCAGCCTCTTCCCATTGGAAGCATGAATGGATGACTATGAACCGACTCCATGAATTCATCGCGGAACACCGCAGGGCAGCTGTCCTCTTTATGAAAACAGCTCAGAAGGAACGTCTGCCGATGACCGTGGTCCATCACAACGATGCAGACGGCATTGCGGCAGGGGCAATCCTTTCCCACGCACTTAGCATTGCAGGTCTGGATTTCCGGCTGCTTCCGGTGGAAAAGGTGCACGAGCCCATAATCAGCAAAGTCCATGCGGACTCCGGCAGTATCATCGTATATGCAGACCTGGGAGGCCAGTCGTCGGGCATGATAGGAAGGTATTCGTTCGACAATCCACTGGTGATCATCCTTGACCATCATCTGCCCGGAGGAGACGTTCCGGCCAACGTTGTACACCTCAATGTGGAACGTTTCGGCATCAGCGGCGATGACGATGCATCGGGCGCCTCTGTGTGTGCGATCTTCGCCCGGGAACTGCTCAGGGAGGCCCCTCTCCTATCGGCACATGACGAGGGGCTGCCGTCGCTTCTGGGGGTGCTCGGTGCCATAGGTGACGGACAGGACCAGAAAGGTTCGCTCACCGGCATAAACCTCATGCTTCTCGAGACAGCACTCAGCCAGGGAGAACTGATAAAGTCCCCGGACGGTTTCACCATCCCCCGTTATATGAACAGAACAGCCCGCGAAGTAGTGGAAATGCTGAACCTTCTAGGCTCAATAGGATTCTACTCCGGCAGCGCCCAGACAGGGGTGGACTTCCTCCTGGGAGAAGACCAGGATAGAGCATTCCAGGTCTGCGGTCAGCTCGAGGAGATGAAAACATCATTATTCACCAGAGAAACACAAGCCATCCGCACACAAAGACTTACAGAAACAAAGCATGTTCAGTGGGTGGATGTACAGGACCGGTTTTCTCCCATGGGGGTAAAGGCCATCGGCCTGTTCCTGGAGCACCTTATCCATGAAGGACTGGCAGCGCCGGAAAAATACCTCATCGGGTTCCAGCACCTGCCTGCAGAAATGCCCGGCATCGGAACTCTCAAACAGTCACTGACAAAGATTTCCGCACGGGTGACGGCTGAATTGAAGAAATCGATACAGCTGGGTGACCTTCCGGATTTCATGACCCTCATCCCCCGAGCCACTGCCCTGGTCTCCGGCACTGCGGACGGATGTCATAGGTTCACCGCTGCATCCGTCATCCAACAGGGGCAGGAAGAAGAATTCATCACGTCGATGGAAACTGTCCTGGATCAGACACGAAAAAACAGGTCCGAATAATACCACCGGGAATCAAGGA
>DAISYU010000091.1:0-13036 GCA_036825155.1 Thermodesulfobacteriota bacterium | reverse complement strand
ACCTCCTTGCACCTATATTACCACAGCTTTTCGCAATGTGCCCGGAGAAATAATGCGGGGCCTAAAAGAATACCCAAGGTATATGCGAGGATGCGGGACAGGGGGGTAGGGCATGAGGCATGAGGTGTAAGGTTTAAAGGGGCTATGAAAATAGAATCCAGGAGACAGCTTTTTAGGCTGTAGGTGTTTAGACTGTTAGGAAAAGATGATGAGATGCAGAAGAATAAAGCCAGTAATCAGGAGAAACAATGTTTGGGCTCGGCACTTATGATAGACCTAACATGAAATAGTTTCGATCTGATCTGACAGAGGTGGTTGCCAAAAAACGATAGTCACGGTAACCCTTTTTGAATGTTTTGGTTTTTCAGTATTCAGTGCTTTTTGTCTGTGGGAGCACCTTCAGGTGCGATGTCTTTTCATCGCGGCTCAAGCCGCTCCCACAAAGGTATTTTTCCAGGATTTCCGATTCCAAAATTCAAGATTCGCAATTCGAGATTCGAAATGTGTTTCTCTTCCATGTCCTGCGTAGCCAGGGGCGAAGCAGGATGCCTGAGGTCAGGAGCAATCTTGATTAACTGCCTTCCCTGTCCGGCGTAGTCGAAGACGAAGCCGGATGCCTCGCTTCTTGAGCTCACCCGCTCGTACTGCCTTGCATCTCGAACTCCCGAGAGATTCTTTAGAGTATATACTTGCTCAGGTCTTCTTTCTTCATAATGGGGTCCAGCCTGTTGTTCACATAGGCGGCATCCACGGTGATCTCGCCGTCAAGATCGGTCGCATCAAATGATATCTCTTCGAGAAGCTTTTCGAGAACCGTGTGCAGCCTTCGTGCACCGATATTCTCCGTATGGTCGTTTATATACTGTGCAATGCGTGCGATCTCGGCGATGGAGTCGTCGCTGAACACGAGGTGGACACCTTCTGTTTCAAGCAAGGCCCGATACTGCTTTATCAGGGCATTCTGGGGTTCCACGAGGATTCGCATGAAATCCTCCTGGGTCAGGGGGTTCAACTCTTCCCTGATGGGGAATCTGCCCTGCAACTCCGGGATGAGATCGGATGGCTTGCTTACATGAAAGGCCCCTGAGCCGATGAAGAGGATATGATCCGTTTTGACCGGCCCGAACTTGGTATTGACCGTTGTTCCTTCCACAATGGGCAGCAGGTCTCTCTGCACACCTTCCCTGGAAACATCAGGGCCATGGGTGGATTCCCTGCCGGAAACCTTGTCGAGCTCGTCGATAAAGACGATGCCTGAGTTTTCCACACGTTCCCTGGCCTCCTGCGTGACCTTTTCCATATCGATGAGACGGGATACTTCCGAAGAGGTCAGAAATTCCAGGGCATCCTTGACACTCATCTTTTTCCGCCTTGTTTTTTTCGGCAGGAAGTTCGAGAACATCTCCTTGAAATCGATTCCCATCTCTTCAAGCCCCTGGCCGGAGAAGATTTCCACCGTAGGCATGGTGGTCTCGCGTGCCTCCACTTCGATGATCCGATCGTCCAGCGCCCCCTCGGCAAGCATCTTTCTGAGTTTTTCCCTGCTCTCGGAATGGACCTCGGCATCTTTCCGTACGGGGAGGAGATGGTCGAGCACCCGTTCCTGGGCTATCTCACGGGCCTTGGTCTTGACCCGCTCGCTCTCTTCGTTCTGTACCATCTGCACACCCATTCTCATGAGATCGCGTACTATGGATTCGACATCCCTGCCCACGTACCCGACCTCGGTGAATTTCGAGGCCTCCACCTTGATGAATGGTGCATCCGCGAGTTTTGCCAGACGACGGGCGATCTCGGTCTTGCCTACACCGGTGGGACCGATGAGTATGATGTTCTTCGGATAGATATCCTCTCTCATGTCTTCGGCGACCCGCTGGCGTCTCCACCGGTTTCTCAGTGATATGGCAACGGCACGCTTTGCCTTGTCCTGCCCTACAATGTACTTGTCGAGCTCAGCCACTATCTCTTTGGGGGTGAGATCACTCATGACAGTTCCTCATAAACGATAGATTTGTTTGTGTAGATGCATATGTCTGAGGCGATATCCATGGACTTGGTGGCGATTTCCATGGCAGAGAAATCGGTATAGTGCATGAGAGCCTTGGCGGCAGCCATGGCATAGTGTCCTCCGGAGCCGATACCGCAGATATCATCGTCCGGCTCTATCACATCTCCGGTGCCGGAGAGCAGGAAGGTCTTAGAGGTGTCGGCAACGATCATGAGCGCCTCGAGACGCCTTAAGACCCGGTCTGTCCGCCAGTCCTTGCCCATTTCCACTGCTGCTCGGGTGAGATTGCCCCGATATTCCTTGAGCTTCGCCTCAAACCGTTCAAAGAGGGTAAAGGCATCAGATGTCGAGCCTGCAAATCCTGCCAGGACCTTGTCTTCATAGAGCTTTCTGATCTTGCGTGCATTTGCCTTTAAAACGACATTGTTCATGGTTACCTGACCGTCACCTGCAATCACCACCCTGCCGGCTTTGCGTACGCACAATATGGTCGTTCCACGTATCTCCATCACTCCTCCTTTGCCTTAGGATGAGCCTTATCATACACATCCATTAATTTGTCTAGGGTTAAATGAGTATACCGCTGCGTTGTGGACAGGCTTGCGTGGCCGAGCATTTCCTGAATGGACCGCAGATCCGCACCGGCATCGAGCAGGTGGGTTGCAAACGTGTGCCGTATGACATGAGGACTGACATGCCGCCTGAGGGCAACTGCATCCGACCACTTGTATACGGCCCGGCGAATACTCCTGGTCATGAGCCGTTTCCCCCGCGTGTTCAAGAAAAGCGGCTCAGGGCAGTAGATGGGATCTTCAATGCCTCTGCTGATCAGGTAAGCCCTGATTGCTGCCAGGGCGCGTTCGCCCACGGGCACTCTCCGCTGTTTCGAGCCCTTGCCGGTCACCAGGATAAATCCGGATTTCACATCAACATCCATGCAGTTCATTGTTTCCACTTCACCCACCCTGATGCCTGTTGAGTACAGGAGCTCCAGGATAGCCCGGTCTCGAAGATCGGTGGTACATTCGATCATATCGATTATTTCCTCCGGGGTGAGAAATCCCGGCAGATCCTCTTTCTTCTTTAATGACCTCACATGGGAGAAGGGGTTTACCTTGAGGTCCGACTGCGTCATGACAAAATCGAAGAATCCCCGCAAAGAGCTCAGTTTCCGGTTGATGCTCGACCTGTCGTAGAGTCTGTGAAGCTTGAGCATGTATGCCCTCACAACGGACCGATCCGGGATATCAATCCCTTTTTCATCGAGGAAGGCAAGCAGATGTCTTGTATCATTCAGATATGCCCGGTACGTCTCAGGGGAAAGACCTTTTAGATCCATGAGGTACATCTTGTACCGATTCACGAAAGAATCGAGATACCTGTCCATAGGTGAAACTTACACCGATGATGTGTCTTAATCAAGGGTTATGAAATGAGAAAAAATGAGGTGGGATTCATTGTTGCCTTAGCCTATCTATTGTGGAATAGTAGGACAAAATCTAACCCGACACAAATTATGTCTGACAAGGAGGCACTATGTCGAACGTCGTTATAGTAAGCGGAGTAAGGACAGCAGTAGGTTCTTTTGGCGGGTCCCTGAAAACCGTGCCAGCGAAGGACCTGGGAGCGCTGGTAATCCGGGAAACACTGCTGAAGTGTGGACTCAGACCGGAGATGCCAGCCAATGCAAAAAATGAGATGCCTGATACCTTTAAAGATGCAGGCCTGTCCCCTATCGAGGAAAAGTACTACAACTGGGAAGACTCCCTCGAGAAGATCCAGGTCGATGAAGTAATAATGGGCAATGTCGTCCAGGCTGGCCAGGGACAGAATTCTGGCCGGCAGGCCATGATCCGGGCAGGACTGCCGAAGGAGACCACCGCTATTACCGTCAACAAGATATGCGCATCCGGGATGAAGGCCCTTGCCCTGGCCGCCTCTACCATCAAGGCAGGTGACAATGATATCGTGATTGCCGGCGGTATGGAGAACATGAGCGATGCCCCCATTGCCCTGCCGAACGCAAGGTGGGGCCACAGGATGGACATGCCCTTCGGCAAGACCACCGACCTCATGGTATTTGACGGTCTCTACGAGATTTTCTATGGTTATCACATGGGCATTACGGCGGAGAATATCGTGGAGAAATACGGCATCACCAGGGAAGAACAGGATAAACTTGCATACGACAGTCATATGAGGGCCAGGGCAGCCATCAGCTCGGGGATCCTCAAGGATGAGATCGTCCCTGTCGTCATCCCCCAGAGAAAGGGTGATCCCATCATATTCGATACCGATGAACGCCCGATGGATACCACGCTGGAAAAGATGGCAAAGCTCAAGCCCGCCTTCAAGAAAGACGGGTCCGTCACAGCCGGGAATGCTTCGGGGATTAACGATGCCGCAGCCGCATGCCTCATCATGAGCGAGGACAAGGCAAAGGAACTCGGGCTTGCCCCGATTGCCCGGATCAAGGGATATGCATCCGGTGGCGTGGATCCTGCATACATGGGCCTCGGACCGATCCCGGCGGTACGGAAGCTCATGAGAATCACCGGTACCTCCATCAAGGATTACGGTCTCTTTGAGCTGAACGAGGCATTCGCTTCCCAGGCCATAGCATGCATGAGGGAACTGGATATCAACCCGGATATAACCAATGTCAACGGATCAGGCATCTCCATCGGCCATCCTATCGGCTGCACCGGGGCCCGTATAGTTATCGCCCTGATAAATGAAATGAAGCGCCGCAATGTCGAACTCGGCCTTGCATCTCTGTGCATTGGTGGTGGTCAGGGTATGGCTATGGCTATAGAAAGCATCTAAGGAAAAACTCTTTTCGTTGTCAGGGAAAGGATTAATCCTGAATAACTCTGAAAGAACCTCCGTTAGTAGCGGGGGTTCTTTTCTTCTGCACACAAGAAAACCTTCGGCTTGAGCCGAAGGTTTTTTCATTTGAAATTGGGGTTTGCCCCCCTAATCATAGGGGGGCAGGGGGTATAGGTTATTCCTGATGTCTCGCGCGTGACACCTGGAACAAGACTATCAAAGAAGTCAACAGGATGATGGTCAGTGCAGAGTTGGCATCTTTCGTGCTCTGGATCATACATCCTCCGCCACCGCCTCCGGACTCAGCTGACGGAGCGCTCGATTGTGTAGTACTCGGTGAGGTTGTCGCCTTGGATGATGCATCGAAACTCTCTTCGGCCTGGAGTGCATTATAGGCATTCACGCACCCGCCGCTCAGCAGAAGATCCTGAGTGTAGCTCCCATCCATGACCGTGGTATCGAGCAGGGCATTTCTCACGCTGATATAGTCCAGGTCCGGGGATTGCGATATCACCATGGCGACCACGCCGGTGACAAAGGGCGTTGCAAAGGAGGTCCCTGATACCCAGCTGGAATATCCGCCCGGAATGGTTGTTGAAAGCCCGTCGCCCGGTGCGGCGATATCAACAGTCTCTTCGCCATAGTTTGAAAAGCTTGCCAGGTCACCATACCGGTTCATGGCAGCCACGGCGATGACGTTGTCATACGGATAATTCGACGGGTAGTGGTCGTTTATGTCGTTGTCCTGGCTCTTATTTCCGGCCGAAGCGATGAACAACACGCCATGGTCCCGTGCATACTGAACCGCCTCTCCCAAAGAGGCGGAATATGAGTAGAATCCCCAGCTCGCATTGATGATGTCGGCTCCGTTATTGACGGCGTAGTAGATGGCATCGATTGCATCGGAAAGGGATCCTGTGGTTTTTCCGTCGTTGTTTTTCATGAACTTCAGAGGCATGATTGCGATGTCGACATTCCACGCTACACCAGCAATCCCTACATTATTATTGCCGATTGCCCCAAGAATACCACAGACCTTGGTTCCATGGCCTGTGTCATCCTCAGGAACGGTGTCGTTGTTTGCAAAGTCATACCCTGCAATGAGTCTGCCGGCCAGTTCCGGATGATCGAGATCGACCCCGGAATCCACAACGGCAATCACCACCTGAGTGCCCGGCCCGGAAACATCGATAGCTCCCCATGCCTCTATAATGTCGGTATCATCCCACTCGCTCTCGAGATAGGGCCAGTCATTCGGAATATCTTCCGCTTCTATGACAAAGTTGGGTTCCACGTATTCGATTTCTTCGTTATCAGAGAGTTCCTGCAAAGCCTCCCCAGCATCGTCCACGGCTATGGTCATCGCCCGGTTGTCATCTCCGGTAACCATGGAACTGCTCATGGAATGATCCGCCTTGAATTTTACGATGACTTCGTCAGATTTGTACTCTGCGGAAAAAGCGGGAAAACTGATAAGCACAAGCACCAAACAGCCAATAAGAATTATTGTAATGTCTCTCACCTTATACCCCCCCCAGATCTTTACGATCTAGGGGCTATAAGGCAATCCACATGCCAATTATGTGACGCTTCTAGGCAAATCGGAAAAAGTAACAAAAACAATTAGATAAAGAGAGCAAAAGATTAAATGACTATTTTATGACGATTACATTGATTACCTGCTCGTACTTCTGGTTACAATGAATTGTAACTGAGTCGTAACCGGATTGTAACCGCCGGCAAGGAGTATAACCCTGGATTCTCAGCTCACTCTTTAAGGGTCGATCGGTTTGTATAGGCGAGACTTAACCGGTGGTAATCTTCGGATGAAAGGTCCTGCGGCCGCTTGGTCAGATCGATCTGTGCATCCCCGGCAATCTCCTGCAGGAGTTCTTTGTCCATGCTCACAAGGCCCAGCAGGGAGTTCTTGAGCATCTTCCTCCTCTGTGCAAAGGCCTGGAACACCACCTGTTTAAATACCGTTCTTTCTGCCTGGGGAACCGGGTTTTTTCGGGGCAGGAGCTTGATCACCTGGGACGTAACCTTTGGCGCCGGGATAAAATTGTTCGGTGAAACGGTAAAGGAGGGCACCGCTTCAAAGGCGGAAGAAACCAGCACGGAAAGCCCGGAGTACTCCTTCTGTCCGGTGCGGGCGCAGATCCTTTCGGCGACCTCCTTTTGTACCATGACAACCACCGAAGAGAGCTCATCTGCAAAATCAGTAAGACGGATAATCAGTTGTGAGGCGATATTGTACGGAAGGTTCGCAACGATCTTGGTTCCTGATCCGATCAGGGCGGAAAGATCGCATTCCAAGATGTCACCGTGTATGAGTTTAACATTGCGCTGACCTGCAAATGCAGCACAGAGCTGGTCATAGAGGTGGTCGTCTTTTTCCACGGCAGTGACATGAGAGGCTCTCTGCGCAAGGATCCTAGTGAGAATTCCTCTGCCCGGGCCGATCTCGAGAATATGATCGTCCGGCGCAGGTTGAGCAAGGTTGGTGATCTTCTCGGCGATACCGACATTGACCAGAAAGTTCTGCCCGAGCGACCTTTTTGCTTTCATTGTGCTGTTCCTTCCTTCACCCGGAATAGTGCACCAGATTATTGAGGGATCCTATGTATCAGAATCGGTCCTGGTAATCGAGGGCCATCTCGAGCGTGCATTCATATCAAGGGAGGAATAAAGGCCGTCTTTGAAATACCTGATGCTGGCAATGGCGATCATGGCTGCATTGTCGGTACAGTATTTCCGCTCAGGGATGATAAGGCCGATACCCTCTTCATCCGCACAGGACCCAAGGCGAGACCTCAGCGCGGTATTGCTCGCCACACCGCCGCTCACCACGAGGAGATTCATCCCATGGTCTTTTACCGCCTTGATTGCCTTTGTCACAAGTACGTCTACAACGGCCTCCTGGAATGATGCGGCAATGGTGCAGACCAGGTCCTCTTTCCCCGGCATGGGCTTCTTTTCTTCAGGAAGGCCGGAGAATCGCAGGTCCATCTCCGGGAATATCTCCTGCTTGATAACGCGGTTGAGCACCGCTGTTTTCAGTCCGGAGAAACTGAAGTCGTAACTGTCGTCGTTCATCATGGGGCGAGGCAGATCGATCCCATGGGGTTCTATTCCCCTGGATATCTTTTCAATGATCACCCCGCCGGGATAGCCGAGCCCCAACAGTTTGGCCACTTTGTCGAAGGCCTCTCCCGCAGCGTCATCAAGGGTCTGGCCTATCTGGGTGATCTCGGAAGGCGACCTCACAAGGTAGAGGGATGTATGTCCGCCTGAGACAACCATGCCGATGTGGGGGTAGGTGACCGCATGATCGATTTGTGCAGCACACAGATGCCCCTCCAGATGGTTTATGCCGCACAGCGGTATATGCAACCCGTAAGCAAGCGCCTTTGCAAAGGAGATCCCCACCAGCAATGCCCCCACCAGCCCGGGTCCCTGGGTGACGGCAACTCCTCCCAGATCCTGATACTCAAGGCCGGCTTCATCCATTGCCTGTGTTACCACCGGGTCTATGAGTTCTATATGTCTCCTCGATGCTATCTCGGGAACGACCCCGCCGAAGGCAGCGTGATCGGCTATCTGGCTGGCAACGACATTGGAGAGGATCTCCCCTGTATCGGTTGCCACTGCCGCTGCGGTTTCATCACATGAGGTCTCTATCGCAAGGATGTTCATCAATTCTTCACCTTCAGATCGATAAAGAAGTTCGCAACCGGCGTCTCGCCCTGCATGGCGGATATCCGGTATCGTCTGGTATCATCATCGATCCGCTGGGCATACCGGGAGAGCAGTGCGGATGTATTGATGGGATGCCCACGGTCTTCGCCGGTATTGTCGTCCCAGTTGGAGACAAATCCCTTGAAATTGACATTGAGTCCGTGGCTCGTAGACCCCCTGTATACCAGGTCTCTGACCACAAGGACAGAGCCTATGGGTGCATTGAGGACATCATCGGGTTTCAGTGCATAGTCCACATCATTTATCTCGATGATGAGCCATGTCCTGTTTGCGTGCGGGATGATATCGACATAGATCTTTCCGCACGGGAACATATCTTTCCTCACGTCCACCGTTGTGGAATTTTCTATCGTCAGCTCCTTTCCCGTATCGTTTATCTGTCCATAGCCTCTGATATCTGCGATCACCCCGCGGGTATAATTCGCCTTGATATCCGTGACCTTCAAGGTATCGCCACGGTTGACAAAGAGATGCTCATTTTCACCTACGGCGATTGGGCTGGCGTTGTTCAGCGACACCAGAACATATTCCAGCATGGGGGGATCGATATAGATGCTCGGCTGCGCAGGCTCGATCCCGACCTCTTTCATGAATGCATTGACCACCATGGTCTGGAAGACAACCCGTTTCCTGAAATCCTTGATGGATTTCGATGTCTCGCTGGCAAATGCCGGCCTGTTCAATTTCGTGAGCATATAATACGTTGCGGACTTCCGCTGTTCTTTGTGAATACTGTCCATGGATGCTGTCTGGTGATTATTGAAACGGAACCGGTACTCCTCGTCATGTATGGATGTATTCACCCGTTCGATGATCCGGTTCGCCATGCCTTCGAGGTCGTAAACCACCCCGTCAGGCGTTGTATAGACAGCGGAATCAGTTATGATGGACTGCCCGAACCGTCTGGGATTGTGCATGTTGTCGATGTAGTCGGGATGATAAAAACCCGAGCCGTCGTGCATATTGAGGAAATAGTCCGCTTCGGCCATGAGGTCCTTGATCTTTTTCACAACGTCACTGTCCGGATCGACGCTTGCGGCATCGGCAAACTTCCGGTTCATGTCACCGTTGGGACCCCGGTCATTGACAAGGATCGAATAGAAGTTGGCCCTGGGAACCACGATCAGATTCCCCTTTTTCAGACCCATGTCCACGTAAAGGTCAGCTGCGAGGTAGCCGCCCGGCTCATTGCCCTGAATGCCGCCCATGATCATCAGGGTGGGTCCTTCCTCCTGTCCGTGTATGCGGTATATATCCAGTTCGTGATCTGTTCCCTTGAAGAATACCTCGTGGGTTCGTCCGGCATATCCTGTCAGGGGAATTATAAGGGCAAGAATGATACAGATGAGTCGTCTTTTAAGCATATGATTCATACCGGCTACTGGAGCTGCACCCTGTTGACGGGCATTGCAAGACGCAGCTTTTCTTCATCATCGAATATATAGAAGTTCACGGTGTCCCAGATTCCTATCGTCTGCGGCATCTTAATACTCATGGGTTTGAAGTTCTTTATGGTAAAGGCATGCCCCCTGTTCTTTTCCACAGGCAGTCCTTCATCGAGCTTTACATCAGGATAGCATGCATATTCATCTCCCTTTTTGAACACTGCATACACATATCCCGTTGCCATCTCCGGCTGCTGTGACTTGAGGTTGACGATCTTGAACAGGAGCCGATCTCCTCCGACAGAGACATCGGTTATTTCAACGATAGGAGGAAACAGTTTCGGCAGAGGCTTAGTGACCTCGGGTACGGGTACGGCCTTATGGGTAATACTCATGCTGAGTTTCTTTTTCAGGGAGATGATCTCTTCGTCCTTGCGCATCAGGAGGATATTGAGATCCTTGAGTTCTTGCGCCCGCATGGCGATTGTCTGCTCCTGCTTCTCCCCGGTATGACGGGCATCCAGCAGCATAACGGTCATGATGCCCATGGCGGCCACAAGAGCTATGATCGAGATGAGTATCAGCCTGGCCCAGAATGACCGGACGGTCATCACCGGCCTTTCACCGGTCGGACGCATAATAATGATCTGGTACGGCTCACGATTCCTCATAGATACGTTCCCATTTTTCTCCTGTTATAAAAAAGCCTTTATTTGTCCTGATGAGTTGCAGTTCTTTCATCCCTGTATCCTGGTAACAATCGGAGGTGAATTTCTGTCTGGCCCGCAGTTCCCAGTACACCCCTTCGCGGTTCGTCTCTATATCATCAAACATTACCTGTATATCTCGGTAAGGTTCAAGATTTCTCTGCTTCTGTGCAAAATATTCATCTCGTGAAGGGAAGGACCATGCATAACAGTCCTTCATCTTATCAAGATCCTTAGTCTCCCAGGAGGTTTTCCATGTGTCTAAGAACGCCATGAGAGAATCACGCTCCTTTTCCATAAGTTCATTGGCCTCCTGTTCCCAGTAGGGAACATTCTTGAGAGGCAAGAACTCTTCAGCCAGAATCTTCGGTCCGCTCCGGCCGTTCTCCAGATATACAAACTTGACGCCTGAGCTCTGGAAACCTCCGCCGGCAAAGTCCATCAGGAAATAACCGATCACATACCCGTCTGCACCGACAATCCTGATGCCGTTCGTGAGTATGGATATGTAATCGTACTTTTCAAAGGTCTGTTGTTTCCGTTCGATATATGTATCGAGATCATCTCCCCTGAGGGTATCGGTGAAGCGGGGAGAGTAGCACGACCGATACCGCTCGACGTCTTTGTTCGCCCATGCATCCAGCCAGGAGTGGATAAAGTTTGTATATACCTTTTCCATGGCATTGATGGAATCTTCATCGATATAGATCATGTCATCGATACTGATGATGGGGGTTCGATATGCTTTCAGGTATCCTGAGAGCTTCTTAAGGTCATCATTGGTCAGCGAGATACACCCCTTGGTATCGGTGGAATCCAGGGGAATGATTCTTCCGTGTATCCAGATACCGTTTCCGTTCTTTTTCCTGGCGACATCAATCGGGTTGGGATAATTCAGGACGTATGCCCGCCAGCCGTAAAACCCCGGAAGCTCCTCATCATGGAGAATCTCTTTAAAGAAGTATATGCCCTCAGGGGTGCGCCTATCTCCTTCAATCTGTTTGTCGCCGGGATTCATGCCCGTTGAGCAGGGAAGGCTCAAAACCTCGTCTCTGCCAGCGAAGAGATGCAGACGCTGCTGAGACTTGTCTACGCAGATGCTGTATGTTCCCTGATCCATACTGATTAAAGACACCGGGATCGACTCATGCCCGCTGATGTCCGAAACAGGCAGGCATAAACATACAGCTATAAATAAGATAACATTAAATAAGAACCGGATGTCCATAAAAGATTAAAGATCTTTTCTCTCTAGTATGGAACGGACCTCATAGCCGAGCTTTTCTATGGCCTCTCTCCCTCCTTCAGATCTGTCCAGAATACCGATCACCATATCAACAACCATGCCCGCTTCCTCGATATGCTCTATCGCAGTAATGGTGCTGGAGCCGGTTGTTATCACATCTTCGACGACCACGACCCTGTACCCCTTTTCAAAGGGTCCTTCGATCATGTTTTTCGTGCCGTGGTCCTTTTTCCCTTTCCTGACGAGAAAGGCATTGATGGTACGCCCTGCCTGATAGGCAACGAGGCTCGACGCAACGGCAATGGGATCGGCACCCAGCGACATGCCGCCAATTGCATCTATGGATCGTTCCTTTATCATGTCAAAGATGATGGATCCTATGAGCAGTGCCCCTTTCGGGTTCAGCGTTACCTTTCTCAGGTCCACATAGAGATCGGACTCCCTGCCCGAGGCAAGGATGAATTTGCCGTACTTGACTGCATCGCTCTTAATGAGCTCTCTCAATTCATCAATTTTATTCATGGAAAACCCTTTCAAAGATGGTATCAACATATGCAAGGTGATGGGAAATGTCAAAGAGCTTCTCAATCTCCTGCGCATTGAGAACATTCATGACATCATCATCTTTTCTCAGGAGGTCCTGAAAATCTTCTCTGTTTTCCCAGACCTTGAGCGCGTTTCTCTGCACCCAACGGTAGGCCTCGTCTCTGGCAATTCCCTTTTCCACCAGCGCCAGGAGCACTCCCTGGGAGTGCCACAATCCTCTGGTGATATCGATGTTCTTCTGCATGTTTTCGGGATACACGACAAGTCCTTCTATGAGTCCCTGCAGCCGTTTGAGAGAGAAATCGAGGATGATTGTCGCATCAGGGCCGATCACCCGCTCCACGCTCGAATGAGAGATGTCCCGTTCGTGCCAGAGCGCCACGTTCTCCAGTGCCGAGAGGCAATACCCTCTCAGGAGGCGGGCCATGCCCGTGATGTTCTCCGAGAGAATGGGGTTCTTCTTATGGGGCATGGCAGAAGAGCCTTTCTGTCCCTTGCCGAACGGCTCCATGGCCTCGAGCACTTCGGTGCGCTGCAGATGCCTGATCTCGGTGGC